>NZ_DJAS01000023.1:0-357028 GCF_002429765.1 Sphingobacterium sp. UBA5996
CATAGATGCGGCTGGTCCATCGGCGATGTTCCGTTCCCATTCTTACCCGCTGCGGGCCCAGTGACGGTCCACTTTCTATGTGCTATCATTCGTATTTCCAGTAGTTGCTACATGGATCTTCTATAACTGTATCCGGTTAAAAGATGTAAATAGTTTATTCGTTCCGGAATATAGTTTAACGATCGCCATAACGGTATAGCAGCATTTTTCATCGACAGGAACTCGCTCTTCTGTGAGGTATATCAGCATAGTATCCATCTAGACAATCTAGCTTCAAGGGATAACATGGCTATAATCGTAATTTGGGAATACAGATTTAATGGCGAAATAATTCGTCATGGCCAATAGCAGAAAGCAATAAATATAACAAATTAAGCAATCGTTTGTGTAAATTGAGCAAACGATTGCTTTCATATTTCATTTTTTATTTCGGAAAAAGTGCCCTATCATTGTCACAGAGATTAAGTTCTTTAAATAGAACCGAATAAAATCCACCCCAAAATGGATTTTTCTATTGACTGTTTAGTTTGTTTTAAAATAGGTGATTTTTTAAAGGGACCAATTGGTCCCTTTAATTTTATATGAACTTTAAATTATGGATTCTAGAAGAGATTTTCTAAAAAAGGCCGGAATTTTGTCAACACTGGCTGTTTCACTTCCTGCGTTGGTGAATGCCAATGGATCAGGAGAGTCGTTTAATATGTGCGGTTATGCAGCTCCTAAAATTGATAAGGTCAGGGTAGCAGTAATTGGACTTGGTATGCGTGGACCTGGAGCTGTTGAACGACTGTCTTATATTGAAGGTTGCGAAATTGTCGCACTTTGCGACAAGCATCTAGACCGGGTCGAACGTGCAACAAAGATCGTCACATCAAAAGGTTTGAAGGCTCCCAAAGCTTATTCTGGCGAAGATGGATGGAAATCGTTGTTGAAAGAGGAAAAGCTTGACCTCGTCTACATTTGTACTCCTTGGGACTATCATACTCCTATGAGCATTGCTGCAATGAAAGCGGGTAATCACGTGGCTTGTGAAGTGCCAATCGCATTGACGATAAAAGATTGTTGGGAGGTAGTAAAGACTTCGGAAGCGACTAAGAAACATTGTATGATGTTGGAAAACTGCTGTTATGATTTCTTCGAAATGCTCACGTTGAACATGGTACGTCAAGGCTTGTTTGGAGAACTTATCCATGCCGAGGGTGCTTATATCCATGATTTGCTGGATCTGAATTTTGCAAAGAATGGTTATGATAACATGTGGCGCTTGAGAGAGAATATAAAACTGAATGGAAACTTATATCCTACGCATGGACTCGGACCTGTAGCGCAGTGCCTGAATATCAATAGAGGGGATAAAATGAATCATCTTGTCGCCATGTCTTCGAATGATTTCATGATGGGTGAAAAGGCAAAAGAATTAGCCACCAAGGATTCTTTTTTTCAGGAATTTGTCGGAAAGAACTACCGCGGAAATATGAATACAACACTTATCCGTACCGCAAAAGGAAAAACGATTATGCTGCAGCATGATGTTACTTCCCCCAGACCTTACTCCAGATTACATACACTGAGCGGTACGAAAGGTTTTGCTCAAAAATACCCGACAGAAAATATTGCATTTGGCCATGAATTCATTTCAGAGCAAAAGTTAAAAGAGCTGTATGATAAATATACGCCCGAATTGGTGAAGTATATTGGAGAGCAGGCAAAACAGGTGGGTGGACATGGTGGAATGGATTTTATGATGGATTGGCGTCTGATCGACTGTTTGCGTAATGGATTACCGCTGGATCAAGATGTCTATGATGCTGCTTCGTGGAGCTGTGTTGTACCATTGAGCTTTGAATCTGTAGCGAAGAACTGCAAGACCGTTGATATACCGGATTTTACGAAAGGAGCGTGGAAAGATAACAATCCTGTTGACATTACGCTGAAAGGTGGTGGTAATACACCTATTCGTTCAAGAGCTGCAAAAAAAGAAAATATACAATTGGGTGTATAGCTCGGTGTGTTAGTAATTAATAAAAGGGGAACTTTTTAATGTTCCCCTTTTATGTTTATCTTTAATTATGTTATTCAATCTAACCCTAATGACCTGTTTATCGTTGTTTTCCGCAAATGATACACTTTCTTGTTGTGTTGGGGAAAATATACCAACGCGGGCGGGCATAATTAAATCTCAAATCAATAAGTTAAATAGAAATACCGCTGACAAGATGATATTGGTCGAGGGCGGGACATTTCTAATGGGGAGTTCGAATTTTGAAGATAGTAAGCCATTACATCGGGTTGAATTACATTCATTTTATATGGATGAGCACGAGGTGACAAATGCGCAGTTTGCAGCGTTCGTAAAGGAAACAGGTTATGTGACAGTGGCGGAAAGGGAACTGGATCCTCAGGATTTTCCGGAAGTTGATCCCAAAATGTTGGTCGCGGGTTCAGCCGTATTCTCCAAGCCCAAAGAACTGAATTCATTAAATAATTATCTGATGTGGTGGGAATACGTTCCTGGTGCAAATTGGCAGCATCCAGAAGGACCCAATAGCTCGATAAAAAACAAAATGAATCATCCGGTTGTCCAGGTTGCCTATGAAGATGCTGCAGCTTACGCGAAATGGGCAGGCAAACGATTACCTACGGAAGCAGAATGGGAGTATGCAGCAAGAGCACGGAACGATGCGAACGACGATCTATATTACTGGGGCAAAGATTTGAAACCTCATGGACAATGGATAGCAAATATCTACCAGGGACAATTTCCTATTCAGGATTCTAAAGAAGATGGATTCGAAGGAACAGCACCCGTTAAATCATTTCAGGCAAATGCGCTAGGGCTATATGACATGGAAGGAAATGTGTGGGAATGGTGCGCTGATTTATATAGACCCGATTATTATCAGTATAGTACAATTGCTAACCCCAAAGGACCACAAGATTCTTATGATCCGCAGGAACCAAATCTGGAGAAACGCGTTCAGCGCGGTGGATCATTTCTTTGCAATGATCAATATTGTGAAAGGTATAAAGCCGGAAGTAGGGGAAAGGGCGAAGTCAACAGCCCCACCAATAATGTTGGGTTTCGTTGTGTAAAAGATATCAACTAAAAAAAGGCTTGCAATCGCAAGCCTTTTTTTAGTTGATTAATATGCCTTATTGGGCATTCAAAAACATTGATTTTTTATTGTACAATTCTCTGAAATATGGATCTTGAAGATCTTTAATAAAGCGAATTGCTTCACCAGTTGATTTCATTTCAGGACCTAATTGTTTGTCCACCTCCGGGAATTTGTTGAAAGAGAATACCGGTTCTTTAATTGCAAATCCTTTCAGCTTACGTTCGATTGTGAAGTCTTTTAATTTATTAGCGCCCAACATGACTTTAGTAGCAATATTGATGTATGGAACATCATAAGCTTTTGCGATGAAAGGAACTGTACGGGATGCACGTGGGTTAGCCTCGATAACATATACATTTTCACCTTTGACAGCAAACTGGATGTTTAGTAGACCACGGACATTTAACGCTTTTGCTAATTTGATCGAGTATTCTTCCATTTTGTCCTGAACAGCTTGTGACAAGCCAAATGGAGGCAATACCGCCGATGAGTCACCAGAGTGGATACCTGCAGGTTCGATGTGTTCCATCATACCAATGATGTGTACCTCTTCACCATCACAGATTGAATCTGATTCAGCTTCTTCGGCACGATCCAGGAAGTGATCGATCAGAATATGGTTTCCAGGAAGGTTTTTCAACAAGTTGACAACCGCTTTTTCTAAGTCTTCGTCGTTGATAACGATGCTCATCCCTTGTCCACCCAATACGTAAGAAGGACGGACCAATACAGGATATCCCACTTCGTTTGCTACTTGTAATGCTTCTTCTGCCGATGTCGCGACACCGTATCTTGGATATGGAATTTCCAATTCTTTTAAAAGATCGGAGAAACGGCCACGATCTTCTGCCAAGTCCATGTTTTCGAACGAAGTACCGATAATTTTTACACCTAACTGCTCCAGACGTTCAGCCATTTTAAGCGCTGTTTGTCCACCCAGCTGTACGATAACACCTTCTGGTTTTTCTAATTCAATGATCTCACGTACGTGTTCCCAGAATACGGGCTCGAAGTATAATTTGTCAGCCATATTAAAGTCTGTCGAAACAGTCTCTGGGTTACAGTTAACCATAATCGCTTCGTAACCACATTCTTTAGCCGCCAATAAGCCGTGTACACACGAGTAATCGAACTCGATACCTTGACCGATACGGTTTGGGCCGGAACCTAAAACGATGATTTTCTTTCTATCTGAAGAGATGGATTCGTTCTCTTCTTCGAAAGTCGAATAGTAGTATGGTGTTTGTGCAGGGAATTCTGCGGCACAAGTATCTACCATTTTGTAAACACGGTTAATGCCTAACTCCTTACGACGATCGTAAACTTGATCTTCTGTTACATTACCCAACAACCAAGCAATTTGTACATCTGAATAACCTTTTTGTTTTAAGGTCATGAAGAAATCGCGTGGGATATTGTTCAATTGGTAACGACGTAATTCTTGTTCAAGGTGTACCAACTCCTGGATCTGCACTAAGAACCATTTGTCGATACGAGTTGCTTTACGGATAGATTCCAAAGGAACGCCCAATTCGAAAGCATCTTTGATATGGAACAAGCGGTCACCACTTGGATGCTCCAGACTATCCATGATCTCGTCTAAGTTTCTCCATTGACGACCGTCGGCACCTAAACCAGCGCGGCCAGTCTCCAAGGATTGACAGGCTTTTTGTAAAGCTTCGATAAATGTACGGCCGATTGCCATAACTTCACCTACCGCTTTCATCTGTAGACCTAATTCCTTGTTTGCTCCTTTGAATTTATCGAAATTGAAACGCGGGATCTTTACGATCACATAGTCTAACGTTGGTTCAAAATATGCGGATGTTGTTTTCGTGATCTGATTTTGCAATTCATCCAAGTTGTAACCGATTGCTAATTTAGCTGCAATCTTTGCAATTGGATAACCTGTTGCTTTGGACGCCAAAGCGGAAGAGCGTGATACACGTGGATTGATTTCGATGGCAATGATTTCTTCGTTTTCTGGGTTTACAGAGAACTGAACATTACAACCACCGGCAAATGTGCCAATGGAACGCATCATCAGAATAGCCTGATTACGCATATCTTGGTAACATTTGTCTGATAATGTCATGCCCGGAGCAACCGTGATCGAGTCTCCAGTGTGGATACCCATTGGATCGAAGTTTTCAATGGTACAGATGATGATGACATTGTCGTTGGTATCACGAAGCAGTTCGAGCTCAAATTCTTTCCAACCCAATACAGCTTGTTCAACCAAAACTTCATGTGTTGGTGAAGCATGTAAACCTCTATTTAAGGCTGCATCAAAATCTTCTTTTCTGTGAACAAATCCGCCACCAGTACCAGCAAGGGTATACGAAGGGCGAATAACAAGCGGATAGCCAATTTCTTGTGCAGCTTCTTTACCTTCTAGGAATGAGTTTGCAATTTTGGATGTTGCAACGCCCACGCCAATATCAACCATTAATTGACGGAATTCTTCACGGTTTTCAGTTTTTTCAATGGCAGCAACATCAACACCGATAACTTTTACGTTGTATTTTTCCCAAAGACCTAGGTTGGAAGCTTCGATACATAAGTTCAAAGCGGTCTGTCCACCCATGGTAGGAAGTACAGCGTCAATGTTGTGTTTTTGCAAAATCTCTTCAATACTTTCGCAGGTTAATGGAAGTAAGTAGACATTGTCCGCAACAACTTTATCCGTCATGATTGTTGCAGGGTTTGAGTTGATGATGGATACTTCAATACCTTCTTCTTTCAATGAAAGGGATGCTTGAGATCCAGAATAATCAAATTCACAAGCTTGACCGATAACGATGGGACCTGATCCGATGATTAAAACCGACTTAATGGAAGTGTTTCTTGGCATTATATCTAGTTCAAAAAATTAAATTTCCTATTGTAAATCTGAGCAAAGACAATCAAAAATAGCTCATGGGGAAGGGTCATTCCGACTGCTTTGTCGGAGTGCAAAGTTACATTTTAAAATTTGAAAATTAAGTATTTATTTTAAGAATATTTAAAAAAAACATTTGGTTTGTTGGAAAGGTGCGTCTTAAAATGCAAAAACGAGTTAAAAAACATAAGTAAAATGTTCTCCAACTCGTATTGGATAAGGGTGTTCGATTTTGTTAATAGACGATTATTTCGTCCGTAAATAGGAAGCCCTTTTTAGTGTTGCTCGCTTTGATTTTGATATAACGCGCTTGCTGCGCTTTGTCCAGCTTAAGTTCAAACCTTTTAAAAGTCAATTTTGATTCTTTATCGGAGATGTCATTTTTAATCGTTCCGACGGATCTAAAAGTACGGCCATTATCCGAAAGCAGCACTTCCATTTCTCCGGGCATATACACACCAGGTCCAATAAGCTGCATGAAATTCATGGCTACCAAATGTATTTCTTCTCTTCTCTCCATATCGACAACAACATCAATAGGGCTCGTGAATCCTTGCCATTGCCCATCATGATAGGAGAGCCCGCCCATGATTCCGTTTGTTAAGGTCGAATCTTTTTGTGCCGGATACCCCGACCATGGTGAATTGTAGGTTACCTTTTTTCCAATGGCGCGGTGGATATCAATAGCAAAGGATAGCGTAGGGCCTATTTTGATCGAATCTTGAAAATACGCGGCATTGATATGTCCTGTAGAGCTCAATTCAAATGGCCCCGTATACGGTGTTGACTGGATGGTAGGCTCACTGCCATCTATCGTATATCGAATCTGATCTGTTTTAAGTTGTTCTGTTGTTAACGTGATTTTATTGTTGTTTTTTGCGGCATTGTATGTTGCCGTATAAGCGACATTATAGGAAGGACGATAATAGTTAACGTTCAGATCCTGTAATAGCTTGTAATGAGATTGTAGTCGGCGCTGAAAGTCTGCCCAGTTCTTCGCATCTTTGTTGGTCCAGTTGACCTCAGCCAATGCTAGCGCCCGTGGAAATACCATATATTCGAGATGTTCGGTGGTAGGGATATATTCTGTCCATATATTGGCCTGTGCACCGAGAATATGCTTGGCTTTATCTCCTTGTATGGCTGATGGAATTGGATCATAGGAATAGACCTTATCCAGAGTCAGATAGCCGCCGATGGCTTCAGGCTGTGTACGAGGGTCTGTCTGATAAGAATCAAAATAGAGGTGTGACCCTGGAGTCATGATGACATCGTGACCGGCATTAGCGGCCTTTATGCCGCCATCTTCACCGCGCCAGCTCATGACCGTCGCCCCTTCAGTGAGGCCGCCTTCCAGAATTTCGTCCCAACCGATCAGTTTCCTCCCTTTGGATTGCAAGTATACGTCCATTTGCTTGATCGCATAACTCTGCAGTTCATCGACAGATTTTAATCCTTCTTTTTGCATGAGTGCCTGATCTTTTGGACAGGTTTCCCAATGCTTTTTCTCGGCTTCATCACCGCCGATATGGATGTACGGAGAAGGGAATATCGTAAGGACTTCATCCAATACATTTTTTAAGAACTCAAAGGTTTTTTCATTTCCGATACAGAATTCGCCTTGACTATAAGGTTTTCCTGAACAAGAGAGTTCCGGATAGACGGCCAATACTTCTTCAGAATGTCCTGGCATTTCAATCTCAGGGATGACATTGATTCCTTTTCTGGCGGCATAATCGACCAATTCGCGAGCCTCTTCCTGCGTATAGAATCCACCGCTGGCATTAGGCGTACCTTTGTCTACATACTGGCGACCATTATTCCACCAATCTTTCCAGCTTGTATGGGTACGCCAGGCGGCTTTTTGCGTCAATTCAGGATATTTTTTGATTTCGAGCCGCCATCCAGCGCCGTCGGTTAAATGCCAATGAAAGTTGTTGAACTTATAGATGGCCATGATGTCGATATACTTTTTTACAAAGGATAAGGGCATAAAATGGCGCGATACATCCAGGTGTAGGCCACGGTAGGTAAAGCGAGGCTCATCGACTATTGTCGCATAGGCTATTTTACCTGGGTCAGCTTGTAGGTAGCCTAATTGAATGAGGGTATAAATCCCATTGATAACCTGAGGCACATTCCACGCTCTGAGTAGAAGGCCTTTTTCATCGATTTGAATGGAGTAGGTATTTTTGCTCACATTGTCAGCGTCGACAGCTTTAACAATTCGAAAACCTTCTTTTGGTGCTTTTTTATTTTTCTTGAGTACTTCGACAGTTAAACTTTTAATGGCAGGATGTTCCGTAAGCAGCTGGGCCGCTTCCTGAAACTCATCTGAAACAATGACCGGGACATGCGCAGGAATGGTGTATGTCCCTGTAGCCAATATGATTTTCGAAGGTTTGGGTATAATGTCAAAGTTGGTTTGGGCCTGTGCAGCAAAGATGGAGGCACCCCCAAGTAACAATATGGATAAAGATTGGCTCAGTCGCATAGTTTTGTTGTTAGATTAATGATAACCAACACAAATATCTTAATTTTTGTTTCATTATTGCATTACCGCATACAATCGGTCATTTTTTATGATATAAAACCAACAAATTGACGGTTAGAAATTACATTTTTAATCCTTAACTTTGTTGTATGATTGAACTTCCAGTTATTCCGGCAACTCCTGCACAGCGCAAGCCTGATTGGTTGCGTGTCAAATTGCCTGTTGGTAAAGAATATAGACATGTCAGAAGTCTTGTAGACGAGCATAAATTACATACAATTTGTGAGAGTGGAAATTGTCCGAATATGGGCGAATGTTGGGGGGCTGGAACGGCAACCTTCATGATTTTGGGGAATATCTGTACACGTTCTTGTTCGTTTTGTGCGGTAGCAACTGGCCGGCCGCTAGCGGTAGATTTGGATGAACCAAATCGGGTGGCGAATTCGGTTAAGTTGATGCAGGTTAAACATTGTGTGATTACTTCGGTAGATCGCGACGATCTAAAGGATGGTGGTTCAATTATTTGGGCCGAGACCATCAACGCTATCCGCAGAGAAAGCCCTGAAACGACATTGGAAACACTTCTGCCGGATTTTAAAGGACAATGGGATAATTTAGACCGCGTGATCGCAGTTCGCCCCGAGGTTGTTTCACACAACTTGGAAACGGTTCGCCGTCTGACAAGAGAGGTTCGTGTTCAAGCGAAATATGATCGTTCATTGGAATGTCTGCGCAGAATTTCTGAAGCGGGTCTCCGTACAAAATCAGGTATTATGCTTGGTTTGGGTGAAACAGAAGAAGATGTGATCGAGGCCATGCAAGATCTATATAATGTTGGCGTACACATTTTGACCTTGGGTCAATATTTACAGCCTACAAAAGCTCACCATCCGGTTATCGAGTGGATCACACCGGCGCAGTTTGAGAAATATCAGAAAATCGGTTTGGAAATGGGATTCAAGTATGTAGAATCTGGACCATTGGTACGTTCATCTTACCATGCTGAAAAACATTTATTCGACATGCAATAGAAAACGGGTTTAAAGTTTTTTTGGAAGGTATATTTCGCCTTATAGTGGAATTATCTTTTCAAGATATAAAAAAGAAGCCTGAGTGATTTTTCGCTCAGGCTTCTTTTTTCTGAAAATACCCGATTTGGTGAGTTAAAAAGCCTTTCGCTCATTTTCAATACTACTGGCCGGCTTGAAAATAGAAAACTTCGATCGGAAGATATTGGTCTATAGGCGCAATAATAAAACAACAATAGACGAACATTAGGCCAACGCAATTGTCTTTTTCCGAGGTGGTCTGATGCCTTAGAGGTTAAAAACTGTACGCAGTAAAATGGTTCTTCCCCGAAGCTCAAATTCACTCTGGGCAATCATATTGGCGGTCATCATATAGGTGCGATAGTTTTTGATATTGGCCAAATTATTCATTTCCAATTCGAAGTCCATTTTCCATTTGTTGACCTTATAGCGCGCAAAAAAGTCTATGAAGGTGTAACTTGCATTCTTCATGTCTGTTTGGAAAGTAGCGAGATTGCGGATGTTCACACGCATGAAGCCGTTTTGGAAGGGGTTAACCGGGAAGCCTATATTATGCATCATTGTGGTGGTTTTATTTTGGATCACATTGCCCAGCCCTTGTTGTTTACTCCAGCTCCAATTGAATAGTCCTGAATAGGAAATGTGATAAGATTGAAAGACTTTAGCTTCTATACTAGGCTGAAATTGATAGCTTATACTTCGAATAGGGACTAGGGCATTGTTTAACAATTGATTGTATTTGAAGTAAGAAATGCTTCCTTTTAGTTTGAGGGTACTTGCCAGGGGGAAAATGTATTTATCAAACCCGATCTGTGAAGACCATCGCTCCTGCAGGTTATCCATATTGACCAGGATATTTTCGGTGATGTTATTTTTTATAACGGAAGATAATATCGTGTTGGAAAGTGATCTTGAATAGCTGATACCAGCATGTGCAAATAATACTTTTAGGGTACGTGCGAGATTGTAATTCAGATTAAATGAATGCTTTTGAGATTCATTTAGCGCCGCATTATTTTGGCTCAGCATTCTATAGTTACGTAATACTGCTCCGCGGTATATGTCTTCAATGTTACCAATGTCCTGTGCGTACTGATAGTTAAATTGAAGATAATCTTCTTGAGAAACCTGCCATCGTGCTTTTAGATTGGGATTGACCAGCACTGAATTTTTGGAGCTCGTCAACTCCTGACCGTCATCTTCATAATGTGTATATAGATAGTTCACCGGAATATCCAACTGGGTTTCAAACCATTTGTTTTTCCAGGAATATTGAGGTGTAATGAATGCTTGGGTTCTGTTCCAATGCAGATCATTATGCATCCTTTCGCCGAGTGGCCGACTACCTTGGTCATTGTCCGCTATGGTTAGTAAAGAGTTGAAATGTTGACGATCTGTATTGAATCCAATTTGATAGTACTGCTTTATTCTACCTTTATTGAAGCGATAACCTGTACTGATCTCTGTAAAAAATGAGGGTACATCAATTTGCTGAAGACTACTTTTATAGGGAATGCTATCGTTGAGTATTTCAGGAAAAACACCGGGATAGATCTGTAAAGACTGTGGCTTGCTGCCATAATTTAGAGACCAGTTAATAGCAATGATGTCGTTATTTTTAAGTTGCGGGATATAACTGAACAAGTTACTGAATCCCTTAATGTGGTGTTTTTGGAATTGGTCGATTTGGCCCGAAGAGTTTGTTAGCAATGCTGTTATATCTTTTTTTTCATACTCAAGTGATAAGCTATTGCTCGCATATTTCTGTTCCGTATTGGTGGATGCCGAAAGCCTGGCCGCGCCAAGCCACCGCGCTGTTTTTAGGTGATTTTGTTCATTAAAATAAACATCACCCTCATCGAGCAGGTATTGTGTACTGGAAGCATTATTTTGCTTGTCGGTATCGTATAATACCTGAATATTGGATTTTAATTGCCAGCCATTTTTGAGATTATATAAGTTATTGGTATTGAGTAAGCCTGTATTGTTGAAATAATAATTATTTTTAGGTATGTTGGGACTGCCTGTTGTACTGGTCGCCAGAAGATTATTGATTGCCGAGCTGCCAAATTTGGCCAATAAAGATGACTGATTGCCGCCGATGATATCCCCAGAAAGATCTTTACCGGTATTATTCCCGCTGAGGACATTGAGCATCTTTACTTTTTTGTTGAATAAGATGGAATTCAGTTCGGGATCGTACAGACTAGGGGGACCGGCAGCGATTTTAGCCTGTCCCGTGAGTTTTAACTTCGCTTCGTCTTTAATAACCAGGTTAATAGCAACGTCGTCTGTAAATCTTTTATTTTTGAGAACCTTATAATGTTCATGGTTGTCGAGCACCTGAATGTCCTTCACCATTTTGTGTGGGATAGTCCGTGTACCGATTCCATAGCGATTTTCCAATAGGTCGTCCCCGTCGATGTAAAGTTTAGAAACGGTTTTGTCCTGGTATTTAATAAGACCCGATTCAGTCACTTCCATGCCAGGAAGGCGCTTGATGACATCACCGATATTTCGGTCTTCTTCTTTGGCAAAAGAGCCAACATCGTAGGAGATGGTATCATTGGAACGGGTGACCTTTGGCTTGCTTTTTACAACGACATCTTGCAATAGATTGTTTTTTGGAAGGAGTATAATCCGGAGATTTGAGGTCTGAGAACCAAGTTTACGTTCAAATTTCTCATAGGTTAGGTGGTTGATCTGCAGGTAGATGTTTGTGTAGTCCTTCGTTAAGGTAACGGCAAAGCGACCCTCTTTATCCGTCGGTTTAAAGGCAATAATTTTATTTCCTGAGAGGATATTAACACTGGCGTAGGGTACAGTACGAAATGTTTTATCCACTTGGACTGTTCCACTAATCGTTTGCTGGGCAAAGATGCTCTGCCCAAGCAATACGACTATTAATAAACATAGAAATACTTTCATTAAGGCGTCAGCTCTATCGGATTATTGGTAACTTTTGAAGGTTTGTATTTATCGTCTTTTGAAATATTGAAACTCTTTATTTTTGACGGATCCAAAGCACCAACCGGGGAGCCCCCTCCAGAGCCGGAACTGGATTTAACCACGGCCATGTTTCCTGATGAACCTACACTGATGGTTCTGTTTTTTCCCGACTGCGCTTGCAGGTAGGCTTGCGGATTGGCTTTAAAGGCTTCCTGAATTTTTTTTACTTCTTCTGCAGTGGTTGTGATGACATTCTGCGGCAGAGCGACCGAGGTTTTGCCATCCTCAATTTTGTCGAATCCAGCGTAAGCAAAAATTACTTCATTTTTTGTGTCTCGGGCATCCAGGATTAGACCGGGAAGACCATGGAGTTTCCAGGGACCATAGGGAAACGGCAGTTCGGTTGTAAACCAGGCGATATAGGTTCGGCCTTTAAATGTTGTTTTTGCGTTCTGACAATGGTATCCACCAATCTCTTTCTGATCGCTCAGCATTTCCCAATCTTGTGTGGGGTAGGACTGTGGAATGGCAAAATTGTCGCTGGCAACACTAATCACTTCGGTCATTTTGTTTTGATTGGCGTCTAATAAATAGGAAGAACTTGATGGCGTAGAGCGCTTAGTAATGGTTAGTGTACCGTCGAAGCCAGGGCCCTCCATTTGTCTCTTGACCTCTTCCTGCATACGCTTGGTCGAGTAGGAAGTATAATAGCTTCCTTGTTGATTGAGGTAGGTAACAGTTTCGTCTCGTATAAATTGATCCAGTTGGGTGCTATCGTTTACATGTTTGAATTCGTAGTGAACCTTGGCAATAGCTGGGGCACTTTCTTGTGCAAATGATAACTGTGTCATGACAGCTAGTAGAAATGATAATGTATATTTCATAAAATTATGTTTATATCGTAAATGTACGAAATATTCGTAATAATCAAGATTTATTTCATTTTCGCGCTTGATTTTTGGAAGGCAAAGGAAATAGAGATCAGTACAAGGCTCGTTACTAACGGGTTATTGAGTGGTTCTATTCGTGTTGCTATTAAAAACCGTCTCGCCAGCAATGACTGTCCGTTCTGTTTTTACATTTCGCAGTTGCTCATTCGGGATGTTCAAGATATCCTTTTCGAGGATAACAAAATCCGCATCTTTTCCAACTTCGATGCTGCCCCGTTTCTTGTCTTGAAAGCACGAGAATGCCGCCCATATGGTCATTCCTCGCAGGGCATCTTCACGGCTTATCGCGTCTTGCATCTGAAATCCCTGGTCTGGATACCCTTTTTTGTCGACACGAGCCACTGCTGCATGGAAACCATATAAAGGATTGAAGTGTTCTACCGGGAAATCACTTCCCAAAGCGAGTTTCCCGTATTCTTCCAACAGATGCTTATAAGCATAAGCGCCTTTCATACGTTCTGCCCCTAGCCGGTCTTTGGCCCAGTACATATCTGAGGTGGCATGTGTGGGCTGTACTGAAGGGATGATTTGGTACTCTCTAAATTTGTCAAAATCTGTAGGCGATATAATCTGAGCGTGCTCAATACGCCATCTCCGGTCATTGTTATTGTGCGGGTATTTGCCGTAGATATCCAAGATAATACGATTGGCCGAATCGCCTATGGCATGGGTATTTGCCTGAAATTTGCTTGCAGCGATCTGTTTGATCATTTCTTCATACTCCTGCGGACTATGAAGTAAAAAACCATGTGTGGGTGCATCATGGTAATGGGCGAGGAGGCAGGCTCCACGGGAACCCAGCGCACCATCGGCAAGTAGTTTAAACCCTTTGATTTCGAACCGGTCGGTCTCATAGAAACCTTGGTCGATAAATGATTTTATATTTTGAGGACTACCGAGGATCATGGCATAATCTCTGA
The DNA here is from genome assembly GCF_002429765.1 of Sphingobacterium sp. UBA5996. Lineage (NCBI taxonomy): Bacteria > Pseudomonadati > Bacteroidota > Sphingobacteriia > Sphingobacteriales > Sphingobacteriaceae > Sphingobacterium > Sphingobacterium sp. UBA5996. The sequence goes on from NZ_DJAS01000023.1 coordinate 14,363, forward strand.
TTTTTAGCTGGCCTTCGCGGTAGTATTTTTTTAAAAGTTCGAGTCTCTCTTTTGATAAACCTGCATCAACAATTGAGGTAAGACCTACAGAAAGTAAAGAGTCCTGTGTGCGTTTGATCATTCTTAAGTATTCCTTTTCGTTGGGAACAGGGATTGTCTTATTGACAAGCTCCATTGCATTGTCGATCAACAGACCATTTGGTATGTTATTGATCCCCCCGACCACCCCACCGCGGATGCTGGGAGTACTGGTTAATTTGGCCCATTCCAGCGCTTTGGAATTGGCGACGGCCGCATGATAATCTACCCGCATAAGATAAACGGGAATATCAGGGAATGCTTTATCCAACAAATCTTTGGTGGGAAAAGCTTTATCTTTCCAGCGATTTTGGTCCCAACCTGCACCGATCAGCCAGGTTTTGTCTGGATTCTTCTGCCTGTAGTTTTTGACACGTTGAATGATCTCTTCAAAGGAGTCAGCCCCGTTTAGATCGACTTGATCCATTAATTCGGCTTCGTCAAACAGATGCGCATGGGCGTCATAAAATCCGGGGTAAATGGGTTTTCCTTCTGCATCAATCTTTTCCTTTGCTTTATATTTCCGCTGTATTTCATCATCCGAACCGATGGCTATAAATTTACCATCTTTGACCGCAAATGCCTGTGCTGTACTAAATGTGGAATCTACGGTATATACTTGCGCATGATATACAATAAAGTCCACTTTGGTTTGTGGAGAGCATGCGATGATCGTCAAGCAGAAAAAAAGAATGGTTATTGGAAGGGTTTTCATAGCCTAAAAATAGAAAAAAGCTTTTAATAAACTGCATCTGAGTTAGTGGCAAGGTATACTGGAGCTCAGGTTTGAGGTTTTGACAGGTTGGTGGAATGCCCTTTGGCAAAGAACCTAGGCTATTTTATGGTGTATGGCTAAGAAAAAGATAACCTGTTAAGTAATGAAATATGAAACGTTCCTTGAAGGAAGGATATGGGGATACACTGTATGCTGCTGCATTTTAAAAAGCAAAAAAGGCTATCCAATTAAATTTGGATAGCCTTTTCAATTCAAAAATCAAAATACGTGATTAACAGTACTCGTCAAATGCTGCGACTAAGTTGTCAGCGATCATTTGAGCTGGGCGACCTTCAATCATATGTCTTTCAATCATGTGTACCAGTTTTCCGTCTTTGAACAAAGCCATTGCTGGAGAAGATGGCGGATAAGGCAACATGTAATTACGAGCAGTGTTAACAGCATCCGTTTCCATACCTGCAAAAACAGTTACTAATTTAGCAGGGTGTTTTTCATTTTTGACAGCAGCTTTTGCAGCAGGACGAGCATTTGCTGCCGCACAACCGCAAACAGAGTTTACAACCACAAAAACGGTTCCTTCTGATGCAATCGCCTGATCAACTGCTTCAGGTGTTTTTAATTCTTCGAATCCTGCATCAACTAATTCTTGACGCATTGGAGCTACTAAATATTCTGGATACATTATTTCTTAAGTAAAATGTTAATATTCTATTTCAATTGTGTGTGATAAAACTTCCTATCCTTGACCTAGATCGGGTCAGGCACCGCAAGTTCTATTTCACTTGTACAAATATAGCTGTAAAAGGCAGCTTCGTCAAGATGCTTGTCTCAAATCAATGTCAGAAAATCGTTTACTGCGCGAAGTCCATTTTCAAGACGCTGCTCACCGAGCCCAGACACAATGCGATATTGTGCATGAAGGGCTGTCAATTCACCTTTCCAGATTTCCATAAAATGATCCCGTTGTTCGGGGAAATCTCGTAACGGATCATCCTGCCAGGGCAGATCGATATCCATCAGGAGATAAAGGTCGTAGGGATGTTGCTGGATTTTATCGGTAACTTCTTCTGGAGTATGGCCAAATAGATAATCAGACCAGATTTTTACGGTAAGGAAGGTCGTGTCGCAAATAAGAATTTGTCCTTGAGCTAATGGAACCAGTGCTTCTTCAAGTGCGACCTGTCCATAAAACATATTGACTTCGTCCTGTAAGGTGTATTTATTGTTGAGGCCTTGACAATAATAGCGTGAATATTCGGGTACACATACCGTTTTAAACTCTTTGGCAAGAAACTGTGCCATCGTTGATTTTCCAGTAGACTCGGGGCCAACAACAGCAATTTTTATACATTCTTTTCCCACATCGATCGTTTTGATAGGCAATATTACGCAAAATTTTTATAGGTTTTCTGCCAATCGCGGTAGCCATTCCAGGCGATGACCGCGAAGACAAAATAAAGCACGGCTGTCAACATAAGATCTTTATGGATGTAGAGTGGGATATAACAAATGTCTACAAACACCCAAAGTAGCCAGTTCTGGAGGACTTTTCTGGTCATCAGGAATTGGGCGACAAAACTTACCGATGTACAGAATGCATCAATGTAGGGCACATCCGAATTAGTTTTGCGGTCGAGAAGGTACCCGATGGAGATGGTGAGGATAAATATGGCTAAACAGCAGAGAAGCAATTGATTGCTGTTAGCATTGACGATGGGTTTCTTTTTTTCCTCTTTTCGTTTTATCCAATAGTACCAGCCGTAAACAGCAGTAGATAAAAAGTAGAATTGCAGGACAGTGTCTCCGTATAGTTTGGCATCATAAAACAGAATAGCATAGGACGCCACGCTGATGATACTAATCGGCCAATTCCATATGTTTTGCTTAGCGGCCAAATAGACACAAAGGAAGCCTGTCAGTGTACCTAACCATTCGAGCCAAGAGGTATGGGCAAATTGGCGGGCAATCTGCTGAAAAAAATCCTGCATGTGGTGTGTTAAAAATTACACCCTAAATATACAAAGTCCAACCAATAGTCAGTAATTGTTTATCCAATAGTCGATTATTGAACCTGTTTATTGGCACAGTTGGTACTGGCAAAAGACTCCGGCTTAGCCTTAAAGACAAATCCCATACCCATAATATAGCCCATGGCTTCTTTTAGAGCAACATTCGACTGGAAACTTGGATTGGTGTTGATGTCGGCGTGGACTTCAAGGTCCACTTTGTGTTTTTCGAGGAGGGGGCAGAGTTGATAGGCTATATCGATGGATTTTTGCACTTCGAGCAGCATCCTCTCTTTAATGCTCATTCGGTGATGCCTTTTGTCACGTTGGATAAACATAAATCCACCTTTATGTTCCCTGAGAAAGACGATGACTGTTGCGAAGTCGATGATGCCCCGCTTGACTTGGGAATCGGTGCCGATGTAAACCTTGAGCTTATTCCCGAGGGCGTCTTCGCGTTTTATGACTTCTTCAACAGCATCGAAAATTGTGGAGCGAATGGATTCGCCATTGTATTTTTGCCATCTCATAGCGATATAAATTAGATATAACAAAATTCAACTTCATCATTGACATAAATTTACTGAATTTCAATGAGCTAAGTGTTAATTTAATTTTAAATAATTTATCCACATTAGTGGTGTTTTGCACCATAGGCCAGATCTCCTGCATCGCCGAGTCCCGGCACAATATAGGCTTTGGAGGTCAGTTCGCGATCGACGTCACCTACCCAGATGTGCGCTGTTGGAATAAACGCCTGCACATGATTTATTCCTTCTTCGGAAGCGATGGCCGCAACAATGTGCAATTCCTTGATATCGTATTCGGCCAAAAGATCCCGGCAGCATAACACGAGACTTTTTCCTGTCGCCAGCATTGGGTCCACTACAATCACGGTGCGGTTGTCTAAATTGGGGGTATTCACATATTCTTTGTGAATCTCAAACTCGCCGCTTTTTTTGGTATGTCGGTAGGCGGCAATAAACGTATTGTCGGCGCGGTCAAACACATTTAATAGCCCTTGATGAAACGGAAGACCCGCTCTCAGAATCGTAGCGAGCACGGGTTGTTCCATCAGGAGTTGAGTTTTGGCCACACCCAGCGGAGTTTCAACTTCAATGGGCGTGTAGGTCATCGTCTTGCTGATCTCATAAGCGAAGATTTCACCCAATCGTTCCAAATTCCGGCGGAAACGCATGCGATCCTGCTGAATATGAATATCTCTCAACTCGGCGATAAAATGATTTGCAATGCTATTTTGGGTAGATAGAATAGTAACCATGACGTGTGTGCTAGTTCAGTGAAGCTAAAGATAATAAATAATCAATTGAAAGTAATAACATCTACGGTATTATTATAGTTTGCACTCAAATGGTAAAATTTTTAGTAAATTTGTTTTACAACACTACTGGATGTGGCCTGGATCGCATCTCGAAAAAACGTCCTGTTTGCAGATTAAAATCATCAGTTTAAAAAGAACAGTTTTGTGCTTGCCGCTCAAACTATTACTGGTGCAATGTTTGCTGGAAAAGGCCGAGATAGTTTTGTTTAAGAAATAGGAAGTATATGAAATTTGAATTGACATCAGAGTATAAGCCGACCGGCGATCAGCCCGAAGCGATTAGGCAATTGGTTGCTGGAGTAGAGCAGGCAGAGCAATACCAAACGCTTTTGGGAGTGACAGGATCGGGTAAGACCTTTACTGTGGCCAATGTGATTCAGGAAACGCAAAAGCCAACATTGATTTTAAGCCATAATAAAACGTTGGCGGCTCAATTGTACGGTGAATTCAAGCAGTTCTTCCCCAATAATTCGGTCAACTATTTTGTGTCCTATTACGATTATTATCAACCCGAAGCTTTTATTGCTTCTACAAACACTTACATCGAGAAGGATTTAGCGATTAACGAAGAAATTGAAAAGTTGCGCTTGGCCACCACTTCCGCTTTGATGTCGGGGCGTCGTGATGTCGTTGTGGTTTCTTCTGTGTCTTGTATCTACGGTATGGGAAATCCAGAGGATTTCTCCCGTTCTATCTTTCGATTCGGCGTAGGGATGACGGTTACGAGAAATGCTTTTCTGCATAAATTAGTTGAAATTTTATATTCACGCACGACCACAGAGTTTAAACGTGGTACATTTCGCGTTAAGGGAGATACTGTGGATATTTATCCAGCGTATCTGGATTTTGCAATTCGTGTGTCCTTCTTTGGGGATGAAATTGATGAATTGAGTGAGATAGATCCTGTATCTGGTAAAACGCTCCATAAAATGGAAGATTTAGCCCTTTTTCCGGCCAATCTTTTCGTTACGCCGAAGGAAAAATTTAAAGAATCGATTTGGGCTATTCAAGATGAATTGATGCAGCGGAAAACCCAATTGGAAGCCGAGGGCTTGATGCTCGAAGCAAAGCGTTTAGAGGAACGTGTCAATTATGATTTGGAGATGATGCGCGAGCTGGGTTATTGCTCAGGAATAGAAAATTATTCCCGCTTTTTCGACGGTAGGCAGCCAGGAATGCGTCCTTTCTGTTTGCTGGATTATTTTCCGGAGGATTATCTGTTGGTCATTGATGAAAGCCACGTGACCTTACCCCAATTGCGTGCAATGTACGGTGGCGACCGATCACGAAAAGTCTCTTTAGTGGAACATGGATTCAGATTGCCTGCGGCTTTGGATAACAGACCCTTAAACTTTCCGGAGTTTGAATCTTTGACGAACCAGACAATTTATGTGTCAGCTACTCCTGGTGATTATGAACTGCAACAGACAGAGGGTGTGGTGGTTGAACAGGTGATTCGTCCTACGGGGCTCCTAGACCCGATTATTGAAGTGAGACCAGCGATCAATCAAGTCGATGATTTCTTGGAAGAGGTGGATAAGACCATCAAAGAAGGTGGGCGTGTGCTGGCAACTACACTGACGAAACGTATGGCGGAGGAACTTTCCAAATATATGACCAAGCTGAACTTAAAAGTTCGTTATATACACTCGGAAATTAAAACCTTGGAGCGGGTAGAAATCTTACGCGGCCTTCGATTAGGTGAATTTGATATTTTGGTCGGCGTGAACTTATTGCGTGAGGGACTTGATTTACCGGAGGTTACGCTGGTTGCTATTCTCGATGCAGATAAAGAAGGTTTTTTGCGTTCTGAACGTTCGCTTATTCAGACGATTGGTCGGGCTGCCCGGAATGATAAAGGTCGGGTTATTATGTATGCAGACAAAATGACCGACAGTATGCGTGTGACGATCGATGAAACTAATCGACGTCGGGACAAACAGATGAAATATAACCAGGAACATGGCATTACTCCGCGTACAGTCGGCAAAACTAGAGAGGAAATATTGGAGCAGACCTCTGTCGCCGATTTCTCAGGTATTGAACCTAAAATTTATGTCGAACCGGATCCATCGCAGGCTGTTGCAGCTGATCCAGTGATGCAGTATCTGAGCGAGAAGGATCTGAAGAAAGCAATCGATAACGTCCGTAAGAAAATGGATAAAGCTGCGAAGGATATGGACTTTCTGGAAGCAGCGAAATATCGTGATGAAATGTTTTCCCTCGAGAAGCTTTATGAAGAACGGTTCTCCTTCTAAAGGGGCTTTTGTTTTCAGGTGCCTATTTTTTGTGGGTGAAGTGGTTTTTTTCTGTAAAATTATATTGTTCAATTGTTAACATATTTTGCAAAAATCAAATTCTTCTCAGTAAATTAGTGCTCAAATCTAAACTAAAGCATACTTGAAAATGAAAAAGCCAATTCTTGTTGTCAAATTCGGATCGGCTTCTATTACCACGAAAGAGGGAGAAGTTGATGAACGTATTGTTTTGGAGATCGCTAGGCAAATTGCTTCTTTACAAAAGAAATACAATATTGTCTTGGTGTCTTCTGGGGCTGTCGCTGCCGGTAAACGTTTTTTGCCCAATTATACGGGGACATTATCAGAACGTAAGGCTGCCGCTGCAATTGGAAACCCCATACTGATCAATACATATTCAACTTATTTCCGACCCTTCAAAATTTCTTTGGCACAAAGCTTATGTGAACGACATCATTTTTCCAATCGGGATCAATTTCTGCAATTGAAAAATACATACGAGGAATTGTGGAAGAATAATGTTATTCCAATCGCAAATGAAAATGATGTGGTGAGCAATAAAGAACTAAAGTTTTCAGACAATGATGAGCTGGCAACCTTGATTGCTGTTGGCTTTGGTGCCGAAAAACTATTATTCAGTACTTCTGTCCCAGGAGTATTAGATACAAACAACAAGATTATACCGCAAATTGAAACAATCGACAGGGACATCCTGGGATTGGCAAGGAAGGACAAATCGTCGGTGGGACTGGGTGGAATGACGTCAAAATTGAATTTTGCCCGATTAGCCAATCAGATGGGGATTGCTGTTGTGATTTTTAGCATGCAAACTGAGGATGCCATTCAGAAAGCAGTGAAACATGAGACTGGTACCTTGTGCCTACCTGAAAGCAAGAAAATATCATCCCGTAAGAAGTGGCTTGCGAGCGGGAGTTTAATTAAAGGAGAATTGATGGTTGACCGCGGAGCAGAGGAAGCGTTATTAAAGCACAAGAGTCTTCTGGCTGTCGGTGTTACACGAATCGTCGAGCATTTTGAAAAGGGAGAAGTGTTAAATATTGTCAATCTAGAAGGCTTAACCGTGGCCGTTGCCCGGGCGAAAATGGATTCATCCGCTTTGTCCCAATCCAGTAAAAAAAATATAGAAATTGCACACGCAAATGATATCGTATTGTTATGAGTGAATCCATTGTAGAACAACTTCAGGCAGCGGCCAACGCTAAAAATGTATTGCAGAAGCTAGCACCTGAAACCAAAATAACGCTTTTAAATGCTATTGCAGATGCTCTTGTCGAACAGGAGTCGGTTATATTACAGGCCAATAAAAGTGATCTGGACCGCATGTCTGATGAAGATCCCAAAAAAGACCGTCTCTTGCTCAACGGTGATCGTCTAAGAAGTTTGTCTGATAGTGTGAAGCAGATTGCACAGTTAGCGGATCCAACAAACCAGCTCTTATTAAAAAAGGTGCTACCCAATGGATTGGAAATAGAAAAGATCACTGTTCCGCTTGGAGTTGTTGGGGTAATCTATGAATCGCGGCCCAACGTTACTATTGACGTTGCTGCTTTATGTATTCAATCGGGTAATGTTTGTTTGCTGCGTGGCGGTTCCGATGCCCAATATACCAATCAAGCTTTATTAACCGTAATCCATGGAATTTTGAACGAACAAGGTATTACGAAGGATATTGTACAACTGTTGCCTGTGGACAGAAAGCACGTTTCAGAATTGCTGGAGGCGACGTCTTATGTGGATATTATCATCCCACGTGGGTCGCAGTCATTGATCAATTTTGTGCGGGAAAACGCCAAAGTACCTGTGATTGAGACAGGGGCAGGAGTATGCCATACGTACGTCGACTGTACCGCAGATTTGGATATGGCAGCGAAGATTGTCGCGAATGCTAAAATTTCTAGACCTTCTGTCTGTAACTCCTTGGATACAGTTTTGGTCGATAAGGATGTTGTAACGGAATTTTTAGTTAAACTGGCTCCGTATCTCGAAGAGGCTCAAGTTGAAGTCTTTGCTGATGCTATTGCCTATCAGGTACTAAAACATGAAAATTTTTCAAATTTAAAGCGAGCAGAAGAGGCGGATTTTGGAAAGGAATTTTTAGATTTGAAATGTTCGGTAAAAACCGTTGACGGTTTGGATGAAGCGCTGGAACATATTGGAAAATATTCTTCCAAACATTCGGAATGCATCGTCTCTTCCAATGAACTTCATATTGAGCAATTTTTAAATACAGTGGATGCCGCTGCGGTGTATGCCAATGCGTCGACACGTTTTACAGATGGCGGAGAATTTGGACTTGGGGCTGAAATAGGGATTTCTACTCAGAAATTACATGCACGGGGGCCATTTGCATTAGAAAAGTTGGTTACAGAGAAATGGATTGTCCGCGGAAACGGTCAGATTCGATAATAGATCTATACGATGGGAATAAGTTTTAAAAGAGATTTGATGGTACGCTGGGTGGAGGACATCGGGAAATTTCTGCGGATATGGATTGACGGTTACGATGCGTTTGCTGAGCCTGAAGATCCGGCCCAGTTTGCCGAAGCCTATCAGAAGTTTTTTGAAAGGGATCGGAGTTTTTATTTGCGTATTTCCGAAGCTGAGCTTACAGCTTATGCAAAAAATGACCTGGATGCGCAACAATTACATCCACTGGCACTGACGCTATTATTTGATGGGTTGAATGCTACGGATGGTAGCCAGGAAAACTTACTTCGTAAAGCAAAGCTCATTCTTAATCTAGCTATGGCCCAAACAGCCAGCTTTGCTTTTCAAGATTACCAGTATCTAGCGATGATCGATAATAAATTGAAAACTATAGACTAGAGCAGCGAACTGTCTGCTAAGTTCATGTAGTATTGAAGTGCTATAGGAACTTCGAGTTGTGATATGAACGATACTGCGCTTAGCAGAGAAAATAAACGGGAGCTGTCAGTTATTAAACTGGCGGCTCCCGTTTATTAAGGGATTTTTAACGGAATGCTACCGCAAGATTTCTCGGGCAATAACCAGGCGTTGAATTTCGGAGGTACCTTCATAGATTTGGGTGATCTTTGCATCACGCATTAACCTTTCGACATGATATTCTTTTACGTAACCATAGCCACCGTGGATCTGTACAGCTTCTACTGTGTGTTTCATGGCAACTTCAGACGCATGTAATTTGGCCGTTGCTGCTTCTTTACCGTAGGGAAGTCCTTGATCTTTAGTCCAGGCAGCTTTATATGTCAAAAGCCGAGCGGCCTCAATCTCGACCTCCATATCGGCCAATTTAAATTGAATAGCTTGATGTTCCGATATTGGCTTTCCAAAGGTCTTACGCTCTTTTGCGTAGGCCAAAGCAAGATCATAAGCGCCAGCAGCTATTCCCAAGGCCTGCGCAGCGATACCTATACGCCCGCCATCCAGCGTTTTCATGGCAAATTTAAAACCGAAACCATCTTCCCCAATACGATTTTCTTTGGGAATCTTAACATCGGAAAATAGGAGTGAGTGAGTATCTGAACTGCGGATGCCCAATTTGTTTTCTTTAGGGCCAATGGTAAATCCAGGCAGCCCTTTTTCAACGATTAAAACATTGATTCCTTTATGGCCTTTTTCAGGATGTGTCTGTGCAATGACAAGATAGATATCGGCATGCCCCCCATTAGTGATCCAGTTTTTTGTGCCATTTAGTAAATAATGATCGCCTTTATCTTCTGCAGTTGTATGTTGTGACGAGGCGTCAGAACCGGCTTCGGGTTCGGATAGTGCAAATGCACCAAGTTTTTCCCCTTTTGCCAAAGGAATCAGGTATTTCTGTTTCTGTTCTTCCGTCCCAAAAGCATTAAGTCCATATAATACGAGGGAATTGTGAGCGGAGACAATAACGGCCGCGGAGGCGTCAATTTTGGCAATTTCTTCCAGTACGAGAACGTAGGCTAACGTATCCATACCCGCACCGCCATAAATTTCCGGTGTCATGATGCCCATAAATCCAAGTTCGCCCATCTGTTTGACAAAATCGGTAGGAAATTTAGCGGATTCATCGCGTTCTATTACCCCAGCCTTTAATTCCTGGGCAAATTCCCGCGCTGCATCGCGGATCATTTTATGTTCTTCGCTTAATTCAAAATTCATGGTATTCCTATTTTTGGTTTATCAGTTACCAAGCCGATAACTAGCTATCTAATAAGGTTTGATCTCAAAATGTTTTTCCTAACACATGATTAGTTTAGAAGCTCAATGTAAAGCCATACCCAAATATACAAAATATATATTATGCAAGCATAGTAATTACGCGATTAACTTTTTGTGCTTTTGCATATTTAAACGGTGGATGAGATGACCTTAGTTTTTTCATATTAATTTAAAAAAATGAAGAATTACTTGTTTGCTAAATTTAATCTACTATATTTGTAGACTATATAATGTAAACACATTTAAAAAAATAAGATTATGAGTTTAAGATTAGGAGATGAAGCGCCAAATTTTAAAGCGCAAACAACCATTGGTGAAATAGACTTTCACGATTATATTAAAGATAGCTGGGTCGTTTTCTTTTCGCACCCGTCAGATTATACACCGGTATGTACCACAGAGTTGGGGCGCACGGCAAAGTTAAAATCGGAATTTGACAAAAGGGGTGTAAAAGCCATTGCGTTGAGTGTAGATAATGTAAACGATCATTTAAACTGGATCAAGGATATTAATGAGACGCAAAATACAGAAGTGAATTTCCCGGTTATAGCCGATGAAGATCATCATGTATCCGAATTATACGATATGATCCATCCGAATGCTTCTGCAACAACTACGGTGCGTTCGGTATTCATTATAGGGCCTGACAAAAAAATCAAATTGACGTTGACTTATCCAGCCTCAACAGGTCGTAATTTTGATGAGATTTTACGGGTTATTGATTCGTTGCAGCTAACGGCAGATTACCAAGTGGCTACGCCTGCTGACTGGAAGCATGGGGAGGATGTTATTGTTGTCCCTGCGATTAAAACGGAAGATATTCCAGCTAAATTCCCAAAAGGATTTAAAGAAATTAAACCGTATTTGCGGACTACGCCGCAGCCAAACTTATAGTAATTTTGTTCTGTTGTCCAAAAGCCTCCATTGCATTATAACAGTCCGGTAAGTCGGAAGTGGTATGTGAGGTCAAAGGAAGAGAAATTAGCTAAAGATCAGAATACAAAAAAAGCAACGTCGGGAAAACGTTGCTTTTTTATGTTGCTAAAAGATGCCGGTATTAATAAACTTTGACCATATAAATATAGTCTTGCATTTTCTTGATTTGTTCTGTTCTTGGTAAACCTGCCAAACTGTTCTTTTTGTTGATCTTAAGACCCGTAACCAAAGAATCCGTTGGAATGTCCGCTAAAGCATTCAAGATTGATTTTGTTTTGATTGCAAAGGCTGCACCATCTATGCCGCGTTGCTTTCCAGAAATAATACCAATCACATTACCTCTGCTATCCAATACGGGACCGCCACTGTTACCTGGATTAACTGGTACGGATATCTGATACGCAATCGTATCACCGGCATAGCCTGTTGATGAACTTAGATATCCCTGACCATATACGGCTTCATCTCGGGGAAATCCTATGGTATAAATATCTTCACCAAGATCTGAAGTTGATGTTTTGAATGTGTAAGGTAAGCTTTTAACTTTCTTAAAGTTCTTATCAGCGATGTACAAAATAGCCAAGTCTTTGCTTGGATCAGTATGTACGATTTGTGCTTTATAGGATTCGCCTTTATTATTTTGCAAATAAATCGAATCGGCACCACTAACAACGTGGTAATTAGTGACAACATAACCATCTGTTGTCAACATAAAGCCTGTTGCGCCAAATTGGCTTTCAGTACCTTTCACTGATTTTTTGTCGTTGATATCTTTGATTGCAGCATTATGAGCATTGACGTTCTTTTTGACATTGTTCATGTCTCTACGCAATGCACTGTAATCGGAAGATGCCTTTTCGAGGTTGCTGTAATAACCGCTCAACCATAATGTGCCAAACACTGCAAATACCGCGACTACTGCAGCTACCAAAGAACTGGCTTTGATACGTTCCCAAAGTGAAATCACCGTTGATTGCTTCATTGGAACGACCTTGGTCGTTTTACTTTGGGATTTATGGTATTCCTTTGCTGATTGTGCCAATGCATTTTTGAAATCTAGACGATGGCTAGTTTCTTTCATATGGGCAACAAATTCGCGGTGTTGTTGTAATTGGGCAGCATAGGACGGGTGTTCAGCACAGAAAGATTCAAATGCAGCTTGTTCCTCGGCCGATAATTCGCCGCGAAGATATTGATCTGCTAATTCGAAAAATTCTTTTTGATTCATTGTTCCCATGGTGTTACTCAAATTTTAATCTGTTGAAAAAAATATTTTTTTCAGCCGTTGCAGGCATTTATACTTCTGAGTCTTGGCATTATCTGTATTGGTATAACCAAATTTTTCACAGATATCCTGCATCGAATGGTTTAAGATATAGAAGTCGTGTAAGATTGTCTTACAGGGTTCTCCCATTTTCTCTAAGGCAAGCTCCATTTGGTCGAACTTTTTTTCAAGTTCTTCATGCTGTTGTAGATCTTCTTCCTCAAATAAGGAATCTTCATAACCGCGAATGTCACTATTGCCAAAACCAGCACGATTGAGTTGCTTAAGCCAAAGCCTTCTGCAAATCGAGTAAAGATATGTTTTAAGTTTGCTGCTGAGCTCAAAGTTCCCTTTGGAAACTTTATCGTAGAGCACAATGACAGCTTCTTGAAAGATATCTTTCGCTTCATCCTCCCTTCCATTATTTTGCAAGATCATATGGCTTATAGACGGATAGTAACGCTTATAGATAGCATCTATCGCCAAGCTGTTGCCGTCTTTGATGCCTTCAATGATTTGCTCATCATTTTCTAGCAGGACTGATTTACTGAATTTACTCACCTATTAATACCTTAATGCTTAAATTGTAACCCTTTGAAAAATAAAATTATTCGAAATAATTTCAAACGCAAACTTTTATTTGTTTAAAGTGAAATCTACCCAAAAATACTGCTTATTCCTGATAACCGAAAGCATTTGTTTTTTATTGGAATAGTGCGATCTATTTCTCAGCACTGCAAGTTTTCCTTGGGATCTTTTTTTAATGTTGTTATTTCCTTTGCATCTTATCTGCCAGAAGAACTTTCCTCGAATGATGAAGCACACGAAAGTGAGCGAAACGAGCTTTGATTGTATCGAAAAAGTTTCGCAATCGAGTGCTTTCATAATCTGCTTGTTATTACTACAAAATGAAGTTACATTTGGTTTCCTAGTCTAAATTGTTCAACGACATTATGTTAAGAAAATCTGTTATTTTTTCAACGATTCTAGCCTCCTTGCTATCTCTGAACCCAAGTTTCACGATAGGGCAGACAACCTCATCCGCTATCGACGGTTTTCAGTATGGCGCTTCACCGTCTCCAAAAGGGAATGAATGGGAATCGCCTCAATTATTATCACTGAATAAAGAACTGCCACATGCTTCGTTCTATTCTTTTAAAAACGTGCAAAGCGCAAGAAAAGTACTTCCCGAGCACAGTAACTATTGGATTTCGCTCAATGGATCCTGGAAATTCAACTGGGTGAAGACTCCGGAGGAGCGGCCAAAGGATTTTTATCATCCTACCTATAATGTTGGTAGCTGGGAATCGGTGCCTGTGCCCATGAGCTGGAATATTTATGGTATACAAAAGGATGGAAGCTTAAAGTATGGCGTTCCTATTTATACCAACCAGCGTGTTATCTTTCATCATCAGGTAGAGGTCGGTGATTGGAAAGGTGGAGTCATGCGGACTCCGGCGCAGGATTGGACAACCTATATTTATCGTAATGAAGTTGGATCGTATCGACGTAATTTTACAGTTCCTGCCGACTGGGACGGCCGGGAGGTATTTATCAATTTTGATGGGGTAGATTCTTTTTTCTACCTATGGATCAATGGTAAATATGTCGGTTTTTCGAAAAATTCAAGAAACGTTGCGTCTTTCAATATCTCACCTTACTTAAAAAAGGGTGCTGAAAATGTGTTGGCTGTTGAAGTTTATCGTAGTTCTGATGGATCTTTTCTTGAGTCGCAGGATATGTTTAGACTGCCCGGTATATTTCGGGACGTTTCCCTGACTTCTGCGCCGAAAGTGCAGATCCGTGATCTGGCGGCTATTCCAGATTTGGATAGCAACTATGAAAATGGTTCCTTGAAAATTACCAGTACGATACGAAATCTCAGCAGTAAGCAGGCTGAGGGCTATAAAGTTGTGTATTCACTCTATAAAAATAAATTGTATAGTGACGAAAATACGCTTGTAGACCAAACTGAAGCATCGGCACTTGTTCCTACGCTGGGCAGTCAAACTTCTAATAGCGTAGCCGCGACATTGAATGTGAAGAATCCGAATAAATGGTCGGCAGAGTTACCGTATCGGTATACTTTGGTGGCTGAATTGAAGGATAAGAAAAACAACACGGTTGAGACTATTTCCACCTATGTCGGATTTAGAAAAGTTGAGATCAAAGATACCGAAGCGGCAGATGATGAATTTGGGCTAGCGGGCCGTTATTATTATATCAACGGGAAAACAGTCAAACTAAAAGGTGTCAACAGGCACGAGACCAATCCTGAGCATGGTAAAGTGGTGACAAGAGAACAAATGGAAGCTGAGGTGAAATTGATGAAAAGGGCCAATATCAACCACGTTCGTAATTCGCATTATCCGGAACCTGCGTATTGGTATTACCTATGCGATAAATATGGGATTTACTTGGAGGATGAAGCCAATATCGAAAGTCATGAGTATTATTATGGCAAAGAATCGCTTTCGCATGTTCCTGAATGGAAGAATGCACATGTGGCCCGTAATATCGAAATGGTGCATTCGACCATCAATCATCCGGCTGTTGTTATCTGGTCTTTAGGAAACGAAGCTGGTCCGGGTGATAATTTCGTGGCTGCCTATCAGGCTATCAAGAAAATCGATACATCAAGACCTGTTCAATACGAGCGTAACAATGCAATTGTTGATCTGGGGTCCAACCAATATCCGTCAATTGACTGGGTCAGAGGTGCTGTAAAAGGTACCTATAAATTGAAGTATCCGTTTCATATTTCAGAATATGCACATTCCATGGGGAATGCTGGTGGTAACTTGATTGATTATTGGGAAGCCATCGAATCGACAAATTTCTTTATGGGCGGCGCCATTTGGGATTGGATCGATCAGGCCATGTATTATTACGATAAAAAGACCGGAGAACGCTTTCTGGCCTATGGTGGTGATTTTGGGGATAAACCCAATGATGGAACGTTCGTGATGAATGGGTTGATCTTTGCTGATATGAAACCGAAACCACAATACTATGAGGTGAAGAAAGTTTATCAAAATGTGAGCGTAAAAGCTGTTGATATTCAACAGGGAAAAATTGAGCTTTTTAATAAAAATTATTTCAAGGATCTATCCGATTATCAGGTACAATGGTCGTTATTCAAAGACGGTGTAGAAGTAACAAATAGCAAACGCACGATCAGTACAGCGGATTTGCCCAAGGCGCGCCAACGCAAGCAGCTTGTATTGCCGATAAATTACGCGCAGTTAGATGCGGGATCGGAATATTTTGTGAAAGTGCAATTTATCCTCCATGAAGATAGACCATGGGCGACAAAAGGTTTTGTCCAGATGGAGGAACAGCTTTTTGTCAAAGCTGCTGAAAATAAACCGCTGATTTCATCTGTTGCAAAAGGAGGAGCTCCGGTGCTTTCCAAAGAAGGCGATTTACAAGTGGTGAAGGGAGATCTGTTTACGGCTAAGTTTGACAATAAGACAGGCTCGATTTACAATCTAGTTTATGCAGGCAAACAAATTATCCGTGATGGCCAAGGCCCTCAATTGGATGCGCTACGTGCTCCGGTTGACAATGATAACTGGGCTTACCAGCAATGGTTTGAAAAAGGATTGCATAATCTGCAACATAAGGTTTTGTCTTCAAACAGCTATACCAAGAAAGATGGAACGATTGTATTGGCGTTTACGGTTGAGTCGCAAGCCCCTTACGGTGCGTCTTTGCTGGGCGGAACTTCGGGAACCTACACCCTTAGAGAACATAAAGACAAACCTTTTGGTAAGGACGACTTTAAATTTACAAGCAATCAGATCTGGACAATCTATAAGGATGGCTCCATTGAATTGTCTTCGAGTATTACATCCAATAATGCGAGTGTGGTCTTAGCGCGACTGGGCTATTCTTTGCAACTGCCTGCTGAATACAGCAACTATAGTTATTATGGCCGGGGACCGATCAATAATTATGCTGACCGGAAGACTGCTCAATTTATTGAAATGCACAAAAGCACCGTAAAAGATCAGTTCGTGCCCTGGCCCAATCCGCAAAATATGAGCAACAATGAAGATGTGCGCTGGACAGCATTGACAAATGATAATGGACAGGGAGTTGTTTTTGTTGCGAAAGAGCATTTATCGACCTCGGCTTTGGAATATAGTGAGCTTGAATTGACGCTTGCACCACATCCTTACCAATTGCCAAAGAGTTCGGGCGTCCACGTGCATCTTGATGCCGCGGTAACCGGATTGGGTGGCAATAGCTGCGGACAAGGGCCACCGTTGGACAAAGATCGTGTGAAAGCAGTACCAACTGCAATAGGCTTTATTATCCGTCCGATTCAGAACAATGATATGAAGGAGAAGGTTCAGGTAGCGACTGCAGGAGATGCGCCAATATCAATCGTGAGAAGTTCCAATGGTGAAGTTTCGATGCTAGCAGGAAATAAAAGTGAGCCTGTATTGTACAGTTTGAACAACGCAAAACCACGTGTCTATAAAGCTCCTTTTGATTTACGGACCGGTGGTACCGTAACCGCTTGGTATCAGCATAATGAGAAATTAAAGGTAACACAACAATACACAAAAATCGAGACCATTCCAATGGAAGTTGTCTTTGCTTCAAGTCAGGAAACTGGTGAAGGTGATGCTAAAAACCTATTGGATGGAGACCCATCTTCGATCTGGCACACGATGTATTCGGTGACGGTAGCTCAATACCCGCATTGGGTTGATTTTGACGCAGCGCGTATCAAAATAATTAAAGGGTTCACTTTCCTGCCAAGACAGGATGGACCGAATGGTGATATTAAGGATTACAAGATTCAAGTAAGCAAGGATGGCAAGAATTGGGAAGAGGTGATGTCGGGATCTTTTGAAAGAAATAAAAAACTAAAAACTGTTCGATTTGAGAAGCCTGTTAAGGGACGGTATATCCGTTTTACAGGACTTAACTCACAACGGGGCGATGATTATGCTTCGGGTGCTGAATTTATGGTTATAGCGGAGTAAAACGACCCTGTGGACGCCCATCAATATGAATTAAAAAAAGTGGAATTTGGCTTATCAAAGCAAAAAAAAAGCATCATTTAATGATAAATGATGCTTTTTTTTGTTGGCGGTCTGGACGGGACTCGAACCCGCGACCCCATGCGTGACAGGCATGTATTCTAACCAGCTGAACTACCAGACCTAAAATCTTAAAGATTGTTTTTAACAATTTTTGGCGGTCTGGACGGGACTCGAACCCGCGACCCCATGCGTGACAGGCATGTATTCTAACCAGCTGAACTACCAGACCTAAAAATCTTAAAAACTTATTTTGTTAAAGAACATAAGAGATTTTTCTCTCTTTTGAAGCGGTCTGGACGGGACTCGANNACCAGCTGAACTACCAGACCTCAACCCTTCTCCTCAGAAGGTGTGCAAATATAGCGTTTGTTTACGTATCTGCAAAGATTTTTTGAAAAAAAACTAATCTACTTGGCCGTCTTTCATCTTCTCTGCATTCTCTGCAAATTGCAGTGCATCGATAATTCCTTGAATATCACCGTCCATAATTGCCGGTAAGTTGTACATTGTCATTCCGATACGGTGCTCGGTAACTCGACCTTGTGGGTAATTATAGGTACGAATCTTTGCCGAACGGTCTCCTGTTGATACCAATGTTTTTCTTTTTGCGGCGATGTCGCCGTTCTTTTTGTTCAACTCGAGCTCGTAAAGTTTGTTACGCAACATCTCCATAGCTAACTCACGGTTGGCTAATTGGGAACGTTCGACCTGACAAACAACGACGATACCCGTCGGTTTATGCGTTAATTGTACTTTTGTTTCTACCTTGTTGACGTTCTGTCCACCGGCACCTCCCGAGCGGGATGTCTGTAATTCAATATCACCAGGATTGATTTCAACATCCACTTCTTCCGCCTCGGGAAGAACTGCTACCGAAGCTGCGGATGTATGTACCCGGCCTTGCGTTTCAGTATCTGGAACGCGTTGCACACGGTGTACACCTGATTCGTATTTCAATTGTCCATAAACGTCTTCACCGATTACCTTTAATATCACCTCCTTGTAACCGCCAGAAGTTCCTTCGGTAACATCCATGACTTCATTACGCCAGCCTTTGGTCTCGAAATAACGTGTGTACATGCGATAGAGGTCACCAGCAAATAAAGCTGCTTCATCACCGCCCGATCCACCACGAATTTCGATAATGGCGTTTTTCGCGTCTTCAGGATCCTTCGGAATCAGCATCAGACGAATCTCTTCTTCTTTCTCTTCTTTGGCGACATATAAAAGATCCAACTCCTCCTTGGCCATCTCACGAAGCTCTTGATCCTTTTCGTTCATGATGATGTCCTTATTGGTGTCGATATTACTGACCATATTTCTATAAATATGGTACTGATCCACAATCTTGCCCAAATCTTTGTATTCTTTATTTAATCTGGCAAAACGTTTCATATCTTGCATGGTATCAGGGTTGCTTAATTCAGCTTCCACTTCTTCCCATCTTTCTTTTATCGCTTGTAATTTGTCTAACATATTTCAAAAATGCTTCTTCTAGGAATGTATGCCCTAGGTTACTATTGAGTGTACAAAAGTAAGGAAATTTTGTTGCTTTTAAACTACCTAGCCGGCTATTAATGAGAGGAAACTGCTTTTAGTCCCACAATAGAGGCAATGAGTGTGAAAATAAAGAATATGCGCCAGAAATCTGCTGGCTCCTTGAAGAAAATGATTCCCATTAAAACCGTACCTACTGCTCCGATCCCCGTCCAAACAGCGTAAGCTGTACCCAGAGGAAGTGTCTGTGTAGCTTTGATCAGCAAGCCCATACTCGCAAAAAGAAAGATCACAAAAGCCCCATACCAGAGCCATTGCCCAGTCCCGGTCGCATCTTTCGCTTTACCCAAACAGGTGGTGAAACCAATTTCACATAATCCACCCAATATTAAAAATATCCAGTTCATAGCCTTTTCTTTGTTTACAGACAAAGTTCCTTCTTTTGGATGATAATAGTTTTTACAAATGTTAAAAATTTGTATGAATATTCGCGCGAATCCGACTTAAAGTAACTTGACTAACACCGAGATAGGAGGCGATGTACCCCAGTTTGATGCGCTGGATATATTGGGGGTATTTTTGAAGGAGTTCTGCATAACGCTCCTGCGCAGTATTAAAAAGCTTCGCCATTGTGCGGTGCTCGGCTTTTATAAATTCGAGTTCAGCCATCTTTCTCCCCCAGTTGGCAATCGCGATATCACTTTCGTAGAGCTCAAAAAGCTGTTGCTGGTTGATGCGATAGACCACACTGTCCTCCAGCAGATCGATGTTTTCGTAACCTGGGGTATCATGCACATAACTATTCATGGAAATAAGTGTTCCTCCGGGGGAAACAAAATCAAGGGTAATTTGACGTTTGGGCGTCTCGTAATAAACCCGTGCTAAACCCGAGGCCAAAAAATAGATGTCTTTTTGCGTTTTGTCCTGTTCGATTAATAGGCTATTTCTTTTCACGGTGATCTTTTGACTAAGCTGCTCCAATTTTGAAGTGCTTTCCCCCGAAAGAGAGTGATAGCCATGGAGGCAATCCGATAATGAAATTAAGATCTGCCCACCCATTTCTCCAAACGTAAATTTTCACCATCCCATACGGCGTAGGTATGGTAGTTTATCCATTCGCCCAAATTTATGATGCGGCTATTGGGATTCAGCTTAATATCATAGGGCAGATGTCGATGTCCAAAAATATAATAGTCGTGATGCTGTATGGACTCAACTTCCTTCGCATAGCCAATTAGCCATTCTTTGTCTTCGCCCAAAAACTTTTCGTCCTCATTATTCGAAAGCCTGCTATGTTTTGACCAGCGTGTCGCGATTCCAATGCCAAGATTTGGATGTAAACGTGCAAATAACCATTGGCAGAAACGGCTCCGAAATACTTTCTTGAGTATCTTGTATTTGTAATCTCCCGAACCTAATCCATCACCGTGGTGAATATAAACGTGTTTTCCGTTGAGCTCTAACTCCAGCTCATTGTCGATGATCCGAACATTTAATTCCTTTTTGAGGTAATCAAACATCCACATA
Source organism: Sphingobacterium sp. UBA5996 (assembly GCF_002429765.1). Taxonomy (NCBI): domain Bacteria; kingdom Pseudomonadati; phylum Bacteroidota; class Sphingobacteriia; order Sphingobacteriales; family Sphingobacteriaceae; genus Sphingobacterium; species Sphingobacterium sp. UBA5996. The sequence goes on from NZ_DJAS01000023.1 coordinate 35,267, forward strand.
TCGTGGTTTCCTTTAAATAAAGTAATGGGAATGCCAAGATCCGAAATTTCGGCTAATTTACCCAAAAAGCGGATATAGCCTTTCGGGACAACCGTGGTATATTCAAACCAGAAATCAAAAATATCACCAACAAGATAGAGCTGTGCAGCATCTGTTTTGATCTGGTCTAGCCACTGTATAATTTGCAGCTCCCTTTCCCGTGAGCGTTCCAAGGGATACGATCCTAGATGGAAGTCGGACGCAAAATAAATTTTTGTTCTTGTTGACATGTGGCCAAAACTAAAAAAAATGGAGGCGAATACAAAATTCGCCTCCACAATATATTTTCCTAGGATTTAGATAATTCGGTGATGAGCGCCTTTAGATAATCCATGGCATCGGGATCAATGCGCTTTAAAGACTGCTGAAGTTGATCGGGATAAGCACTTTTTATCGCCATGATCGAACTTGCGATAACCATATAGGATTTGTCGTTTACAGCATTCAATATTAGACTTTTGTATTTTTTATCTTTTGTCTGCGCGAGCTTTTGGATCGCAGAGGCACGGATAACAGAGGCTTCGGATTTCTCTGCAAGTGTCGAGATTGTTTTTTCTGTTGATTTGCGGACTGCGGGATTGCTTAGATCGAGACCCTGAATCGCTGTAGCAGCAAGGTCGGGATCGGTATCCTTTAACGCTTCAGTTAAGATTTGTTGACTAATGGTATTCGCCGGATTTTTTGCAGCGTAAGTAATGGCCTCTGCACGGTTTGCAAAGGAAGGAGCATGTTGATATTGATACAGATAGTCGGCAGCTGACTTAGCGATTTGAATTTGGCCAACGAGCACTTTTTCGGGATCAATATCGATAAATTCAACGGCAGCAGGTACGGGAACCATAAATTGGGCATTCCGCTTGTTGAGTTGAAAGTGCTGTCTGATCTTACCATTTTTGGTATAGATATCGACGGTCAAAGGGACCTGGAATGTCTGCACGGTAGAATCTTGAATTTGGGCTACGTTCAGTATAACACTGTTCTCTCCAGTTCTTGTCGTAATTTTCAAAATTGGATGCCCACCTTGGTAATACCATTGATTGAAATACGGAGCCCAGTCTTTGCCGGTCACTTCCTCCATAGCGAGACGCAGCTGTTGCGGTTCGCCGGTTTTAAAAGAATTGTCTGTCAAATATTTTTTTAGCGATTGATAGAATGCGTCATCCCCCATCTGCGCTTTCAGGGCATAGAGAATCAATGATCCTTTCGCATAGCTGATGTTATCGAACATATCTTCTTTATCGTGATAATAATAGCGCGCTAAAGCCGGACTCTTTCCGTTTTTAGTCGTGTTAAGGTAAGACTGTAGTTTTTCAAACCTCGATTTATCCCCACGATCTTTACCTCCGTCGTGTTCACGCCAGATAACCTCGCCGAAAGTGGCGAAAGACTCATTCATGGTCAGATTGGACCAAGATTCTGCTGTGACCAAATCGCCAAACCACTGGTGAAACAGTTCATGGGCAATCGTTCCCTCCTGATTATCGTCCAACAATTCGCGTTTGGTCTTTTGTACATGTTCCCCATGCAATGTTGCACTGGTGTTTTCCATTGCACCTGAAACATAATCACGACAGACGATCTGTGCATATTTATTCCATGGGTAAGGGACACCCAGTGTTTTGCTATAAAAGTCCATCATGGCCGGCGTCTTCCCAAAAATATCTTTGGCATAGGGCGAATATTTCGGCTCCAGGTAATAGTCAACAGGGATATTATTGTACTTATCGGCATAGATTTTGAAATCGCCGACGGCCATCATAAACAAGTAGGGAGCATGTGGTAGATCCATTTTCCAGGTATCCGTGCGTGTACCATCCTGATTCTTCTCTTGGTTTATCAACGCTCCATTCGATAAACTGACATATTTATCAAGGACAGTCATGGAGATTTCGGCCGTGGTTTTTTGATTTGGACGGTCGATGGTGGGAAACCATGCTGAAGACGCTTCGGTTTCGCCTTGTGTCCATATCTGGCGCGGCTTATTTGGCGTACGCTCATCAGGATTGATAAAATAAAGTCCTTTTGCATCATTGATTGCTGCACTGCCCTGTGCTTTTAATAAGTTGGGTTTTGCAGTATAATCGAGGTAAATGGTGTACTTTTCTTTTGCGAGATACTTGCGGTCGAGCTTGATCAAAAGCGAGTTGTTATCATAGTTGTATTTTAATGGAACCAGCTGCTGGTCATTAACCAAAGACACCTGTTTGATATCCATTCCTTTTGCATCGAGGCGAAGGGAGTCCGTCGGATAAAAATGGGGTTGCAATGTAACCCATTCTTTTCCGTAGAGGAATTGATTTGTATAGTCAAAACGTACATCCAGCTTGGTGTGAACAAGATTATTGATCTTGGTAGGGGTGGCTCTATACTGTTGATCCACCGGTAGTTGCTGACCATTGCTGACACCCGTTTGCAGCATGGAAATTCCTACTAAAAGATATATGATTTTTTTAAACATGGTTTAGTAATTCAAGATTTAAATAAATCTAAAGAAATTTCGGCTGTCCAAGAAATATGCTGCTAAGAAATATGCAACTGCTGATGGATGTTTTCTCGATTGCTCTATCGCTGATAAACAGACAGCGATTTTGTTGTAGCGCTTTTCGCACCATATTGTGGTTGTCGGGTAACGATGAATCCGGGCTTTTTAAGGTATGCTTTGCAAGATAAATACAGCCTGAGAAACATCGGAGGTCGATAAATTTGTTTATATTCAACTCAAATTTTCAGATACTAGGTGAATTGAACTTAGATTGGTTGAAACAAGTATACGATTTTATGATAAAGAAAAATTTTGGTCTTATCCTCATGATGATGGGTATGGCAGGTACGGCGACAACTGGTTATGGACAACGGTTAACATATCCCACGACAACGAAAGGAACCGTCGTGGATGAATTTTGGGGGGAAAAGATTGCAGACCCCTATCGCTGGCTGGAAGATGATCGTTCAGCTGAAACAAAAAACTGGGTAGAGGCTGAGAATAAGGTCACATTTGACTATTTGAATGCAATCCCGTTCCGCACAAAACTGAAAGATCAATTAACCGAAATATGGAATTATGAAAAAATAGGAACACCTTTTAAGGAAGGTGGATATACATATTTTTTTAAAAATAATGGCTTACAGCAGCATGCGGTGCTTTATCGCAAACTAGGGGAGAAAGGGACAGAGGAAGTTTTCTTGGACCCAAATACTTTCTCGAAAGATGGATCGACTTCATTAGCGGACATTTCATTTTCTAAAGATGGTAGCCTAGTCGCCTATTCTATTTCTGAAGGCGGATCAGACTGGCGGAAAGTCATTGTGCTGAATGCCAAAGATAAGTCACCTGTGGGGGCCACCCTCATAGATGTCAAATTCTCCGGTATCGCATGGAAAGGAAATGATGGGTTTTATTATTCAAGCTACGATAAGCCAAAGGGGTCTGAACTTTCTGAAAAAACAGATCAACATAAATTATTTTACCATAAACTCAACACAGCACAGTCTGAAGATAAATTGATTTTTGGAGGTTCTGCAACACCAAGGCGTTATGTGGGTGCTTCATTGACAGATGATCAACGGTACCTAATTATCTCCGCCGCAAATACGACAACGGGAAATGAACTGTATTATCAGGATCTCAAGCAGCCGAATAGCAAGATTATTTGCTTGCAGGACCATTTTGATGCCAATACCGGTGTCGTTGACAATATTGGGGACAGTTTCTTACTGGAGACAAATTATAAGGCTGCCAACAACCGTTTGGTTAAAGTAGATTTGAAGAATCCTGCAAAAGAGAACTGGAAAGATGTTATTCCAGAGACTGAAAATGTCCTTTCGATCAGTACTGGAGGGGGCTATCTTTTTGCAAATTATTTGAAGGATGCCGTTTCTGTTGTGATTCAATACGATTATACCGGTAAGAAGATTCGACAAATAGAATTGCCTGGCATTGGTACAGCGAGTGGCTTTTCGGGTAAAAAGACAGAAAAAGAAATCTATTTTGGTTTTTCAAATTACATTACACCGTCTTCGAGCTATAAGTTCAACGTGAGTTCTGGGCACGCTACACTTTATATCAAGCCTAAAGTAAAGTTTGACTCGGATCAGTATGAATCCAAACAGGTGTTCTACACATCGAAAGACGGTACGAAAGTTCCGATGATTATTACCTACAAAAAGGGGATTGCTTTGAACGGTAAAAACCCGACGATTGTGTATGGTTATGGGGGCTTTAATATCAGCTTAACCCCTGGGTTCAGTACTTCCGTTGCTGTGTGGTTAGCAAATGGCGGTGTTTATGCTGTTCCGAATCTCCGTGGCGGCGGCGAATATGGTCAGAAATGGCATGATGGCGGCAGGCAGTTCAATAAATTAAATGTCTTTCATGATTTTATTGCAGCTGCCCGTTACCTGCAGGAGAATGGGTATACATCACCGGAGTATACCGCTTTAAACGGGGGATCCAACGGTGGCTTGCTTGTTGGGGCGACAATGACAATCGATCCTAAAATTGCCAAAGTGGCTCTTCCAGAGGTTGGTGTTTTGGATATGTTACGTTACCATACTTTCACGGCTGGTGCAGGTTGGTCCTATGATTATGGTACGGTCAGTGATAGCAAAGAAATGTTTGATTATCTGAAAGCGTATTCTCCGGTGCATAATGTGAAATCTGGCGTTTGCTACCCAGCAACAATGGTGTTTACCGGAGATCATGATGATCGGGTAGTACCAGCACACTCCTATAAATTTGCTTCAGAGCTGCAGGCAAAGCAAGGTTGTGATAATCCTGTATTGATTCGTATTGAGACGAAAGCTGGTCATGGTGCTGGAAGGTCTACAGAAGTTCTGATCAATAGTAATGTGGATAAGTATGCTTTTGCGCTTTGGAACATGGGAATAAAGGCATTAAAGTAACCAGGCAGCTTGAAGCTTCAGGCTGAGGTCTCTATCTATATAAAAGTCCCGATCCATAATTGGATCGGGACTTTTGTCTTTAGGGATGATCAGCGTAGGCTCTTATCGGGTTCCTTTTAGTTTTCCCAAGTTTTTATTCCTTTCATCATCTTTTCAAGCGTTTCTTGATAGATAGGGCGATCGTCCTCACTGGCCATTTCGACGGCTTTGTTTTGCCACTTTATCGCTTTTTCTTTTTCACCTTTTTTATAGAGTAGATTGGAGTAGGTGTCCAAGAATGCGCTGCTCGGATCTTCAATAATCGACTTTTTGCTCCAGCTTAGTGCGGATTCGATACAGGCCGGATCGCTGCTGTTATTAAAGATAGTCCAGGCAAAAGTGTTTAATTGATGTGGAGTAAAATCTTCTGATGAAAGATAATCATTGATGGTATTCTTCATCGCCACATAATTTTTCACCTGAAGGTAATAGTGTGCTCTAATCTTCTTGAACATCGGAACGAAATCGATGTCCGGATATTTTGCCGTCAGTTCATTTTGATAACTATCCCAGTTAGGTTCGTGCTTGGCATCTATTTTAATCTGGAATAATTCGTTAACGACAACATTTGCCAGCGTACGGTTGGCAATACCAGGTGACTCTAATAGGATATCAATTTTTTCTTTATTGTTCCGGATAAGATTGAAAGCTTTCGAATTGGTAAATTTTGCTGCAGCCAATAGAATATGCACGTTCTCCTTTTTGAACAATTCATCTGTTCCTAGTGAATTTGCTAACGTATTTTCCGCCTTGCGCGCAGTGTTTTCATCGTAAGCGATATTCGCTGCTTTTAGCATCTGCTTGGCCGTGTAAATATCCTGCGGTCTTTTATCGAATTTTTTTAACAGGGTGTAATACTGTGTTTCGGGATTTAGCCCATCCATTACATGGCCGACAAATTCAGGCGCATCACTTGCGCCAACAATGCGGTGTACAGCTTGTCCATTGGGATTAAAAATAAGAAATGTAGGAAACGATTGAATATTATATTCATTGGAAATAGCACGCGCATCGGCATACCATTTTTTGACGTTGGCATTGTCAGATTCTGTGGAATCCATTTGTACCCTAACACTAATAAAGTTTTCATTAATTGGCTGCCCCACCTGTTCTAAAGGAAAGATCTCATTACTCATATATTGGCATGGACCACACCAGGTTGCAAATAGCTCTACAAAGATATATTTGTTTTCAGCTTCTGCGCGCTCCTTTATTTGTTTCCAACTCAATCCATTTATAAATTTCACACCCTTAGTCTGGGCGTGAGCCAAATTCCCGAATAAAATCGTAAGGCACAATGCGATTATACTTCTCATACTCACTCAACAAAAGATTCATAATTATGCTTAAGTTATCAAATTAATCTGAAAACAAAAACACCTCGGATGTTTTAATTTCAGAGGTGTTTTTGTGGATTGATAAATCGTCTATTTGATATTTATCTTAGCCTTTAAATCTTTTGTTAGGCCGTCTTTGTGTAACATCAAAGAAGTTGTTTTATAACGTACGAATTCTTTTGAGGCATAAAGGTAACCATGATAGTCATTTGTTGTTCCCCAAGAGTTTTTAACAATGTAGTACTCTTTTCCATTTTGATCTTTCACAAGCCCAACAATATGCATACCGTGGTCATCAGTTGTTTGCCAGTTATCAAAAGCTTTTTGTCTTTCTTCGGCTGTAACTTTTAATTCCGGTTTAGGACCAACGAACATGGTTGATTTTTCTTGCTCTGTCATTTCCTCGAATGGTTTTTCAGGTACATAAGCAACCCCGTTTTTCCAGGAGAAACCTTTTTCAGATACGTCAGTTGCCCAAGCCACAGTATAACCCTTTTGTAAAGCGTTGTCAATGATATCCGTTAAATCGTTCATTTTAACATTGTAAAAACGGTCGAATGACCAGTTGTCTGGAATCAGCAATACGAACTGGCTGTAATACGGATGATCGGTTACGGAAGCAATACCGACATAGTCGTCTGGATTGATACCGATTACCTGATCTGCAAAGGTACGTGGTGTGTAGGATTTACCGTTATAGTCAAATTTCTCAGGGACCTCTCCAAGGTAAGAATCCATGGCAGCGGTATAGGCTTTCTCCCAGTTTGGCGTCAATGTTTTGCCCTTCACTACTGCACCCAACATAGCGTCCAACATAGAAGTCATTTCGCCAAAGTTGTTACGGGTAGTACCGTAGTGGAGACCGGTATACGCCGATTGTGGCATTGTTCCGTATTTACGAAAGGAGTTCAATACATCATGGAATTGACCGCCCTCGCCCAATGACAATCCACCATGAAGGCGTACATAGGTACGTGCTTTGTCTAAGTATGTGTTCCGCGCAGTATAAATTTGGGATATCTCAACCGGTTTCTTACCCATACGAATCATCTCAGACTCTAGGAAAGAATTACCTGAATAAGACCAACAAGTACCTGATGAACCTTGATTTTTGATGGATGTATTCCCTAGATTGATGACTTCAGTAAAGGTAAATCCAGATTTGCTATTGTCATTTTGATTTGCTTTAAGCGCATTGATCAAATTGTCTTGTGCTTGTACTTGGAAAGACGCTGCAAAAAGTGAAGCGGCTAGTACAATCGTTTTATTCCAATTCATTGTTAGTATGTTGTTAATTTAATGTGGTGCTAAAATAAATAAATAAAATTGAGTAAGATCAATTCCTCTGTAAAATAATTGTGCTGAAAAATCTACTATTTGTATCTTAATGTCCTGCTAGGCAAAGAAATGATAGAAGTTTTCTAAGGTTAAATAGAAATGGCCAGAATTCTCATTCTGACCATTATAGGATGTTTATTCTATTATGTGCTGCCCCTTGCGACAACATTTTACAGCGATAAGCATAGTTGTTCAATCGGCTTCGTCTAATCAGCAATGGAAGACTTTTTTGGAAAAAGCAGCGAGGCAATGATACTTAAAGCGAGGATGCCGATAATAACAATCAGTGAATGTGTTGTCGTAAAACCAACTTCGGCCAACCAATGGTGTAGCAGCATCTTTAATCCAATGAAGACCAGTAAAAAGGCTAAACCTACTTTGAGGTATTGAAATTTGTGTATGATATTGACCAATAGGAAAAACATTGATCGTAAGCCTAGAATCGCAAAAATGTTAGAAAAAAATACGACGTAGGGATCTTTGGTAACGGAGAAAATCGCAGGAATAGAATCCACAGCGAAAATGAGATCTGTAAATTCAATCACCAGCAATACAAGAAAGAGCGGAGTCATGTATTTAACACCGTTCTCTACATGGAAAAAGTGTCCACCGTCTAATTTTGGAGTTACTTTAAAATAGCGCGAAGCGAATTTAACGACTGGGTGATTCTGTGGATCAACGTCCTCTTCCTGGTTGCGGTTAATAAACATTTTTACACCTGTAAAGACTAGGAAAGCGCCGAAAACATATAGAATCCAGCCAAACTTAGCAATAAGGGTGGCGCCAAGGAATATAAATAAGAAACGCATAATGATTGCGCCCAAAATACCCCAAACCAAAACCTTATGGTAATAACGCTCTGGAATACCGAAAGAGGTGAACAGTAAGACCATCACAAAGATATTATCTACTGACAAGGCGTATTCCACAACATAACCGGTAAGATATTCCAGACCAAGATTCTTATTATAAACATCGAGACTGGCCGCTAGATCTCCGGGAATAATTTTAATATCGTGGTGGTGTTTGGCGATGACCTCTTGGAGGTGATTAAAATCATGGATATTGTGCAGTTCAAATCCATAGTGACGTAGCAGCCAATAGAAGCCTAAAGAGAATAAGACCCAAATGGCACTCATAATACTAGCCATCTTCAGGCTGACAGGTTTGTCGCCCTTAGAAAATAACCCAAGATCTATTGCAAGCATAAGCGCAATAAATATTAGGAACCCACCAAAAAACATTAATTCGTGACTCATTTTATTTTTTTCTTTCTGTTGTGTATTTTACCAATTGCTCCAGTCCGGCTTTGTATTCGCTGTCTGGAAAGTCCTCCAATATTCGAAATGCATCTTGTTGGTATTCTAGCATCTTACTTGTCGCGTATGCTAACCCACCACTCTTACGGACAAAATCAATGACTTCAGCAACTTTTTGAGCATCCTCATTGTGGTTTTTAACTAAATTAATGATTCTTCGTTTTTCGCTTGCAGTAACTTGATGTAATGCATAAATGAGCGGTAAAGTTATTTTTTTCTCTTTGATATCATTGCCGAGCGGTTTGCCGACGTCATCTAAGCCAAAGTCAAACAAATCGTCTTTGATCTGGAATGCAATTCCAATTTTTTCACCAAATTGATGAAGTTTATCTACTGTTCCTTGATCTGCATTTGACGAGGCCGAGCCGCAAGCACAGCAAGAAGCGATTAGCGAGGCTGTTTTTTTTCGGATCACTTCAAAATAAATAGACTCTTCAATATCCAGTTTACGAGCCTTTTCGATCTGAAGCAATTCACCTTCGCTCATCTGTTCAACAGCTTCGGATACAATTTTTAGTAAGTGATAATCCTGATGTTTTACCGAAAGGAGTAAACCTCTTGACAATAGAAAATCACCCACCAAAACAGCAATTTTATTTTTCCATAGCGCATTGATCGAAAAAAATCCTCGACGTTCGTAGGAATTGTCCACCACATCGTCATGTACCAAAGAGGCAGTGTGCAACAACTCTACAAGAGCAGCACCACGGTAAGTGGATTCATTAATTCCGTTACATATGCCCGCTGAAAAGAACACAAACATAGGCCGCATTTGTTTGCCTTTACGTTTGATCAAGTATTGTGTAATGCGATCCAACAAGGGGACGGAGCTTTTCATCGAAGCTTTGAATTTTTTCTCAAAAGCTTCCAGTTCATGGACAATAGGACGTTGAATCTCTCTTAATTTTGACATGAATTAGGGTGAAATACCAAAATAGTTAAAGCTTAAAGATAGTGATTTTAGGACAACTCTTCGGCTGCTCGCTCAAGATTTTTGTACCATTCCTCACCGTACGTGCGGATTAACGGATCTTTTAAAAACTTAAAGACAGGGACCTGCAATTCTTTCCCGAATGAACAGGCATCTTTACAGATATGCCAACGGTCATAGTGAAGTACGTCAAATTCGGGATAATGTGTTGTCCGTATAGGGTATAGGTGACATGATACAGGTTTTCGCCAATGGATCTCGCCGAGTTCGTAAGCTTTTTCAATAGCACATTTTGTGATGCCATTTTCCCAGGTCACATAGGCGCACTCTTTATTTCCATCGACACAGGTAGTTGTCAGATCACCATCTACATCAATTACATATTTGCCTTGCTCCTCAATCGCTTCAATACCTTTCTCTGTCATATAAGGCTTCACTTTAGGATAGATCTCCTCCAGGATGGCCTTTTCACTTTCCAATAACGGGGCGCCCGAATCGCCTTCAATACAACAGATTCCTTTGCACTTTGATAAATTGCACACAAAGTCATTATTGATTAGATCTTCGTGTACCAATACATTTCCTACTTCAATCATTCTAATTATTTTGAGTAGCTTGCTCGTTGTCCCAATTTGTACTTTAATCCGCTTGCTTCCAGTAATTCTAACGTTACGGAGCCGATTAAAATATCTACATTGGCTTTGACCGGAATACGGTTGCCATCATTGGTTACCCACAAATAAAGCTTGCTATTTTTTTTAAATATCCGTCCCGGTTTGATTTCGGGACTGAATTTGAGGCATTCTAATGTGCCTAATTCTGTTTTTATCTTTTCTATTCCAATATATTGTATGCCTAAGGTAGCAATCTCATCATTCAGAAAATAAGTCAGCTTGAAAGATTCTCCCGGTTTAACCGTTGACAGATCCAAGTTGCGCGCAAAATAGTAGGAGGAAAGCAAGTCAAAAGTTTGATCTACTTTCGAATTAAATGTTCCTTTATTACCGACAACGGTATTTGTCGCTTGGTTAAAGCGTACCTTATCATTCCTTCTGTATCCTCCTTCGCGAATGTTTTCCGTATAATAATAGGGTAAAAATGTTTTACTGTTAATATACGAATTGTATTCATTGCGTACCGTATATATCGCAAAGGCACCTGCTGTCTTACCTGCTGCATATAAATGAAAGGAAGGGTTTCCAGTTCCATCCTTTGTGTCTTCAACAGTTAATGTTCCAGTTGCGGCGGAAATAAAGCCATAACGGAGTTTATACTTTAATTTCTCACCACCTTTAAATGCAGATTCCTTTAAATGCGGTAATTCTTGAGCAAAAGCAGTACTTACTACCACGGATAAGTAAAAGAGCAAAGTCGATATAAGTTTCATGTAGGTAAGTTTACGAAATTTGTTTGAAAAAGAAATGTTAATTTCATTCAAATAAATTTAACTTTTGACATTAAATGAGACGTTCATAGACAATGACTTATACATTTGTGCAATTGGATTACTTAGGCTGTACTCGTTTAAATACAGGTACGGTAGAACAAGGTTCACCATACATAATACTTTTTGCCACCTTGCTTAGTTTTACCGTAAACTGTACAAATATGGACTCTGGAATAAAAGTGTCACCACATCCCTTTACAACTACACGCTGATCCCGAAATTGTTCCATGTCAATCTGTTCAATAGCTGCAGCATACTGCATGCGTAACAGTTCATCCGCGTCTCCGAAGATGATTGTTGCTGCATGAGGTTCCAATTTGTTAGCCAATAACATGTAAGCCCAAGTGGGCACAATAGCATCTGCACTACAGGTAATTGCTACATGTTTACCGGCATATTGCGACCAATCGTTTGTCTTAATGAACTCGCGGAAATCCTTTTCTTTAAGAATCAAGCCATGGAAGAGATTATCCTTAATATCATATACCACATTGTCTGCTTGAGGATGGTAGTTGGCCAAGTCAACTGTGACTAACCCACTTTGCGCAACTTTGTTGACAATATTTGTTTGAATATCCATATTTACATCAAAAAAAAACCGGACGATAATTCGTCCGGCTACAAATTTACTTAAAAATCTTTTAAAAGAATTTCACTCTATTGTCAATGATTTCAGCTTTGTCTTGTAATGCGCGGAAAATAGATCCCCAAGCGCGTTGTGCTTTAGCTGCAAGCATTTGTTTCTTTTGTCCATTGATATCGGAGATAGCGGCAGGATTGGTAAAACCGTTGACCTGTACTACATATACACCTGTATTTCCTTCAATCGCTTTGGAAGGTTTATTTGGTTGAAGTCCAAAAACTGTTCCTACAACCTTGTTTTCCAATGCAACACCAGGGATAACTGGGTTCGCGAAGACAACATTTTCAACGTGAATAGCTGATTTACCTACTTTTTGAGCAACCTGATCTATAGAAGATGCACCTGCTAAAGCTTTGTCAAATTTCTCTTTCAACATCTTCGCTTTAACCATATTTCTTACTGCAGGCTCAATATCTTTTTTAACGGCATCCAGAGAAAGCGTTCCTTTAGGTTGTATGTCAACCAAACTTGCTAAGATGTAAGAAGTTTCAGTCTCAAATACTTTGTCTGAGATATCGCCTTTTTTCGCTTCGAAAGCCCATTTAATTAAATCACGTGGCGCTTCATTACCATCTAATACATTGTCCATCGCTGTTACGCGTGAAGCTGTTTTTGCTTCTAGACCAAGTTTTTTCGCTTCTTGAGCAAAGTTCTGTGCTGTGGCTGCAGATAAGAATGCTGTTGCTTTGCTATGCGCATTGTTTAATGTTTCTTTTCCACTGCTGATCACTTTATCAATGATGGCAACTTTCGCATATTTTGAGCTACCTGATTGTTTCTCAATTTTAATGACATGCACACCAAATTGAGATTTTACAACTTTGATATCACCTGTTTTTCCTTCGAATACGGCATTCTCAAACTCAGGAACCATACGACCTCTTGTGAATGTCCCTAGTTCGCCACCATTTGTTTTGCTTTCTGGATCTTTACTGAACTGAACGGCCAATGCTGCAAAATTGTCTCCTTTTTGAATCAATCCTTTGATCGAATCTGCTTTCGCCAAGGCTTTATCTACGCCACCCTCAGCTGTAGGGTCCAGTAAGATATGAGATGCTTTCACCGAGTCAGGACTTACGATCGTCGAAACAACTTTTGCGATTTCATACGCGTTGTTGTTTAAAAAAGGTCCAACTGTTGTGCCAGCAGCCACATTGAATACAACTGAATCCAAAGAAGGGCTCAACTGTCCTTTTTTCACATAAGTGAACGGGTATTTGTTGTCTGAATTGATCGAAGCAAACAAGGAGTCGTCTTTGGCAACGATTAAATCCTGTTTCAATTTGTTGATGGTTTCTTTTACGGCCAAAGAATCTTTAGCAAGAGGTTTTGCATCTACAGTTACATATTGAATTGCACGAGTTTCCTCTTGGGTTTTGAACATGTTTTTATGTTCATCATAATATTCTTGGTAATCAGCATCCGTCAATTTAGCATCTGCATCTTTGACAGAAGCATAATCTAAAAGAATGTATTTGAAGTTTGCCAATTTATTGCGCTCTTGGTATTCTTCGTTTGCTTCCAATGAAGTAACGTATACGCTATTGGAAAGCAACTCGCCGTATTTGCTGCTTAAACGTTCATCTCTAACGCCTTCAAGTAACGTATTCCATTGGTCGTAGACAGCAGGATTATTGTTCACCTGCCCTAAGAAGGTCATCAATTGACTATGGTCAAACTGTCCCGTTTGTGGGTTAGTAAAAGCCTGAACGATTTGAGGTGAAGGATTTGGTCCTTTTACTAAATCATTTAATTCTTCTTTACCGACAGTCAAACCGATTTTTTCAATCTCTTTTTTCAAGATCTCTCTTGACAAAAATTGATTCCAAACTTGTTGGACAGCGTATGTTCTCATTTGAGGAGTCACTGCACCTCCCATTTGTTGTTTGAACATTTCTTCTGTTTGTTCAACTTGTTGATTGAACGCAGGATATTCAATTTCAGTTCCGTTGACTTCCCCTACACGATTTTGATGTCTCGCCCAAAAAGGAGCTCCTCCCCGAACGACATCGCCTAGTAAAAATGCTAAAATTGCGATAGCCATAGCTGCGGTCAAGATGACACCCGCTTTGTTACGCAAAAAGCCCATTAATCCCATAGTCTGCTTATTGTGTTTATATTGTGTAAATACTTGTATTTCGTTAATTTATGCATAGCATAGCAAAATGCGGTGCAAGATACAATTTTTATAAAAAAAAATGGAATATTTTCCTGAATGTAGCAAAACAAATTTGAAAAATAATTGTATAAACTGAAGTTTTCTGTTCTCTTTTAGTTCAAATGATTCGTTTTGAATAACTTAATCGTATAAATAAACAGTCTGGGGCGATTGTATCAGATCCATAGCTGCTTTTAAACCAAACCGGAATCTGGTTTATGACCCACGATGAGCTATTTTCCTAAAGAAGGGAACAGATTGTTGTTGGTAATAATGGTGTAACCAGTGGCATTGGCTATATTGACATGTTTGAAATCTTTGTCTGATGTAAATGATGACCCCTGTAAATTACCCCGATTATCGCGAAAGAAAGCCGTTATCGGCACGTGATTATAAAAGATCCTGTTGCTGTTGCTATCAACTTGACTTTCGTCATAGATGATCTCTTCAGTTTTGATGATCGATCCGTCAGCCATAGTTACTACAACGTTTTTTGTGAAAGTGGTCGTCTTTTCTTTTTCCCTACGAATGGCGTGGTCGGAGGTGATGCGTTGAGTTTCCTTTAAATTGTCATCGTAAAAGATGATTTTTATGCTTTTGGGAAATTCATATACTTCAGTACTATCGTGTTTGATACGCATTTCAGGCGCGGTAAGATTGGCTTTTACCCGGGTCGAATCGCTGTAGATGATGTCTACATGACGTGAGATGTCGACCGCCTCTTCCTTTTTCATGTTGGCAATCCGGTCGACCTCTTTTAAATCAGGTTCGCACGAAGTCAATGAGAGCGCCCCTAGTAAAGATACGATTACTAGGGGCGATATATTTTGGATTATGGTCGAAGCAAATGTCTTGCGTACCATCGGATTAATCAAATTGTGTTCTTCTAAACCAGCGGTCATTTAAGGTAAAGCCTATATTAAAGTTAATATAACGTTCACGTAAGAGACTATTGCTGATTTTGCCCATTTGTCCAAATTCTGCCGAAAAGTTTATTTTAGAGAAAGCTCCCGAAAATTGATTTCTGGCAAATGGGAAACCAACACCAACAGTAACAGCCATATCGTTGATATTTTGGTTACTTAAGAAATATTGTGTTTTATTATATCTAAAGCCAAGTCGATAATCTACTCGGTTCAAATACTTAAGCGAGGTGACATCGGGCGTAATTTGCCCCCCAATCGCTACGCCGTAATTCTTGCGGAGCTCATTTTCTCCTTTTCTAGTCTGAAATCTCGACCAATCTGCGTATTTAAAATCAGCACCAACCAACCAGCGGTTGCTACGCGCAAGCGTGATACCAACATTATGCTTCAGTGGAAGGGTCAAATGTCTGCTACTGCGGTCAGAAATAAAGGTGCTATCCAACGGGATATTTTGGTTGTCCGGATCAGAAGAAGGTGTAGTTCTCGTATTAAATATTGTTGTTCTCTCTTTAATATCATTATTTAATGAACCAGAATAACCAAAGGTCAGTGAGTATTCCTTATTTAACGGTTGCTCGTATTGTAAACCATAATCAAAGATAATACCTTGTATTTCGCGTTTATTCTGTTGCTGGGTATTCAATGCTCCCGATGAAGGGAGAAATTCTACACGGCTATAATCATTTAAGGTTCCAAATAGATAAGACATGTTGGCACCGATACTCAGGCCTTTCACGATGCGTACCCCCCAGCCAGCATAGGCTTTTGTTAAACCACCTTCGCCGGTGAAAACTTTCGTGTAAGGATCAGCATTTACAGTTCCTGTTGAAGATGTCCGATAACCAATATCAGAGTAGGGAAGAATACCCAAACTGATTCCTCCAAAGCGTTTCATGGGGAAAGTCATGGTGATATGGCTAAAGGCAAAGTCAGCCGTGTTATCTGATCGGGTTGTCGAATTTAATTGCGTGTAATTGCCATATAAACCAGCATCAAAGGTGGTAAACTGTGTGGCAGAGTAAGATGCAGGATTGCTCGGGTTGGTGTTGTATACGCCATTGATTCTTCGGATAGCGGTATTCACGCCCCCCATACCTCTATATTGTGGCAATAAATCCTCTCGCATCTGACCAAGTCCAAATTGAGAGTAGGGTGATGCGGATGTCGTTTTTTGGGCAAATGCGGTAGTAGAACTAGCTAAAATTCCCCCTGCTAACAACAGTTGGAGTGATTTATTTTTTAGAGAGCTTGTAAAGCGTTTCTGCATGGTCAATCTATAAAATTGAGAAACTAATGTTTATTTAGTTTTAGTGAAATTTTCGAGTTATTTGACTCTGATATTAAATGTTTTTTGCTTTTAATCGCATACAAAACTATTCAATTTTTGCGAGCTTGTTAAGCCGATTTTGTTAAAAAAGGTTAAACGCTTATTGTACAGTAGCTTAGAAAAACTGAAAGTAGATTATAGTGAGGGTTATAATGGCGTATACGACCTCAAAAAACCATTTCTTTTTGGCATAAGTGAAATAGTACGCCATATAGATGGCGATAGAAGGTGCACAAAGTAAAAAATGGGCCTCTGTTAGTTTTTTATTCCAGTAGAACGAGACTACCGCCAGGCATAACATAAAGAACAACAATTGAAATGACTTGCGAATATGCACGACACTTTTAAAAAAGTTGTCTTTTAAGACCATTAAGAAGAGTATTAAAGTAAAGATGACCGGCACGAGTACCAGATAGTCAACTAATTGAATACGGATAGCCGTAGGAAATTTGTACGTAAACGGCAGCCAAATCGTATAAAACTGCTCCATTTTGCCCATCCAAAGATAGATTACCGCCAAGATAAAATACACCGTGGCCAAGCCAAGGAGTGGGGTAATCCATTCGCGCCAGTTGAACGGCCTAAAAATGAGTAAACCTATCCACAATAAGCCAAACATACTCAAGAATGGAAAGTAGACCAAGCTTCCGATGCCTACGATCATGCCAAGATCGAACATTTCCGCTTTAACATCCGTCTGCCGATAGAGGGAGAGCAACTTGCTTAACATCCATATCGAAATAAAATTACAGATCAGCGTTGGAGACAGCACCAAAAATGGTAAAAACAAGCTGGCCAGTGTCATGTACATCAAAGCGACCAAAAAGCTAGGTTTCCCTAGTAAGTTAAAATGGCTTGTGATGCGATTGAGTATTGTCGCCTGGAAGATCGTCAAGATCAGCGTGAAAAAAACATTGGTGGCAGGAGAAAGGTTGATTAAGTTGTTTTCTCCCAATAGATTGCCCAATGCAGGTTCAAAAATTACAGAGTCAAGTTTATCCGGAAGGTGCAAAAATATCCCTAAACATAGCACAAAGCCTACGAGCGATAGAAATAAAATATTAATGGGTGAATAATTCCTAAACTGATTGATAATCATGGTGTTGATAAATATGTGCTATTTATTCTTTTTTTCCAATTTGCTAATGCGGCGGTCAAGCAAAAAAAGGAAGAAAGCCAAGCCAAGAAAAATGACCAACATGACCAATACTACGACGTAGATCTTTCCTTCGCTACGCAATCCGGTCGCCATATCGACATCTTCTTGCGCAAATGTACTCAGGGTAGAAAACATGAGTAAGACGATTGACAATACTATTTTTTTCATTTCTATTTCTATATATTATTATTCGTCATGTTGTCCATTTTTATGCGCAACATGACAGGTGTTTGATGAATACAAATTTTTGATACTTATGCGCCTAATTCTTGCTTTCTCTCTAATAAACGCATCCTATAGCGCATTGTACAGATCCAGGTCGCTATCAAAATCCATCCAATAACAGAACTGTAGAACGTCGGGCGTAATTCATTACTCATCTGAAGATCAGCAAATGTTCCATTCCCCCCACTACCTGGATGTAGGGAATCTGTCAGTTTAGGTAAGATATAGATGAGTACAATGATAATCGGAAAGGCAAAAATATTATATACTGCAGAAATCTTCGCTCTTTTTTGTTCTTCTTCCAAGGCATTTCGGAGAACAAGGTAAGCGAGATACATCAATGTTGCGATCGCAGAGCCATTCAGTTTCGGGTCATTTGGCCACGGTTCACCCCAGGTGATATTTGCCCATAGCATACCCGTCGCAAGTCCCAAGAAGCAGAACGTAATACCCGTGTTTACAGCCTCTATAGCCATTAAATCGTATGCTTGTTTTCCAGTATTAAGGTATTTAATGCTGTATACTACAGAAACGAAATACATCGAAATCATAGCAAACCACATCGGAACATGAAAATAGACATTACGGATGCTTTCGTGTAGGATAAATAGACGGGGAACAGGGCCTAAAAGACCATTGATAATAACACCACAGATAATCAATACTGCTAATACTTTCCACCATTTTTTTCTCATGGTTATATTGAATTTAGTTTGTCGTCAATGCTCATATTTAATCTCGCCAAAGGTACGGAAATAACAACAAAGAAATAGTGATCGTGATTACATTAATTGCAAGTAATACGATTATTTCTTTACTGCTTGAAGCTCTTTCCAAACCTTCTATTGCATTGCGTGATAGCTTTATTAATACGATTAATAGCGGGATAATTGCCGGGAAACTAAGTATTGCCATTAGCGTACTGTTATTTCCTGCTTTAGCGCTAATTCCAGAAATCATGGTAAATACAGTTGAAAAGCTAATGCTGCCGAGCATGACCGATAAGAAGTAGAGTATCGGGTCACCGATGGGATTTTTAAATATGGTTGAATATACAAAATAAGCGATGGTGGCTAATAGCGTCATCACGATGGTATTGTAGATGATTTTTGCTAAAATGATCGCTCGAGGATCAACAAGTGAATAATAGTAGAGTTGCCGATTGGGGTTTTCTTGGACGAAGCTTTTGTTGATTGCATTGATCGAAGCGAAGAGCATAATGATCCAAAATAATGCGTTCCAAGTAGTCGTATCAACTGATTTAAATGCTTGATAGCAGACGAAAACAGTTGATACGACATATAGTAGAATTCCGTTAATAGCATATTTCGAACGCCATTCCAGAATGATGTCTTTAAGAATTAAAGTTTTTACTTGTTGCATCAACGTCATAGGCAGCAAAGATACAAATGTATTTTAACCGCGAGAGTGATCAACAACATCAATTCCTAAAAAAGACGTTATTTTTACTTATACGTTAGAAATTTTGGACTTCGCAGCGTCAGTTGTATCATCGATTTTGCCTGCCAAGTTTTGAGCTGCGCTGTTGGCGTGTTCCAAAGCTTCTCTGCCTGCTTCTTTCGCTTTGTTTTTCAGTGCATCTGCATCTTCTGTAGCTTTGCTAAAGGCAGCCTGAGCTTTCGATTTTAAATTATCTAATTCGGACGAAGCTTTATTAGCTAGTTTTTGCGCTTTTTTAGCTTCTTTCTTAGAAAGATCTTTCAATGATTTAGTTAAGCTCTTGATGCCATCATTTGCACGATCTAATTGTTTTTTTCCATCGTCAGTTCCTAAAAGATACCATGCAGCAGCTCCCGCAGCTAATCCTACCAAAGCAAATGCCACTAATCCATTTTTGCTATTTTTCATAATTCTTCTATTTTGTTATATATTCAAATGATAATCAAGTATGATACCAAATGAACAATCACAAGGTGATTTTGTTTAAAAAGAATCAATAATTAACAAAATTTTACATATCAATCTTTTGCTGTTTCGATTGGAGGTTGTAGAGGTGTTGATAGAGGCCGCTTTCTTTTTGGAGCAGTTCAAAGTGAGTGCCGCTTTCCGATACGATGCCGTTTTCGATAACGATAATTTTATCAGCATCGATAATGGTAGATAATCTATGAGCAATGATAATCGAAGTACGTCCGCGCATTAATTCTTCCAATGCCTCTTGTACCTGGCGCTCGGACTCAGAATCTAATGATGAAGTCGCCTCGTCTAAGATAAGAATGGCCGGATCTTTTAACAGCGCGCGGGCAATGGCAATACGCTGGCGCTGCCCGCCAGAGAGTTTTACGCCACGTTCGCCAACGAGCGTGTTATAGCCTTCAGGGAAATTTAAGATAAATTGATGTGCATTGGCACGTTTAGCAGCGGCTATAATTTCATCTTCTGAGGCATCGAGCTTGCCATACGCAATATTTTCGCGTATAGTACCTCCAAACAGCAATACATCCTGCGGTACAATAGCGACTTGATTACGGATATCGCATAATTCAAAATCGGATGCTGGTCTGTCGTCGTAGCAGACTTCACCTGTATTAACCGTGTAGAATTGTAAGATCAATGAAGCGATTGTTGATTTTCCTGTTCCACTGGGGCCGACTATGGCAATCTTATCCCCTGCATTGGCCGTAAAATTGATGTCTTTTAGAATTTCAATATCGGGACGACTTGGGTAGGCAAAGGAAACATGATTGAAGCTTAGTTTGCCGGTCATTACTTCGTGAACTTCTTTACAAGTCGGTTTCACATTGAGGTTTTCTTGAGGCTCATCCAGAATTTCCAAAATGCGTTCACTTGCCCCTAAGGAGCGTTGGATATTGGCATAGAGTTCAGGAAAACTGCCCATGGATCCTGCAACAAACATCGAATATAAAATGTAGGTCGTCAGATCGCCGACAGTCATTTCGTGGATAGCAACTAGTGCCGCTCCATACCATATAACGGCGATTACTGCACCAAAAATACAGAAGATAATAAATGAAGCAAACGCACCACGAAAGGTTGCACCTTTAACCGCAAGTTTGACAACAGAATCCATCTGTCTGCTATAACGGTTAAACTCGAAGTATTCATTGACAAAAGCCTTCACATTGCTGATCCCTAATAAAGTCTCCTGAACGATACTATTTGATTCAGCCATTTTGTCTTGGGCCTGTCTTGATAGTTCGCGGATAAACTTTCCAAAGATGATAGCCGCCACCACAATGATCGGTAAAATACAAAGGTTCATAAGAGCAAGTTTGGGAGATACCCAAACCAATAGAAAAACACCAAAACAAAGACTGATCAACTGCCTTAGAATTTCAGCTAGTGTGGTGGTCAGGGTATCCTGGATCTGCGAAAGATCTGCAGACAGACGGCTGTTTAATTCCCCAACACGACGGTTGGCAAAAAATTCGATCGGTAATGAAATCAGTTTTAGATAAGTATCCTTGCGAAGGGCAGCCAATGTACGTTCTGCAATTTCAACAAAAATACGGATGCGAAAAAAAGAAACGACTGACAGAAAAGATAATATAATAAATGCAATGCCACCAATGTAATATACTTCTGGAGGAAGCCAGAGATATTTTTGCTTACCTTGAGCAGCATCGATCATAGCCCCAAGCAGCGCCGGGAACGCTAACATGGCTAAACTGGATAATACCAAGAAAAACATCCCTATTCCAAATTTAAACCGATAAGGTTTTAAATAGGTCATTAGTTTTGCAGCTCTCAACAGGAGCTCCTTATTCAATTTTGGTTTTGGTAGATCCTCTTCTTGTTTATTACCGCTGTTGAATCCTCTTGCCATATCCGCTACTTCAAATTTTGTTGCGAGGACAAATGTAACGAGATTAAAAACAATTTGCTATCATACTATAGTCAATTTTTAGCATCAAGGTGACTTTTTAATACCTTAAGGGCTGTTTGACTTGTTGGCTATTATGTTGAGACTGGTATTCGCCTATTTTATCCTATATTTTGTTGTTTTGCAGCGGCGTGTTTTGCTTTGGCCGTGTAGAGTAGATAGCCTAAAACCCCGATCACAACTAAAGCAATATAAAGGAGAATATTGCTTAGGCCTCCGTTACCCGATGTTTTGTCAACTTGGCTACGCAATTTTTCGTTTTCTTTCTGAAGCTTGCTTATGGTACCGATATAAGCAGAAACCTGTTTATCATAATCTGTTGCCAGCTGCTGAAATTTATCTTTCTCAAAATCTTTGATTTTAAGAAGTTTTTGTGTTTCGAGAAAGATGTTATTATCGGTAATCACAATATCTTTAAGGATGTCGATACTCTTTTGCATATCTCCTTTTGATTTAAATAGACCAAAAAGACCCGTTTTTTGGGTAAGACTGGTGTCATAAGCGCCAAATTTTTGTTGCCGGGCATTGAGTAGCTCATTGACATGGTTCCGCTGTACTTCGTAAGCGCTGGAATCTGGATTGGTTTGAGCGTTGACTTGTTTAAGGAAGCCGGATAGAATGGTGAACAGAAAAAGTAATTTTAGCAATCTCATGTATGTTTAACAATTTGTATAATCAAATATCTAATTTAAAACTAACGTTTGCCGTAAGATTTTGTTTTATTATTGTGTTGTCATCAGATAGTAGCTCACTTCGCCCTTCGTTCGCCATCTATTCGCCCTTTGTTCGGAAATTGTCTACCTCCTGTCCACCTCTCGTCCACCTTGCGCCCACTGATTGTCCACCNNGGTGGACAATCAGTGGGCGCAGAGTGGAGCGGCCCCGAATAAGAAGCGAAGCAGGTGCGAACAATTAGCGAAGCAATTGCCAGTAAATGATGACTGTGGGTTGAAGTTTGATAATTGTTTTACAGTACGGAATCTTTGAATTCTATGCGAATTACGTTGGAGTCATCGTCATGAAGTCCAAGGAGCTGGCTTGCATTGCCTTTATTGATGGCGATTTCAAGATAGTTGGAAATGCCAAATAAGCAAAGTTTTTCTCCTTCACCTACTTCGTTGTAGTGCCAGGAAAGGTTGGTGATGGTCTCATTGCGTTTGAAGTAAAGTACAAAATGCCGACC
This sequence comes from Sphingobacterium sp. UBA5996, assembly GCF_002429765.1. NCBI lineage: Bacteria > Pseudomonadati > Bacteroidota > Sphingobacteriia > Sphingobacteriales > Sphingobacteriaceae > Sphingobacterium > Sphingobacterium sp. UBA5996. Next base: position 58,105 of record NZ_DJAS01000023.1, read on the forward strand.
TTTCTGTACCTTATTGAATAAATCTTTGGAGATGTTGGTGATGGCATTGCCAAAGGCATCCACATAAATGACATTGCCTCGGATCATATCTTTGTCAAAGATGGGCTGCAAAGTCACTTTTTCAATCAGCTGTTGCATTGGCGTTCCGACATCTTTCAGTTTTCCGCCTTTGGCGATGTGACAGGCAGATTTAGATAGAATGTCTGCTAGTGGAAAATGTAGATACCGCAAATCCTGCATTAAGTTGAGTTCGTAGAGTTCTTGTGGTTCATTGCCATTCAACAATAGGCTGAAGATGCCGTTGTCGGCTCCAACGAAATAGTGATCATTATATTTCATGCCGATATACCTGGATTCTTCATGAAATAAGGTGTTGATCCCGATGATGTGGACAGTTCCTTTGGGGAAATAATGATAAGCATTGCCCAATACAAATGCGGCTCGAGGGATATTAAATGCTGGGATCTCATGAGTAATATCAACAATATTGGCATCAGATAACTGCGTTAAAAGACTCCCTTTTAGCGCTGCTTGATAAAAATCTTTATGTCCTAAGTCTGTTGTTAATGTAATTACTGCCATTATAATCTAAATCCTAGATTGAATTGCTGTCGAATTCCCGTAAAATATACCCCGTAATTTATTTAAATAGAGAACAAAATTACTATTTATCAGGTGATTTGTAAAGCTAATTGGAGAACTTATTTTGATTATCTTTTTTTTCGGTTGATATACACCTACATAGCGGATATTTCACGTATATTGAAATGTTTGCAACATAGACATTGCCCTCCAAATACGCATTCTTATTCTCGTTGTTTGTACGCGCTATATTCTTGGTGGTTTCGTTAGAATACGTTAATTTTGAATAGTGTTATACAGGAATGATATTGTGTAATGGCTACAATCTAATTAATTCTAAATAGATAAAATTTGAACGAATTACTAATTGCATTAGATGGTCTGAATTTACCCGTATTGTGGGGAGCAGACAATGAGCACTTCGATTATTTGAAGAAGCAATTCCCAAAACTGCGGATTGTAGCTCGCGGAAGTGAAATGAAGGTGCTAGGAGATGCGAAGGAATTGGACCTGTTTGAACACTCTTTTCAGGAAGTCGTGGCTCATTTGGAGAAATTTAACAACATTACCTTGTTGGATTTTGAAAATCTGCTGGGTGCAAGCGCAGGTTCTGCCGCTCAACAGGAAAAAGAACTCGCTTCCAAAAATGCTGCTTTTGGTTCCGAACCAATCGTATACGGCCCTAATGGCCTGATTGTACGTGCACGCACCGCCAACCAGCGGAAGATGGTGGATAGTATTTCCAAAAATGACATCTTATTTGCTATCGGACCTGCAGGAACGGGAAAAACCTATACTGCAGTTGCTTTGGCTGTTAGGGCACTCCGAAATAAAGAAATCAAAAGGATCATCTTGACGCGGCCAGCCGTTGAGGCCGGAGAGAATTTGGGATTTCTACCGGGCGATCTAAAGGAAAAAGTAGATCCTTATTTGAGGCCCCTTTATGATGCCTTGGATGACATGATTCCTGCCGAAAAGCTCAAAGGTTATTTAGAAAACCGCACCATCGAGGTTGCGCCATTAGCGTTTATGCGGGGACGTACGCTCGACAATTGTTTTGTCATTTTGGATGAAGCTCAGAATGCAACAGATATGCAGTTGAAGATGTTTTTAACGCGGATGGGACCTACGGCTAAATTTATTGTTACTGGTGATATGACACAAGTGGATTTGCCGAAGAAAAATCAGTCTGGATTGTCAACAGCGATTCGCTTATTAGACAATATCGAAGGGATAGATATTGTTCACCTCAGCGGCGGAGATGTGGTACGGCATAAATTGGTGCGTCGCATATTAGAAGCATATGGCGATATTTAATAGGCCAATGCGGAAAGTAAGGTATTGTTCCCTCTAGAAACAAATGAGTACAGCGGCTCATAAAATAAATGCTGTATGATCCTGCCTGGCATGAAGGTGCCATTTGCGGATTATAATAATTATTTACAGGTGTATTTTACTTTGAACATGAATGCTATAAAAGAAACAAATTTCAATTTTGAAAACCAGACTGCTTTTTACAGAGGAAAGGTACGTGATGTGTATACAATTGCCAATACGTATTTGGCGATGGTAGCTTCCGACCGTATTTCAGCATTCGATGTGGTGCTTCCACGTCCTATTCCGTATAAAGGGCAAGTTCTGAATCAAATTGCAGCCAAATTTTTAAAGGCTACTGCTGATATTATTCCAAACTGGGTGGTATCTGTTCCGGATCCAAGTGTGACAATCGGCCAAATGTGTGAACCGTTTAAAGTGGAAATGGTTATCCGTGGTTATTTATCAGGCCATGCCTGGCGTGAATATGCGGCAGGTAAACGTGAAGTTTGTGGTGAATCATTGCCAGAAGGGTTAAAGGAAAACGACAAGTTGCCGGAACCTATTATTACGCCGACAACTAAGGCAGCGGTCGGCCACGATGAGGACATCTCACGTGCTGATATTTTGAATAAGGGTATCGTAAGTGAAGAAGATTATGTTCAGCTAGAAAAATATACGAAAGCTTTATTCCAAAGAGGAACCGAAATTGCCGCACAACGGGGGTTAATATTGGTGGATACAAAATATGAGTTTGGTAAAAAAGATGGTCAAATCGTGTTGATTGACGAAATTCATACACCCGATTCTTCGCGTTATTTTTATGCCGAAGGTTATCAAGAACGCCAAGATCAAAATGAGCCACAAAAGCAATTATCGAAGGAGTTTGTTCGGAAATGGTTAATCGAAAACGGTTTTCAAGGAAAAGACGGTCAGGCTGTTCCGGAAATGACGGATGAAATTGTAGCTTCGATTTCTGAGCGTTATATTGAACTATACGAACATATTGTTGGAGAAAAGTTTGTTTACCCAGATCAAGAAAATGTACTTGAACGAGTAGAAAGAAATGTGTCAAACGCCTTAAAAACGCTAAATTATTAGTACATTGTATCCTCAAATAAAGGAGATCACCTCATGAAGTATACCATTGATAAACACGATCGCTATATTGTCATAGAACCACATGTCGATGTGATAGATGCGGATAATGCAGCTAAACTCAAAGGAGAGTTCTTGTTGCGGAATACGATTGGACAACGAAATATTGTGCTGGATATGATTCATGTTAAGAAAACAGACGAAGTTGGCATCCGGTTAGGGGTACTAGCACATCGGTTGTGTCAATCGGTTGGTGGCATATTTATTCTTGTGAATCTTTGTCCTACATTAATGGATATGGTTCGTGTATCACATTTAGATAAATCGCTAAAGATTGCACCATCATTAAAGGTTGCTGAAGATTTAATCTTTGCGCATGAACTGGAATCTGAATATCGGGGGACAATTGAGGATTAATATGAAGTTTGAAGTTCTGATATTAGGAAATAGCTCGGCAACGCCCATGTTTGATCGTCATCCGACTAGCCAGGTGTTGAACTTTAATGAGCAATTGTTTTTGATCGATTGCGGAGAAGGCACACAGATGCAGCTCAGTAGGTATGGTATCAAGAGCAATCGTATCGGACATATATTTATTAGCCATTTACATGGAGATCATTATTTGGGCTTGGTGGGTTTGCTATCATCCATGCATCTTGTCGGCAGAAAAAGTGATCTCCATCTGTATGGTCCTGCCGCGTTAAAAGAAATTTTAGATTTACAATTTCTACATTCTGAGACAATTTTACGCTACAATCTTGTTTTTCATCCAATTTCACCCGAGGCGCCGGGTGTTATTTTTGAAAATAGGACACTAAAGGTGAGTACATTCCCGCTGAAACATCGAATTGCCTGTACGGGATTTCGCTTTGATGAGGGGCCGCGGGCAAGAACTTTGCTCGCCGATGTGGTACAAGCCTTGAATATTCCTACAGTATATTATCCTATGATAAAAAAGGGTATGGATTATGTCGACGAAAGCGGTAAAGTATATGCTGCAGATGATCTAAGTCTTCCTGCACCACTGTCGCGAAGCTATGTCTATTGTTCGGACACGGTACGTACAGCAGACTATCTCCCTTTTGTTCAGAAAGCAAATCTCATGTATCATGAGTCTACATTCTTACATGATATGGTGGATCGTGCTAAAGAGACATTTCATACAACAGCCTTTGAAGCTGGCGAGATAGCGAAAGAAACTCATGCCAAAAAATTACTTTTGGGGCATTACTCAGCACGATATAGAGATTTAAATCCACTATTGGAAGAAGCGAGGTCGGTATTCCCCAATACAGAGCTTTCGATAGAGGGGAAATGGTTTTCAGTATAAATAAGCGCTCCAATGAATAATTGCTTATTATATTGCATATGATGAACAATTTATCTAAGTTTACGGCTCTAATTTTTTTATAATGGATAATCCATTCAACTTAAACAACCTATTACGGGAAAATATTAAGAAGCTCGTACCTTATTCATCCGCAAGAGATGAATTTAAAGGGGAGGCATCTATATTGATCGATGCCAATGAAAATCCTTTTGGATCCCCACTAAGCCATGATTACAACCGATACCCAGACCCTCTCCAACATCAAGTTAAAACAAAGCTTTCTAAAATAAAAGGCGTACCCGCAGAAAATATCTTTTTGGGAAATGGAAGCGATGAAGCAATTGATATTTTATATCGTGCTTTTTGTACGCCAGGTGTGGATAATGTGATTTTAGTTCCACCAACCTATGGTATGTATGAAGTTTCAGCCAACATCAATGATGTAGCCTGCAGGAAAGTCAACCTCACGGCAGATTATCAATTGGATTTGGAGGGTATCGCCAATGCGATAGATGAACATACCAAGTTAATTTTTATCTGTTCACCAAACAATCCGACAGGAAATTCAATCCGTCGCCAGGATATCGAAACAATTTTAACTAATTTTCAGGGGTTGGTGATTGTGGACGAAGCTTATATCAATTTTTCCGCTGTAAAATCATTTACACAGGAACTGGCAGAATACCCCAATTTAGTCGTGTTGCAGACATTGTCCAAAGCCTGGGGCTTAGCAGCCTTACGCTTGGGTATGGCTTTTGCGAGTAAAGAGGTAATCGCTGTTTTTAATAAAATAAAACCTCCATATAACATTAACCAGGCCACGCAAGATATCGTTTTACAAGCATTGGATCAAGTAGATCAAGTGAACGACTGGATCAAAGAAACCGTAGCGGAGCGTGAAAAACTCGTGCGCGCATTGCTTGAACTGGACTTTGTGCAGCATATCACACCTTCCGATGCTAACTTTATTTTGGTCAAAATGGATCAACCTCGGGACGTTTACAATTACTTGGTTCAATATGGAATCATCGTGAGGGATCGATCTAAAGTCGAATTATGTGAGGGATGTTTGCGGATCACTGTCGGCACACCGGCTGAAAATCAAACATTGTTAGAAAAACTTAATCAAATCAATAAATAATACTATGCCTGATAACTTAAAACGTGTACTGTTTATAGACCGAGACGGAACATTAATTTTGGAACCAGAAGATGAACAAATCGATTCTTTTGCCAAATTAAAATTCTATCCCGGTGCCTTGCAGTATCTGCCACGTATCGCAAAGGAACTGGATTTCGAATTGATCTTGGTTTCCAACCAAGATGGTTTAGGAACTTCTTCCCATCCGGAAGAGAATTTCTGGCCAGTCCATCATTTTGTGCTGGATACGTTTGCAGGGGAAGGGGTGGTATTTGCCAAAGAGCATATCGATAAAACTTTTCCACATGAAAATGCGGACACGCGTAAACCGGGGATCGGCATGCTGGGGGAGTATTTTGATGCATCAAGATATGATTTGAGCCAATCTTTTGTTATTGGTGATCGTGTAAACGATGTTAAACTAGCTCAAAATCTTGGGGCTAAGGCGATCTGGCTCCGTGCCAATGATCAATTAGGTGCATTGGAAAACTTAGCGATCGATTCAACTGTTATAGCTTTAGAAACAACAGATTGGAAGAGCGTATATGAATTTCTTAAATTGGGCACGCGTACCGCCGAACATCATCGTAAGACCAATGAAACAGATATTTTCATTCATTTGAATTTGGATGGTTCAGGAAAGTCTGACATGGATACAGGATTGCCATTTTTTGACCATATGTTGGATCAATTGGCTCGGCATGGGGCATTAGACTTGACGATAAAAGCAAAAGGGGATCTTCATATTGACGAACATCATACCATAGAAGATACAGGTATCGCTTTGGGTGAGGTATTTTTGAAAGCCCTTGGTGATAAGCGAGGTATTGAACGTTATTCGTATACGTTGCCGATGGATGATTGTCTGGCTCAGGTTGCATTGGATTTTGGTGGTCGCAACTGGATTGTATGGGATGCAGCTTTTAAACGGGAAAAAATTGGAGATATGCCTACAGAGATGTTTTTTCATTTCTTTAAATCTTTTTCGGACGCTTCGCGATCTAATTTAAATATAAAAGCGGAAGGCGAAAATGAGCATCATAAGATCGAAGCAATCTTTAAAGCTTTTGCTAAATCCATCAAGAAAGCAGTGAGACGCGATGCTGATCACATGCAGTTGCCAAGTACGAAGGGAGTATTGTAAAATGATAGGAATTATTAATTATGGTGCAGGGAATATTTTTTCCTTAACAGCGGCGTTAGATCGGGTAGGACTCTCCTATGGGATGATCAATACGGCGGAGGAGATCGATCAGTACGATCGGATTATCATCCCAGGAGTCGGGCATGCGGGGGCAGCGATGGATAAATTGCAGGAGTCGGGACTCGTACCAGCTATCAAAGCGCTGCGTAAGCCGGTGTTGGGTATTTGTGTAGGAATGCAATTGCTAACTGACTTTTCAGAAGAGGGAAATGCAGAAATGTTAAAGTTAATTCCTTTGAAAACTCTTCATTTTGATAGCAAAATGGCTGGCAAAGTCCCACATATGGGGTGGAATAGCGTTGCTGTACAAGCAAATAATCCTTTATTTGCACACATTCAAAATCAGACTTATTTTTATTTTGTCCACTCGTATTTCATTGAATTCGATGACAGGTATACCGCTGCAAAATGTGTCTATGGGCAACCTTTTTCAGCGGCAATTTCCAAAGACAATTTCTTTGGTGTACAATTTCACCCAGAGAAATCCGGGAAAGCAGGTGAGCAATTATTGCTCAATTTTTCAACTATTTAAATTGACTAAAAACATTCAACTATGTATATCATTCCAGCAATAGACGTTTTGGACAAAAAGGTTGTCCGTCTGAGAGAAGGCAACTATGACGACGTCACAACGTATGCAATCAGCTTAGAAGAGCAGATCGAAAACTATCATGCAAATGGTACCGAGTTGGTTCATATCATTGATTTAAACGGGGCAAAAGGAGACTTCAGCAATCAGGCCTACCTATTTGATATCATCCAAAAAACGGAAATGAAAATTCAATATGGAGGTGGTGTTAGAAGTATAGAAAAGGTAAAGGAACTGGTCGATGCTGGTGTTTACCGTGTTATTGTAGGAACACAGGCGATTACAAATCCTTCTTTTCTGGAGGAACTGGCTACCTTGAACGAAGGGAAAGTGAAGTACGCGGATCACATTGTAATAGCAATCGACGTATTGGATGAAGTCATTAAATATTCTGGCTGGTTGGAAAGCTCGCCAATTAAATTGATCGAGTATATCGATAAATGTTTGGTATTGGGATTCTTTAGATTCCTATGTACGGATATCAGTAAAGATGGCAAATTGGGCGGTGCTGGTGTTGAGTTATATCAAAAACTATTGAACCATTCGCCGATTATCAAATTGATCGCGTCCGGCGGTATCAGTTCAATGAACGATATCCAAAAATTGCAGGAATTGGGTGGAGTAGAATCTGTGGTCGTTGGAAAGGCAATCTATGAAAATAGAATCTCGATCGATGAAATAAAAGATTGGAATTTAAAATCGTTAATCAGATTTTAGCATGCTTGCAAAACGTATAATTCCTTGTTTAGATGTTAAAGATGGACGAACTGTAAAAGGCGTCAATTTCGTAGACTTGCGTGATGCGGGTGATCCTGTTGAGCTAGCGTATGCGTATTCCCAACAAGGAGCTGATGAACTTGTTTTTTTAGATATCACAGCCACCCATGAAAGACGTAAAACAACGATTGAATTGGTAAAGGCCGTAGCCCGTCAAGTGAATATTCCATTTACAATCGGTGGGGGGATCAATGAAATCAAGGATGCAGAAATTTTATTGAATGCGGGTGCTGATAAGGTTTCCATCAATTCAGCCGCGGTACGTAATCCGGCTTTGATTAATGAAATGGCAGCTGCTTTTGGTGCTCAATTTGTCGTAGTAGCAGTAGATACGCGATCTATTGAAGGACAAAATTTTGTGTACTTGAGCGGTGGACGGATAAAGACTGAGTTGAATACATCGGAATGGATCGTTGAGGCACAGGAGCGAGGAGCAGGAGAGATTTTGCTTACATCGATGGACCATGATGGTACAAAAAATGGCTTTGATAATGGCTTCTTAAAAACCATAAATGATCAGATCCATATTCCGCTTATAGCTTCTGGCGGTGCCGGTAATCAACAGCATTTCGTGGATGTTTTTCAACAAGCTAACGTAGATGCTGCTTTGGCGGCTTCTGTCTTCCATTATGGCGAAATATTGATTCCAGATCTTAAAGCCACGTTGCAGCAAAATGGAATTATCGTACGATAAAATCTAGGATGAAAGGTCAATCATCCAGTAGCAGCAAATTATAAATTTGCTGAATAATATCTTAAAATACAACATGGAGCCATGTCTCTTTGAAAAATAATTAAAAATTGAAATACTAAAATCATGTTAGATTTTACAAAAAGTGACGGTCTCATTCCAGTGATTGTGCAGGACTTCCAAACGTTGGAAGTCTTGATGTTGGGCTATATGAATGAGGAAGCTTGGCAGAAGACTCAAGCAGAGAAACGTGTCACGTTTTTCTCCCGAAGCAAAAATCGCCTTTGGACAAAAGGCGAAGAGAGTGGTAACTTTTTGAATGTAAAAAGCATTCATATTGATTGCGATAAAGATACCGTTTTGATTAAAGCAGACCCGATTGGTCCGACTTGTCACACAGGGAGCAGAAGTTGTTTCAGTACAGACTTTAATCAAAATTTTCTGTTGGAGTTAGAGCGTATTGTTAACAATCGATATGCGCATCCGTCAGACGAATCTTATGTTAACCGCCTGCGTTCTCGTGGCATCAATAAGATTGCGCAAAAGGTGGGCGAGGAAGCCGTCGAAACGGTAATTGCAGCTTTGACCGAAACTGATACTGATTTTATCAATGAGACGTCAGACTTATTGTTTCATTTAATCGTATTGTTGCGGGAGAAAGGATTTTCTTTAGAAACAATTGCGAAAAATCTGGAAAGCAGACATCAATAGGTGTTTGGGCAATGGGATTGCCGTTGAACAAAATTAAAAGTGGTCAGCAGGCTTTAAGCTAAGATGACAAAAGAATCTCAGAAGTGCAGTATATTTGTGGATATACTGCACTTCTTGTTTCTACCGGCGAACAATTGGTATTGCTGTATTGATCGTTAGCGGATCACAGTTCAGTCGGCGGAAAATTTAATCCTACAGCATAAAAAATGGATATCAACTATGCGATCTGGATAGAGAAGGAGTTTTAGAGAAATTACTATGGATATTACATTAAAATCAACATTACCAGGACATCAAAACCCTATTTTTTGTGTAGAAAGAGGCTATCACCCGCACACTTTTTTTACCGCCGGTAACGACAAGGGTGTTGTGGAATGGGATATTGAAAACAATGCGTTTAAGCGTATTCTCTGTGCGGTAAGTTCATCGGTTTACGCTTTACGGATGATAGCGGGAACACCGATTCTGGCCATCGCATTGCGCGAAGGTAAGCTGCTTTTTGTACATGTAGAAGAGCAAAAGCTTGTCGCAAGCATACAACTAAGCACCAAAGCTATCTTTTCATTGGTCCATATGCCTTGGAAAAATGAACTGCTGGCGGCAGGTGAAGAAGGGACATTGTATGTCATTGATTTGGAGACCTATAAAAATATTTACGAAAAACGTATATCCCCGACAACAATTCGGGCAATTGCAATCGATGAAGGACTTGGAAGAATAGCTTTGGCCGATAAAGATGGACAAGTTTATCTATTGGACAGTGCCGACTTTCATATGATTACTAATTCAAAATTGCATAGTATGCCCGCCACGTCTTTGGCTTTTATCGATAATAAATTGCTAAGTGGTGGACGGGATGCACAATTGGTGATTTCAGACCCAAATCAATTGACGAGTAATTTTTCATTTGTACCTCATCTTTTTACCGTATACGGTATATATCCCCATCCTAAAGCGCCGATTTTTACAACCGTCAGTCGGGATAAATCGTTAAAATTCTGGTCAGCAGATGACTTTGCCTTATTGAAAAATATGAGTCGAGAGAAAATGCAGGATGGCCATCATTTATCTGTAAATGCGGGAGTATGGTCTGAAGATGGGAAATATTTCTTTAGTGTGAGCGATGACAAACTCGTTAAAGTCTGGGAATGTCATTTATAGAAGATTGACCCGGAAAAGCAAACTATCCAGGTAGAAAAAAAAGTATATATTGTTTGTAGCGAATTCATAAGTATATCGTTAACTATAGAGATTGTAAACTTAATTGACCTCATAGTTATATTTTATGAAAAGAATTTGGATTATCTTATTGAGTTGTATAGCGCTTGCGAGCTGTGATAAGATCGAAAGTAAGGGAATGTATCTGGCTCGCGTGCCAATATTTGAAACAATGGAAAGTATACGGGCTAAAGCGAATCCCGTAAGCGGCCCTACCGCTATTGTTCAAGCTGGAAAGATCTATATTTATCAAGATTATTTGTTAATCAATGAACCAGGGAAAGGTATTCATATCTTTAATAATGTAGATCCGTCAAAACCTCTGGCGATGGCGTTCTTAAGTATTCCTGGAAATGTGGATCTTGCGGTTCTGGATGGAAAGCTGTATGCTGATAGTTTTACAGATCTGTTGACCTTCGATCTGGAAAATCCAGCGTCACCCAAGTTATTGACACGAAATAAGGATGTGTTTAAGGTCTTGCTTGAAATGGATTACATCAATAATACTACAGATCGCATCATTACAGGATACCGAGATAGTCTTGTAAGCTATAGCCAAAAAGATAAATATTCACCCTATGACCGAAAAGATAATGTTTATTACGAGACCAATTCGGGATCGGGGCAGGGCGGATCTATGGCGCGATTTACCATTGCTAATAAACATTTATATGCTGTAGATCAAAGGACATTACACCTTTTTAATGTACAGAATGCAAGTCAACCTGCCTATGTAAAGGACATCAAGATAGGCCCTGGTATCGAAACAATTTTTCCTTTTAAAAACAGCCTATTTATAGGCTCCAATACAGGCATGGTGATTTATGATATCACCACAGCATCGGCTCCCGTAGAGCTGTCGCGTTATTCGCATATTCGTGCTTGTGATCCTGTGGTAGTTAACGAGAAATATGCCTTTGTAACTTTGCGGGCGGGCGTAGTATGTGGTGGACAGCAGAATCTATTGGAAGTTATCGACATCCAAGACCTGACAAAACCGATGTTAAAAAATACCTTCACGTTGGAGAATCCCCATGGCTTGGCGCTCTCAGACCAAACCTTATATGTTTGTGAAGGAAAATTCGGATTGAAGTCATTCGATGCCAGTGATGTCAGCCAAATAGGCAATAAGCTTCTCGAAACTAAAAATGAACTGACGAGCATAGATGTGATCGCCGGATCAAAATCACTAATCGTTGTTGCAGAAAAAGGTGTACATCAATATGATTATAGCAATAAAGCCAAACTGAAGGAATTGAGCATTATTCCTATTATTGGTTCCAATTAAAAAACGATTTCAAGAGCTTCATTATTCTGATATGAAAAGACTTTCGATTGCCATTTTGGCTCTTCTCGGGTATTTAACTGTTGATGCCCAAACAAAAAAATATACAAATCATAATGAATTTTCGGTTATTACTTATGGCCCTGCTTTTCTCGAATCTGGATTTGGCCTACATACATTCCATGGGGTGCAGCTCCATGAAAATATCGCTCTGGGTTTAAATACAGGGGTGGATAGGTATCCTGTAAACAATGAAGGATCAAAATGGTTTTTACCACTCTCAGCCAAAGTAAATTATGTAGAATTTCCTGACAGAAAGCGTAGTTTTTTCGCAGGATTGGATTTAGGCTATAGTTTTACTTCCTTGAATAAAAATGCAGTCGAGAACAATTTAAAATATGAATATCAGGGCGGCTTGCTGATAAACCCACAGCTGGGTTGGCGCTTTAAATTTAATAATTCGGCGAAATATTGGTCATTGGCAACAGGATATCGGTATCAACACTATAGCCGAAAGGACACGTATACACAACCCTCAGCAAGCTTACCAGAAATTGCTATCTGGTATGGAAGAACACAAATAGATAAAAAATATGACCTGCACCGTTTTACTTTACAGGTCGGATTTGGTTTTTAGGTATCGATCAGATGTTTTTTTTTATTAACAGGTGTCGATTGCTTGAATTGTAAAAAAATAGCGTAAGTATACGGTTTGTTTTTCAAATCTAGTCCGATACTTATGCTATTTCATTCGTTGGTTGTGGCGTTTATCTATTTACTGTCTAAAAGTTCGAGAATCTGTGTGAGATATTTCTCATCGACTTCATCAAAACTATTTAATTCACTGCTGTCAACGTCCAGCACACCGATAATCTGTCCCTGTTTAAAAACGGGTAGCACGATTTCGGATCGCGATAGTGAGCTACAGGCAATGTGTCCCGGAAATTGCTCCACATCAGGAACAATCAATGTTTTTTCTTGTGCCCAAGCTCCCCCGCACACACCACGACCTTTCTTGATACGCGTGCATGCGACGGGTCCCTGAAATGGACCTAATACCAGCTCATCTGCATCTATAAGATAGAATCCAACCCAGAAAAAATTGAACTGTTCCTTCAGCGCGGCGGCTATGTTGGCCAGATTGGCGATTTGATTGGATTCGCCAGTCAATAATCCTTCAATCTGAGGAAGTAAATTTTGATATTGTTCTTCTTTGCTACCTTTAGCTATTTGTAAATCCTCTGCCATAAAAATCTGTCTAAAAAAATAATCATGCATTTGCTATGAGGACTATACTTCCAAACATGCTTTGCTTGCCCAGAAAGCTACAGTACATGTCATGTCTCAACCTGCATGAAATGAAAAAGCACTAATACGCTGTTCAAAGTTAAGAGAATATTAGCGCTTTCGCATCAGGCAAATGTTAATATTTCTTTGTGTTGATAATGTTTACCCGAATGTAGTCGCATCTTTTACCGAAAGGGGTTACACCAATAATCGTCAGCTGTCTTGTAGTTACCCAAAAGCATTTGCTCACGGTAACCTCCAACTTGAGTCAATTTTGGATGTGATTTCATTTCTATACGCTTGCCTTGGTCCTCTATCAAATGACAATGGAGTATTCAATTTGTAAGATGCCAAAATATCTATGCGTTTTATTTTTAACTCGTTGATATTTTTTATATTTCCTATCAATCGATCCTTATTAAAATAAAATGAAAATTTATCCCGCCTTATTTTATTACTAGCCTTTAGTTCTATTCTCTTCTTTTCCATTCCTAAAATCCAAGCAATAGCTGGGTCATCTTGCATTCCAAAATCCGTATCGGTAGCGTCATTCAAGGAGATATCAGCTTTGATGCCTTTAAAATAGTTGCTTTCCTTATTGGCGTTTTTGAGTTCATACATCCCTAAATACAGATCAAATTGACTTATTGGAATTCCAAATGATCCAACTGGCTTACCGTAAGTATACACAGCAGAAAGATTATCCTCTGATACGCCTATAACTTGAACATCCATATACGGTTTTAGAATATTGATCAGTAGCTCACTTGCAGATGCAGTTCTGTTGCTCACTATAAAGTAAACTTTTTTTAAATCCGTCAACCCTTCATCTTTATGAAAATACGTTGTATTGGCTTCTACGCTATAATCAATATCATAAAGGCTTATCGCTTTGCCATTAATGATAACAGGCCGATTATATTCATCATACAATTTGTAGTTTTCTAATACTTTTGAATTCCCATCCTGCATTTGCCTGTTATAATGTTCAGTATACATAATCTTTGCATCTGCATTATTTGGTGCAAGCAGATTCGCAATAAAATCAGCTGTAACCTGATACCCACCTTGGTTGTACCGCAGATCAATGATGAGTTCATTAATTTTATCCTGTGTAAAAGAAAGAAAAATTGGAGTAAGATATTTCTGCGCATTTTGAATTGGGGTGAAACTATTTAAGGCAAAATAACCGATTTTCCTTTCTCCATTTCTCAATATATTTTGCTTTACCACCGGATTTATCTCATAGGAAGCTGCATTTAAACGTACTTCCCGCTTTTTAACACCATCCTCTGTCACTTCAAGCTTAATGAACGACATGGAAAGAGACTTTTTCCATTGCTCTAGAAACGAATCTTCTGTTAGTACATTTTCCCCATTTATGGATAAAATTTGTGTCCCACGCTTGAGACCTGCTTTACCCACAGGTGAATTGGGATCAACATAGAGTAAACGGAGAATATTATTTTTAACCACCACGGAAAGGCCAAACGTATTACTTAAATTATAAGCATTCTGCGGCTCTTTTTCTTGGAATTCTCTAAACACCACACCGGAATACTTAGGTCTATTTAGATCTGATGGATTCCGTTCATAGAGTTCTCCTGTTTCCTCATTTTTCGCATATTGCGAAATTTCAAATATCTCATTCTCATAACACCGAAACTCACTCAACCCCTCATTATAAAACCGCCAAGGGTTGAAACGATCAACCGAAGGAAGTTGATCGTTCCATAAATATACTCCCTGCGCAAGAAGAAAAATAGAGTCCAGATTTTCACTTATCCTATTTTTCTCTTTAGATATTTGAGGAATGTCATCATTATCTTTATTACAGGATTGCATCACACTAAATGTGGCAATGAATATAAATATATATAGTATTCTAACCATCGCTAATAACTCTCATCAGACCTCATGGCATTGTAATGATCATAGACTTTAGGAAGAATGCGATAATTTTCGCTTGCTACCATATCAAAATGTGTATAGTCTCTAGAAGTTGTAGCATCAGAACCATATTTTACAAAATAAAATACTTTATAATTTTCGATTATCTGATTCGCTGTCGGATATTTTAGAATCAAATCATCCGTCCGCTTAGACGTACTCCAAGTCCCCGCCCAATTGTAGGTACTTTTCGAACCAAAACTCCGCTCATATTTATATGTCACAAATATTGGGACATCTTTGGAAGGAATTGTTGCAGCGGGGTCTGCATAAAAACACATATAGATATCGGAATTAGTATACTTTGGGTTTGAAGATGAATTCGCCTCCCACTGGCTATTTTTGTATTCAATACGAACATAAGGCTTGTCAAAAGGCCCATAATTGATCTGGAAAGGAGCCTCTACCAAACCGTTTCCACTGTTCAGGTAAGCTAGTTGAAAGGCAATAGGAACTCCCGGACTTGCCTTGGAATACGTAGTATTAGCGCTCAATACTTGAATAAAACCATTCAGACCAGCAACTGCAACTGCAGGTGAAGTATCTGTTCCGATCCCCGTATATTTAACTTTTATCGTTGCTGAATTTATAATATCTTTCTCTTCATTAGTCAATGAGGTACCGATGCCAATCAGATTTTTTAATATTCCGAGCTGCTTATATACAGCGTTATACAGTTTAGTCGAACTATAGGAAGATTCGATTACCATAATACCCATGCGACCATAGGTTACACTTTTTACATAGACCGGAGTTACCCCTCCAGTAATAGCTTGCATATCTAGACCTGTAGGATCAAATAATTGAGTATTATTTTGAGGAACATCCATGTCAATTGTAAAATTATGCTGGAAAAATTTAATCTTAATCGCCGATGTGGAGGCAATCAGGTGATTCTCTCCCTGTTGAGTGGTATTTGTGTTGATCAAAAATGCATCTAACCCTTTATTAAATCCATAAATAGTTTTCAATTCCTCATACACACGAAAAGTATCCATCTCCACGATCAAAGAAGCAGCGCCTACTTCACCGGGATTTGTATTCTCTAAATCAGTCAGAGCGGCATTGTATAATGCAGCTTGAGAAGTCGGACGGGGAAGACTGGTTCGAGCAACCGCGGAACCAGAGACAGGCATCGAAGTAGATATGGTAATCGGGCGAATATTATTGGAAATACCTGTCAGCATTTGAGGCGAAAAAATACCTTCAATGCTCTGTCCCTTTAATATTGCGCCTGGATAAATATTGAGTCCCATTGATTGATCTGTAATAGTGAACATCTGGGATTTATATTTCTGATAGAAATATAATTGATTTGGATCAGGCGTTGGAGTATTATTTCCATTAACAATGATCCCGGGACCATCTTTATAGCTACCTGAACCTGCTTTTGGCTTAAAGGGATTATCTTCATCAGGAGGAGTAGTCAAGTCTGCTCTTTTCCCTCCTGCTGATCTTTTGCCGGACACATTATTTTCCGGATTAGATTTTGAACTAACCGTAAAATCTTGGATCTTCGGTAATCTTAATTGATCCAAAGCGTTTTTACCGTTTCCGCTGTCAAAGTCAGATTCCAATTTTGAACAACTAACTACTGAAAATAGCATCAATAACAAAGGAACATACTTAATGATCCTTTTTAAAAAATAGTTCATTCTACTTTTCATATATTTAATAATTGATAGGCATAGGTCTCCCTGGCATACAGGAAACATGATGCTTATTGGTTTAAAAAGAGGTGAACGTTCTTAATTTAGAACTTCACATCAAACAGTAAAATTTTTCATTTAAAGATTAACTCCCTAATGGCATTCCATTACCAATTGCCCATTTCCGGGTCCTTTTCTCCTTTAACTGGCCTTTTTCATCATAAATGTTATAACTAGCACTTACGACATTATTCTGAATATTATAATCAGTAATTTTTATGGAATAATCTGCCGGAATATTATTTGTCTCCTTTAGGTTATCTCGCCAGATCACAGCCTGTTTTCCAGCCCATTTATCCTCGACACTGGTGACTATTTGCATCCGACCTACATAGCCGTCATTTAAGAACAGCATATATTCATAATTGTTAATAGGAATATTCCATAAATTACCAGAAGGATAGTAAGCATCAGAAGCATCTATATCCTTCGTATAACGAATGGAAAAATCTCGCTCATAACAGACCAACTGCGTACCACGCTGTCCCAATCCCATATATCCTCCCCCTCTATTTAGGTCTTTTTCGGTACCTTCTCTTACCAATAAGCTATTTCCGTACCACTGGACTAGTTGATTGTCAAGGACTTTGTAAGTCCAATCTAGGGGTTCTTCAACTTTGTACTTTTTTGTATAAAATTTCTTGCTTTCAAGATCTATATTAGCCAAAAGTTGAATATGTTTTTCTTGTATATCTATGTTGTCGAGCACAATTCTTAATGAAAGCGTGGCATGATTGGCATTGATATATTTACTGGGCGCAACAAGATAGGTAAAAAGCTTACTCGAATTTTCAGGAATCTCACTTGCTCCTATTGTTGGGCAAACTTCTGAAAAGATTGTCTTACCATCCTTATTATCGACTCTGATCTCTAATGTATTGTCCAGTGTATTTACCACATAGTATTGATTGCCCACACTATCGGTTTTAGCTTGGGTTCTCCATTTTTCATTTCTCTCTACCGGAGCATCTGGAGTATCTTTTTTACATGAAAATAAGAAGCATGCCATTAGTAAACATACACTTAAAATCCCTAAACTCTTTTGTCTATATGTTGTATTCATCATCATAAAATATATTTAATGGTCAATTCTAAAGGTTGTTTTAAATAGCGAGTTGTCTTTTAGATATTTTGCCGTATAGTAAATCGGCACACCTGGATCACTCGCTGTAAATGTACCTACGTTCTGTGCGATAAAATCGGATACACCATCAGGACTTGGATTGATCAATAACTGGATCACATTATTTCCGATAGTACTTCCCAAAAGATAGATCGTTATACGACAACTTGCAAAAAGATTCGTTTCTTCCTGCGTGTAGGATTCTGTAGTTTTCTTAAGGATCTTTTTCACCATCTTCTGAAAAGCGCTTTTCATCTCATAACTATTATTGTTAGATTCAAGTACCAATAATCCAAACCTACCATAAGTTACGGAATTAATATATACCGGAGAAATTCCATCAAATGCATTGGCGGGAATAGAAGTCATATCAATCAGCTCATTAGCAGTAGGATCAGACATCGAATAGGTGAAATTCTCTACTGTATAACTGGCCATGAATTTAGTGGAATAGTAGGTTCCACTTGAATAGGAATCGAAATTTGTATTAGTCGAAGAAAACAGCTTATGTTGATTTACATTGTAACCAAAAGCATATTTCACTTCCTCATATTTTGAAAATGCAGAAAAATAATCTGAGTAATTAAGTATCATATTCCCTGAAAAATCGGGTGCTAAAAGTGCATTTCGTAAAAATATCCGGCTATTTGAAAGACTTGGAATGGAGATCGTGCCAATTGATAAACTGGAAGGAAATGATAACTGGACACTGATAGGGGCAGTTTGATAACCCGAAAAGGTTTCAAATTGATCTGATGCGATTGACGCAGCCTTTAAAAGTGAGCCGGGATAAATATAACTTAAATTCCCCGGTGTTACGACCATCTCATCAGACTCATAAAATGAGCTTGTTCCCGACCCATTTGTCCATACACTGTCTCGAAGATGTATCATGCCCGCAGTCTTCTTACGGTCAAATACAGATTTGATATCCGCATTTTTATTCCTAAGATCAACAATATCCAATGGGGCTATACGTAGCTTACTAAAATATTCCGAGAGAAGTTTCCCATCGCCTTTTTCAGTAGACGATGGGATTTGAATTTCTTCCTTTTTACATCCTATAAATGAAAGGAGAGAAAAAATGGCTATGATTATTTTTATTCTCATACCAAGCATATTTGAATGACTTAATTGGCTATATTAATCTTGAACTGATTCCTAAAGGTGGAAAAATCATCGAGATAGTTCAACGAGTAATAAAGAATATCTCCCGGACTATCTTTTGTAAAGCCACCATTTCCAGCCAAAACCTCTGCAAAACCTGTTAATCCGGTTGTTATGGCCTTAACGATACTCTTTCCATCAGCTCCGATTATATACACTTTCATCCGCGAATTATTTATTATAGTTTTCTGTGCATTAGTTAGTCGCAAGTTCAATGCTGCCGAAAATGCTGGACCTAGACTGTCAGTCGAGGAAACATTTAACATTTCTGCGGATAATGTTAGTGCGACATTAAGCGTTTTTTTGACAGCGGCGTAAGAGGAATCTGACTCCATGATAAAAATCCCCTTTCTTCCGTAAGTTACCGAACTCACAATTACAGGTCTAATTCCATTAAAAATAGAAGCATCAAAATTGCTTTTAAGGTAAGGCTCATAGATCGGTGGTTCGATAGCAATAGAAAAGTTCTCTTGGGTAAATTCAGCTCTTACAATAGTTGTTGCAGTTGAATTTTCAAGAGTATCCAGATAATTAACTGTCAAGATTTTACCAAGATTCAAATTTGCTCCAAAAGATTTTTTAAGTTCCTCGGTCTTTCTAAACTGACTTTGTTCGTAGGTAAACGATTGGATTTGGTTTCCGGCTGCCGAACTTAATGCTGCGCGCATATAACTAAGATCTTGTATCTTAGAAGGAATGACAGTTCTATAGATACTGTCAGTAGGGAAATTGGCATACATGGTGATTGGGTTTCTATATGTCACCGGAATAAAAACCGGATTCACATTGTCTACATCAATTGCCGTCTCCCCCTTTAGAATAGCACCTAGATATAATTTTCTTCTTGTTTCTTCAAGAACCGCAGGAATATCTGTGGTCTCATAGAATGAAGTTTTTCCTGCATTGTTGGGCCAAATACTGTCGCGAAGGAATGTAAGAGAATTTTGCTTACCTTTTTTGGTAAAACCTTGTATTCCAGACGTGTCAAAACTTGAAAGATTGATCTCTGTAGGTTTAAATGTGTATGTCTTTAGGCCTTTAAGTCCAGAGTTAGGCTCAAGAGTTCCACCTGGAACGAGATCTTTTGAACAGGAGGTAATTAAAACCATAAATGATGCTATCAAAGCAATACAATTTAGTTTCTTTTTCATAATTTAATTGTCTTAGTTTATAATTAGCTCTAAAATAGGGATAAGCTATATGTTAAAATTATAAAATTAAACTTTAATAATAACTAAGGAATAAAAAAACTACCCATTTGTGTACTGATTAACTCTAGCTATTTAAGAAAAAATTGACCTTCCTATGCAGGTATTTGAATAGTAATATACCGATCAGTGAAGTCCAGATCTAGATCATTATTGGATTTTCAGAAGTCTCGACGAATGTCGATACTTTTAAGCGTTGCTTTAGATGCTTGAAGAAGACTTCGATATGTAAGCGCTATCTATATATGTTCGCTACCAGAGAAGCCCTCCATGCAATATTATTGGTGGAAAAGTGGTACTCATTAACGTGGTGCTGTCCCAAAAGTGAACCGTTAATAGGGCGCGAAGTATTGCAAAACCGAGGTTAGGAAAAAGACATAAAGGAACGCTAAGGTTCCTTTATGTCTTTTTCGCTACAGCATAAGCAGTACGTATCTCTGTGATCTGATGTTTGTTGTTGGATTCGTTCAGCAAAAACGTACATGTATTAAAGACGTTTCAGTGCTAATTTGATCATATCCTCTACAGAAAGATTGCTGTCTGTTTTTAGAATGGTATTTAATACTTTCTCTGCCGCGGCTTTGTTGAACCCGAGCATAACAAGTGCGGATAGCGCTTCGTCCGGTATGGATTGGGACTGAATAGATGTTGCCAAAGCTTCGAATCCCTGTTTCTTTAATTTATCCTGAAGTTCCAAGATAAGACGTTGTGCTGTCTTAGGACCAATTCCCTTAATCTTTTGAATCAGTGCGACCTGCCCATTAACAATGGCAGACTGGATCTCATCTGGTGTGTTTGACGAGAGGATCATACGGCCTGTATTGGGACCAATACCGGAAACAGAGATCAAATTTTCAAATAGTTTTTTCTCACCTTCAGTTGCAAAGCCATACAGTGTATGAGAATCTTCCCGAACTTGAAGTGAAATGAATAATTTGCAGTTTTCCTGATCTTTGATTTGAGAAAAGGTATAAAGAGAGATGTGGACATAGTAGCCAATCCCACTCACATCGATAACAACGTGAGTGGGGGCTTTATATGTTAATTTTCCATTGAAATATTCGTACATAGTATACGAATATAGGAAGATTTTAAGCTATTCTATAAATTTTTAAGATGTGTCTGTACGTCTACGACGGCAATGGTTACCATATTGACGATTTCGCGTACAGAGCTATCCAATTGCAATACGTGGATGGGTTTGTTCATACCCAAAAGAATCGGGCCTACAGCTTCCGCTTCACCAACTTCTTGCAATAATTTATACGCAATATTGCCTGATTCTAAATTAGGGAACACAAGTGTATTTGCTGATTTGCCATTTAAATAGCTGAAAGGGAAGTTTGCTGTCAACATTTCGCTATTTAACGCGAAGTTTGCTTGTAAATCACCCTCAGCAATGATATCAGGATATTGATCGTGTAGAATCTGTGCTGCAGCTCTGACTTTTGTAGGCGTTTTTCCTTCACTTGACCCAAAGTTAGAATACGACAATAAAGCGATACGTGGCTGGATATTCATGCGCTTTACGGCTTTATTCAGAAGCAAGGTGATGTCGGCCAATTCTTGTGCAGTTGGATCTTCGTTCACCGTTGTATCCCCCATAAAAATTGGCCCTTTTTTGGTTAACATCATATACATACCTGCGACGCGACTTCCTGGTTTAGCACCAATCACATGCAATGCCGGACGAATCGTATTCGCGTAATTTTTGGTCATCCCAGAAATTAATGTATCAGCTTCGCCAAATTCCACTAAAGAGGCTCCAAAATAGTTGCGGTCATACATCAACTTACGGGCATCGTATTTGGATATACCACGACGTTGTCTTTTGATGTACAGATGCTCAATGAATTTCTGAGAACGCTCTGTTTCACCATCTACTTCAGCAACGGGATCGATGATTTCAAGACCATCCAATTCAAAAGCGTATTCTTTAATTAGGCGTTCGATTTTATCTTTTCGGCCTAAAAGAATAGGGACCGCAATGCCCTCTTCTTTGACAATCTGTGCCGCGCGCAGTGTTTTGTAATTGTCTGCTTCCGCAAAAACAACACGCTTCGGATCCCTTTTCGCTGCCATGGTCAGGTTACGCATGATGGCGTCGTCCTTACCCAGGCGTTTACGTAGCGCATCGCTGTATTGATCCCAATCTTCTATTACGGTCTTTGCTACACCTGATGCGATAGCGGCTTTTGCAACAGCCATAGAAACTTCTGTGATCAGACGTGGATCTGTAGGCTTTGGAATAATATATTCTTCCGAGAATTTTAAGTTATTGGTGTTATAAGCCTGATTAACTTCTTCTGGAACAGGTTGTTTCGCCAAGTCAGCAATCGCACGTACCGCCGCAATTTTCATTTCTTCATTGATGGAAGTTGCACGAACGTCTAACGCGCCACGGAAGATATATGGGAAACCCAATACGTTATTCACTTGATTTGGATAATCAGAACGACCAGTACCCATGATGATATCGTTACGTGTCGCCATGGCCAAATCGTAAGCAATTTCAGGATTTGGATTTGCCATTGCCAATACAATCGGATTGGGAGCCATTGATAACAACATGTCAGCCGACATAACATCCGCTGCAGATAAGCCGATAAATACATCCGAATCTTTTACCGCGTCTGCTAAGGTGCGTATATCACGATCGGTCGCATACTGTGCCTTCATACCATCCAGATTTTCCCTGTCCTTACGGATAACACCTTTGCTATCCAGCATGACGATATTTTCCTTGCTTGCACCAACCGAGATATACATTGCTGTACATGACATCGCTGCAGCCCCGGCACCATTGACGACAATTTTAACTTTAGAAATATCTTTACCGATAATTTCACAAGCGTTGATCAATGCTGCACCTGAGATGATTGCCGTACCATGTTGGTCATCGTGCATCACAGGGATATTCATTTCCTCTTTTAGGCGACGTTCGATTTCAAAACATTCCGGTGCTTTAATATCTTCCAGGTTAATACCTCCGAAGGTCGGTTCTAAAGCTTTAACGATATTGACGAATTCATCCACATTTTTGGTGTCCACTTCGATGTCGAATACATCAATGTCAGCAAAAATTTTGAATAATAAACCTTTACCTTCCATGACTGGTTTACCAGCTTGGGCACCGATATCGCCTAAACCCAATACTGCTGTACCATTACTGATAACGGCAACAAGGTTTCCTTTTGCGGTATATTTATAAGCATCTTCTTTGTTCTCAGCAATAGCCAAACATGGCTCCGCTACACCAGGAGAATATGCTAACGATAAGTCTCTTTGCGAATTTGTTGGTTTGGTCGGAACAACAGCTATTTTACCAGGTCTACCCATAGAGTGGTAATTTAATGCTGCCTGTTTACGATTAGTGTTACTCATTACGATTTTATTAATTTAAGGCTACAAATCTATCATTCTTTTTGATAATTGGAAATTTTTACCAATATCTTATTATTATTAGACAATAATATGTTACTTCAGGACATCCAGTAATTTAAACATCTGCTGCCGCATACCAGAAGCAGGTCCCGAATAGTTGTTGACCAGCAACGTATAAGTAAACGACTGTCCTGACTTATTGGTATGCACACCTGTATAACCAAGAACGCCGCCAATTGTTCCGCTTTTCATCTTCATATTGTTATAGGTGGGAAGACTTTCATAAAAAGCAGGATACCAACTTTGCTTTTGGGCATAATGCATGATCTTATTCATGGCTGATGTGGTCACCCTATTTTGAGGTGATAAACCAGAGCCATCCATGTTATTGAGTTCACTGGATTTTATGCCTAGTTTGGCATTCCAATATTTCTGTATATAATACGCCCCTTCATCAGTCCCGGTTTTACCCGCTGTCGTATACGCGATTGCCTTTAATAAGGCTTCTCCGTAGAGGTTGATGCTCTTTTGGTTAAACCAGTAGACAATTTTGTCTAAGGTTGGGGAAAGGTGGATATCCAGGGTTTGTTTTTTTGAAACATCGACTGAATCCATTTTGGTTCCGGTAGCTGGTAGTTCGCTGGCGGGAATACCGTTGTTACTTAGTACTTCATTTAATTGATAAGCGAGATCATAGGCCGGGTCTGGCGAAGAGAGCTCGATAGTTTTCTTGAGGTCCTGTCCATAGGTGCCGCGCACAAATATCTTGGTTGAATAGGGAGCGGCATAGGCGTATACATTGTCGCCACTTCCAGCTTTACCCGTAGTTGTTTCGTTGATAATTTCCAGGTAGGGAACATGCTTAGTATAGCTCAGGATCTCCGCTTTGGCGCCAACCTTATTGCTTGGACTGAAATTTACGCCAAAAGCGTTTTCACACCAATTGAGTGACGAAATTCCTGCACCGTAATAGTTCCCCATATCGGTCCAGATCCACCCGCCCGGAAGCTGGTTACCATTATAAAGCCTGTCATCGGCGATGATGGCACCATGAATACTTTTGATACCGGCATTTTGGATTGCTGCAAGCCACTTGTTCAGTATCGTTTTTGCTTGAGTCTCTGGATAGCGGGCGCTGCCGAGGGTGGGGTCACCCGTGCCTGTTACAATAATATTTCCGTTTAACACACCGTTTTCGTCAATCTCACCGGTATAATACAAGGTGGTTTTGAACTGATAATTTTTGCCCAGGAAATCTAGCGCTGTTGCCGAAGTGATTACTTTCATGGTGGAGGCGGTCGCCAGTCCGATATTTTCATTTGCTGCGAAAACCGTTTGTCCTGTTTTTCCATCGAAAACGATCAGTGAGCTCAAACCATTCCTGAGGCTTTCCTGATTTTGAAACTGTGTAAAAGCATCCTGGATTTTACTGCGAAGATCCTGTGCAAATAGTGGAGTGGTAACGGTCGTTAACGCGTAAGTGGAAAAAGCTATAGTACTTAGCACAAATTGGTTCATATATCCTATTTTTTTATTGTCCTATGGTATATCCTCATATCCTGAATTAGATTCGACCAAACACAAACACGGTTATCTACGTTCGTGCTGGCAATCATGGATATTTCGTTGGATTTATCATGATGACTTGAACGCTGCCTATTTTTAGGGGAAAGCGTTCGCTGTATTCGTTTGTTTTATTTGGCTTAAAGTTAGGCATTCGCCCCTAAAAAATCCTAACTTGCATAAAATTGTATAAACGACATGAAGCATATCGAAAAATTAGCTGCTATTCGTGAGGCGATGAAGGTTCAAGGAATCGACGGCTATATTATCCCGTCATCAGACCCTCATATTAGTGAATATTTACCAGAACGTTACAAATGTATAGCGTGGGCATCGGGGTTTACAGGATCCGCAGGCACTTTGGCTATCACGCAAGATTTTGCTGGTCTATGGACAGATTCGCGCTACTTTGTTCAGGCGGCAGAGCAGTTGGCAGGAACAGGTTTTGAACTGGTGAAATTGAAAGCACAGGGAGCCGCGGAGTACGCTGATTGGTTGGGAGAGCAGCTGGGTGCTGGCGCTAAAGTTGCTTTTGACGGCAATCTCGCTTCTTTATTGGTGGCCCAATCTGTTCAGCATACTTTGGAGCCTTTGGAGATTACAGTAGATGGTCATGTTGATCTGCTGTCCTCCTTATGGGAAGGACGTCCAGCGCTGCCCCAAGCGAGGGCTTATCTATTGAATGAAGATACGACAGGACAATCTACCGTTTCTAAAATTGAAGCTGTGCGTGCCGAAATGAAAAAGAATAGAACGGCGGCGCATCTGATTTCATCTTTGGATGACCTGGCCTGGTTGTTAAACATCCGTGGTCAGGATGTGCCCTGTAACCCTGTTGTTTTGGGCTTTGTACTGATCACAACCGAAGATACTACACTTTATATCGAACCATTGAAGCTAAGCGCTCAGGCAACGGAGCAACTGAAAGGTTATGGAGTGCGTGTGGCGCCCTATGAAGATGTCTTTAAAGCGATTTCAACATTGGCTGTGGCATCAATTCTTATTGATCCCAAACGTACCTGTTTTGCCGTTTTCGACAGCGTACCTAAACAGGTTAAAATTGTTGAGAAAACGAACCCTTCGACGAGTTTAAAAGCCATTAAGAATACAGTTGAAATTGAAAATAATCGCCATACGTTTGTAAAAGACGGGGTAGCGTTGACACGTTTCTTTAAGTGGTTGGAAGAAAATGTTTCTTCCGGTGAACTTTCCGAATTATCTATCGCAGATAAATTGCGCGAGTTGCGCGAAAGTCAAGAGGGCTTTGTTGACGTCTCTTTTACCACAATTGCAGGATATTTGGACCATGGTGCGCTACCGCACTATTCGGCAAATGAAAAATCAAACTATATCTTACAGCCTAAGGGTTTGCTATTGGTGGATTCTGGAGGTCAATATCAAACGGGCACAACAGATATTACACGGGTAGTAACCCTGGGTGCTGCGACCCAAGAAGAGAAAGAAGATTATACATTGGTGCTCAAAGGAACGATAGAAGGCTCTCAGGCCATTTTTCCGACTGGAACGCGCGGCTATCAGATCGATGCAATTACCCGTCGTCCATTGTGGGAAACGTTACGCAACTATGGGCATGGTACCGGACATGGGGTAGGCTTTTTTCTGAATGTGCATGAAGGGCCTCAGGTGTTTAACCCGGCGGCAATCGATGTTGCGGTTGAACCTGGCATGATTACTTCAATAGAGCCTGGATTGTACCGTGTAGGCAAACATGGGATCCGTATTGAAAACTTAGTATTGACCCGTAAAGCAGGTTCTTCTGAATTTGGCGACTTTCTGGACTTTGAGACATTAACGATATGTTATATCGCAACTGATTTGATCGAGAAGTCCCTATTGGATAAGAAACATATTGCCTGGTTGAATAATTATAATCAATGGGTTTTTGATCAGTTATCAACGCATCTTAATGCGGAGGAAAAGAACTGGTTGGCAGATAAGTGCCAAGCAATTTAATCCCCATAAACTGAAGATTAAAGCGCAATAGCTTTCAAAGTCGCTGTGCTAAGCAGGCGATCCGGAGCAAGTCGACCATGCACATTGATCCCATATAAAAATGAAACCCCTCGGTATAAACCCCGAGGGGTTTTGCGTTGTATGAAGGCTTCAAATCGATTATTTCAATCGATAGGCCTGGATAATCTTTTTAAAAACTGCTGTATTGTTGTAGATACCAATAAACTGCTGTGCGCCGGGACCATAAGCAAAAACAGGCACCATAATGTTGGTGTGGTCATCACTGCTGAAATTTCCTCTTATCGTTCCTTTTTTATAATTGGCATCCAATAGGGAAAGTCCACCAGTTTCGTGATCTGCAGTGACAATAACGAGCGTTTCGCCATCTTGATCGGCAAATTTAAGGGCTTCTCCCACAAGCCTGTCAAAGTCATGCTGCTCGGTAACAACATAAGGGAGATCATTAGCATGGGCTCCATAGTCAATTTGTGCACCCTCGGCCATGATAAAGAAGCCCTTATCATTTTTAGACAAAAGCTCAATCGTTTTTGAGAGCGAAGTTTTTAACATTTCTCCTCGTCCATCGAGTATTCTTCGTGTCGCAGAATCCGCCAGGAGCACCAGCTGCTTGCCGGATGTCGCTTTTTCGAAATCATCTAAATTTTGCTGAAGCTGATAACCTTTTGCCGCCAGTTGCTTCATCAGCGTGTTATCCTTGTTTTTAACAAAGCTTTCGCGACGCGAACCCACTAAAATATCCACATGACTATTTTTGAAATCTGCTGCAATTTCCTCCGACATAGTCCGGTCGATCTGGTGCGCATAAAATGCCGCAGGGGTGGCATCTGTAATGTCTCCGGTACTGATGATGCCGCTTTTGATCCCATGCTGAGCGAGTGTATCTGGAATCGAACTGATCGGTTTGCCATTGGCGTCCACACCGATGTACCTATTATTTGTTTTGTGTCCCGTAGCCAAGGCTGTCCCTCCTGCAGCAGAGTCGGTAAAATCCGAATTGGATGCTTCGGTGCGCGAAAGACCGATATACTTCATATTGATGATATTAGATTGGCCAAAATTGGCACTTAAACCTGCCTGTATTTGGGCCAAACCCATCCCATCACCGATGAGTAAAATAACATTCTTGACCTTGCTCGTTGCACCATCATTTTTATAGGTTGGCTGATAGGGAGCGTAGGCCTTTGGATTTGCGTATTCGACTTTGGCATTGTTCAGATAGAAATTCTTGAGTGCCGTAGGGTGGTCTGTATTGATCCAGTCAACCCCCATGTGGCCAAGCTCCTTCCAGCTGTTGGGACTGTCTTTTGTCGCCCAGAAGCGAAAAGGTTTTCCCAATTTATGCGCTTTGTCTATCACAGATCTCATTTTTTCAAGGTCGGGTGGCGTAGGTGTTCCTTTACCATTCCAGACAGAATACTGCTTAATATCCTGACTGATCATCCCGATATGTTTGAGCTGTGCCGGCGTATAGTCTTTTTCTGGCCGACCATCAAAATAGATCATCGATGGATAATTTTCAAACTTTTCGGGCGGTGGGATTTCACCGCTGACGACAATTTTAATGGCGGAAGGATTTTTCTGCTGATCGAATATAGATTCGTTGCCTTTCAAATCGGCCAATAATTTAGCCAATACCTGTTCGTAGTTTTCCTTAATATCGATTACCAGCTGTAATGTTTGTTCAGGCTTAGCATAGGGCCTATTGCCATTTTCCTTGAAGAAAGTAACCAAGGGATCGATGTAAAGTTTTTTTAACGTCTTCCCTGCTTTGATTTCGCTGCTTTCATGGGCAACGTAAAGCTCTCCGTCGCGATAGAAGACGTCTGCTTCTATTGATCCCATTCCTGCATAGTAAGCCTCTAATAGTGGGATTTGCTGTTTGTAATCATTATGACTATGTCCTGCATTGGCAGTCAGTTTCTGCTGAGCAGAAACCGACTGAATGCTTAGGCCGGCAAATAGCAGCCACATGAATTTAGTGTTTTTTACCATCCTGCATTTTGTTTAATGACACCAGCACTGTTGTCGATCTCGCGTTGTGGAACAGCCCAAACATCATGTACTTGCGGATTGAAATTTCTAGCTGGCCAAATGACAGCACCGTCGAAATCGTGTAAAGGTTTGGCATAGGTCGCTTGCGCATCACCCCATCTGACCAAATCACGGTGACGGTCTGCCCATTCACCCGCAAGCTCATTGCGGCGTTCGCGTTTTAGATCCATAAGACCCATTCCGCTTTTTGCCAACAAGCCCGCTCTTTTACGGATTTTATTTAATTCAGTATCACCGGCCCCAGCACCATTTAAATTAATAGCAGCCTCAGCTTTAATCAATAATACTTCGGCATAACGCATCAAGGGTACATTGAGATCTGTTGTTCCGTTGTCGCCATTTGGATTGACGTGTGTAGGAATCGGGTTGGCGTATGAAAATGGTTCCATATACTTTTTAAACTGATAGTTTGAAGTCGCTCCACCATCTTTTGTAAATGTACGTTCTGCGCCAAAAAACTGGAATTTGTCGCCCGGTTTTAAGATGGTTGCTTCACGACGCAAGTCACCTGTTTCAAAAGAATCGTAAAGTTCTTTTGTCGGTAGATAGTAGCCCCAGCCATTGTAGATTCCCCAGGCCTTGTTGGTCAACATCACACCGGGAAGTTTGCTGCCCCAGCCAGTACCACCACCATTTGGCGTACAGACCACCGACCAGATATATTCTTTGGACCAGTTGTTGGCGGCTTTAAACACATCCACAAAATTGGTCAATAATTCATGTTTGCCCGAACTGATCACCATATCCGCGTACTTCGCCGCATTGGTATAATCCTTTTTGTACAGATATACTTTTGATAAATAGGCCCATGCTGCAGTTTTGTGCGCTTTACCGTAATCGGTATCCTTCATTTCCGAAAAATAAGGAAGGTTGTCGGCCGCTTTTAATAACAGTGAAATGATGTAATCGTAGTTTTCGTTAACGTTGTTGGCTCTGGCTACCGGAACGGAAGCATCTGTTTCAGGAGTAACAATAGGCACACCTGCCTTGTCGTTACCATAGTTTGCCGCTAATTGAAAATAAACCAGACCTGCATTGAAATAGGCATCGCCAATGATCTGTTTTTTTCGCGCTTCATCCATGCTGATATTGGGAACATGGGTAATAATATCATTGGCCCTTTTTATAATCGCATAACGCATGCTCCATTGCGATTCGGTATAACCACCGCCGATGTAATTGCGGTTGAAGTTTTTGATATTGTCGGCTTCGGGCTTGTTACGTCCCGTCACCATGTCGTCACTGGCATTAATAAACCAAAACATCCCACGACCGTAATAATCCTCTTCATTATACTTTTCGTACATCCCGGCTTCTGCTTTGATCGCGTCTTGTTCCGTTTTCCAGAAATTCTGTGCGGAGGGAGAGCCCTCTGGTGTTATATCTAACTGTTTATTGCACGATACAAAAAGCGCTACTGCTGCTATTGCAAGGTATTTTACATTTGTTTTCATCGTTTTATTTTTTTAATGGCTGATGAGTATACATCATCGGCATTTTTTTAAGATTAAAAATTGACATTTAAACCAACAATAAAGCTTCTGGCTTGTGGGTAACGTCCCACGTCAAGACCATTGTTATCCATTCCAATCTCGGGGTCGAAACCTGTATATTTCGTAATGGTGAATAAGTTATTGGCCGTTGCGTATATCCGCACTGTGCCCATCTTAAATTTATTCGCAATTGATTTTGGGAGGGTATAGCCTAATGTGACGTTACGAATGCGGAGGTAAGAACCATTTTCGATGTAAAAATCGGACGCATTAAAATTGCCATTTGCATCTGAAGTGGAAATGATGGGCACTTTACCATTTGGATTTTCTGGAGACCAGGCGTCCAAAATGCCCGTTAACTTATTGTAAGAAGGTCCGCTTGCACTATATGTTGTTCTTTTGATAGCGTTGAAAAGCTTATTGCCTTGAACACCCTGAGCAAAAATATTGAAATCAAAATCCTTATAATTTGCATTAAAGCTCAATCCATAGGAGAAATCAGGGTATGCACTGCCCGCAAAATAACGATCTTCAGAGCCGATTGAACCATTGCCATCGATGTCTACAAATTTGAAATCTCCTGCTTTTGCATTCGGCTGAATTTTTTGTCCATTGGCATTTTTGTAATTATCAGCTTCGGCCTGGCTCTGGAAGATACCATCTGTTTTGAGCACATAGTAGCTGTAGAGCGGTTGACCAACAGTAATAGAGAGCGGAGCCAATTCATTCCTGAAATTTGTAGGCACCGCTATTGTTGATAAACCCGCATCCAATTCTTTAACTTTATTGTTCAATTTGGTCAAGGTCGCATTGATGGAATAGCTAAAGTCAGCGTTTTTTGAGCTAATGTACGTCAATCCCAGCTCAATTCCTCTGTCATTGACTAAACCCGCGTTGATCGTTTGACTATTTAAACCCGCTGTGCCTGGAAGCGATCTCGTCAAGATCATTTTATTTGTTTCTTTAATAAAGTAATCGGCGACTAAGTTAAAATGGTTGAAAATTCCTAAATCTAAACCTATATTGGTCTGTTTACTTTCAGCCCAAGTCAGGTTCTTGTTCGCTAGAATAGTTTGAACATATCCTTTTTGCAAAGCCGGTGTTTGACCAAAATAGCTTTGGGTAATGGCGAGTAGCGGGTTTACAGCCGCCGGCGACAAGCTGGCAAGATTACCTAAAATACCATAACTACCGCGTAATTTTAATTGATCTAACCAAGTTGCTGATTTTAAAAACTCTTCTTTACTGATCACCCAACCTGCTGATGCAGAAGCGTAGTTTTTAAATCTATTTTCTTTTGTCAACATGGATGAACCATCTCGTCTACCAATCAACGATAGTAAATACTTGTCGTTATAACTGTAGTTTGCTCGTAAGAATAGTGATGATATTGCTGTGGCATTCAATCCGCTTTCGGAAGGTTGGGAGGTGTTGGCATTTCCTAAATAGCGATATTGTTTAGATTCATCGTCAAATCCAGATCCTGAAGCGTATAGGCTGGTACTTTTTGTTTTTTGAAAGGTATAACCACCGGTTAGGTCAAGTTGATGTTTGTCAAATGACGTTTTGTAATTTAAAACTTGCTCTGCAAGAATATCATTTGCATCATCTGCTCGTTCCACTAGACTATTGCTCAAAACCGGTTTACCTATTTCAGGACGTCGTGGTGTAAAACTTTTATATCTAGCGTTTGATTTAGTAATACTTAAGTTGGATCTGAATGTTAAGCCTTTTGCCAATTGGATGCTAGCATAAGGGTTGACAACAAGGACATTGACTGGATTGTTGATGTCGATGCGCATCAGTTCGGCAACAGGATTAATGATGTCACCGTAATCGCCCGGAAATGGACCCGGTAGACCAGCAAAGCTTCCATCTGCATTGTAAGGAGTTCCATTAGTTGGATAATAGATGGCAGACAATAGTGCTCCTGTATAATCGCTGCTCGTGTTCGCACCATTTCCATTGGTACTGCTGTAGGATAAATTTTCACCTACTTTTAACCATGGTGTGATTTGATGTTCTGAGTTTATCCGGAAATTATAGCGCTTGGTTTTGGTATTCAATACGATACCTTCGGCGTTGCGGTAATTAAAACTCAGGTAAAAGTTAGACTTTTCGCTACCGCCATTAATTGCAGCATTGTAATCCTGTAGTGTAGCATTTCTAAAAACTTCATCCATCCAGTTTGTTTTGGTCACTAGACCCTCTGGGTATTTCGTTGGATCAAAAGCAGGAAGGATGGTCGTTCCACCATTTTTAGCAGCTGTTGCAGCTACTTGTGCCCGTTGTTCGGCATTTAGCGGTTGTAATTTTCGCCAAGCACTTTGTTGCCCTAACTTGGCATCAACGCTAATTTGCATCTGTCCTTTATTTCCTTTTTTAGTGGTGATCAATACCACACCACCAGAAGCTCTGGCACCGTAGATTGCTGCCGATGCATCTTTAAGGACCGAAATAGATTCGATATCGTTCGGATTGAGCTGTGGGGTGCCTAGGAAAATTGAACCGTCAATAACGTAGAGTACACTCTCGCCATTGATACCACCGGCACCTCTGATATTGATACGTGGCGTTGAAGTTGGGTCACCACCTTCATTCGTAACAATAACACCTGGTGATTTACCGGCCAATACTTCGCCAACACTGTTGACAGATCTAGACGATAATTTGTCAAGTGATACCAAGCTGACAGCACCTGTTAATGTTTCTTTTTTCTGCGTTCCATACCCTACGACAACAACTTCGGATAAGGTGGAACGTTCTTCGCTCAGCGTTACATTTATAACTTCATTTTCAGCAACAGAAACATCTTTAGAATGGAATCCGACCATCGAAAAGGAAAGTACGGCTTGCGGTCCTGCTTCGATTCGAAATGCTCCTTTTGCATCTGTTGTGGTTCCAGTCTGCGTACCTACTACTTTTACTGATACACCTGCTATGGCAGCTCCCAGTGTATCTCTTACAAAACCTGTGACGATCCGATCTGCTTTGATGTTTCCTTTCGTGTTCAGGATCACATAGTCCTCTTTTTCTACCGCACTGATTCCAAGTTTATTCAGGAGAGAACGAACGGGTTCAGTTTTAAAACTGCCGCTTAAGACTGTATTCCGTTCTTGCAATAGATCAGGGTTGTAAACAAAATGAAGACCCGAAAGACTTTCGATTTTGTGAAGGATCACATCGAGTTTCTCGCCCTTGCTTATGTTGATGTTTACGCTGCTTTTGTCCAAACGTTGGGCCAGGCTTGGGGAGGCCATCAATGAACTGCAGAATACTGAAGTAATCGAAAATGCGATGCAGGGATACTTCATAATCCGATAAAAAGAGAATGCTCTCTTGAATGCAGGTGTTTTCATTTTTTTGTGATAATTAGGTAATGAATTACGCATGGTGACTAAGATGTTTTAGGTAAATTTTTAAACATTATTTGTAGACTTTAAATATTTTATCTTGCTCTATCGTACTGTATTTAAGGTGGTGTAGACTACAGATGATATCCAGTATTTCTGCCGGATCTTGTGTGCTATTAAATGTGGCTGTTGTTTTTAGCGCTGAAAGCGATGTGTCTTTTAAGATAATTTCAATGTTGTAGATATATTCCAGTCTTTTTGCCACCTCTTTGAGACTTGTTCCATCAAACGCAATGGCGACGGCTGTATTTTTTTCTACTACGCTACGGGAAGATTGTGCAGTTTGTTTGCTATATCGTAAACTTTGGTTTTTGGTTAATATACCCAAGGTCTTATCTTGTTGCTGTACAGCAACCTTACCTGTAGCAACAGTGACTTCGACTTGGTCGGAAGCCTGATAGGCTTTTATCCGAAAAGAGGTTCCCAATACTTTAACCGCTAGCTTGGATGCAAGCTGTACCTGAAATGGGCGCTGCTCGTCGTGGGCAATATCAAAGAAGGCTTCCCCTTCAGTCAGTGCTATTTCACGGATATTTCCCTCGAATTTACTTGGATAGCTGATTTTTGAAGAGGGTTCCAGGTTAATTATCGAACCATCTGCCAATACAATCTTTTTATGTTCATCTGCAAGGGTCGTCGTGACGAGCTGTGTAGAGGCTGCGATAGGTTGATTGTTCACTGTCCAATAAACGAGTCCTGCCGAAACAATCATTAAAATAGTAGCTGCAATTTTGAAAAGGGAAGAATAGCGCAGCGAAAGCCGTTTACTTTTATTTTCTGAAGTGGCTGATTGGATGTTGCTCAGCAATTGCTGACGCAGTGCGGTTTTGCGTTCCTGCGGGATTTTTTTGTCAGTATTATCCAGTTGAGCATACCAATCTTCAACTTGTCTGATTTCAGCGGCGGTAGCCTCTCCATTTAAATACCTTTGCAGTAATTGCTTTGCTTTTTCTTCTGTCATTTGAATACATGTCACTTCAAATGGGAGATGGTACTAGCTGAAAATGTTAGGAGTATATGAATTTATTGTTAACTAATGAAAAAAGATCGAAAGGCTAGTTAAGAAAGACTTTTTTTGAGCAGTTTCATAGCTGAGGTAAGCTGGTTTTTAACAGTTTGTACGGAGACATTCAGCTCGCTGGCAATTTCTTTGATCGATTTTTCTTGCTTTCGGCGCATGGTGACGACCAATCGCATACGTTCGGGAAGTTGCGTTAAAGCTTCTTCAACTTTTTGCTGTGCATCTTTAAGGATCAGCAGGTCATCGGCTGAATCTGCATATTGCTGGTTCATTAAAGATGCTAGTTCGGCTTTATGACCACCTTTAACCGTCGTACTCCGAAAATGGTTGATGACTTTAAATTTTACTGCACCATGCAGATAGGCTGCCAAACCGCCAGATATGATGACTTGTTCACGATTTTCCCACAAGGAGATAAAAATTTCCTGAGTGATGTCTTGAGCGACATTTTCGTCACCTATTTTCTTAAAAGCGGCATCAAATATGGCTTCCCAGTACAAATTAAAAATCTGTTCCATGGCAAAGTGATCACCCTGCTTCAATGATGCTATCAGTAATTCGCTCACAAGATCAGTTTTAGTTGGACAAAGCTACTAACTCAGTATTCCTTTAAGGTTAATAAATCTTAAAGCATATATGTTGTCTGGTATAAATTGATCTTGGTAATTTTTGCTGAGATTGAGCGGTATATTTTTATTCTTTATATTCCTTGCCCGTAGCAATGTCAATAAAATAGCCTTCGTCCCGATTGCGCTCATTTTTATGTTGTACCCACCCGTTGGGATTGATGGTCATGTAGCTTTTGTTGCCGATTCGTTGTTTTGTCTTGTTGTTGTATAAAGTACAGCGACCATCTTTATGGTCCTGTAATGCAAAGATTTGTCGTTTACCATCTAAGGTTTCGATATGTTCGAAATCGGGGTTTATATCCCAAGTCTTTGTACTTGAATTCCATAGGCCTTTTGTGGGTTCTAGATCACCTCGTTTTACATCAATTAAATAAAGATCTTCTGATGAATCGACATATTTTATTTTTCCGGTCTTCCAATTCTTTTTCATGGCATTCGAGGTGAGTAACATGTGTTTGTCTGGCCAGACCAAATTACCCACCTGATCTAGGATATAGAAATTCGGGGCTTTGATGGTGTCCAATAAGTTGCCATCTTTATCTATATATAACCAATCATAAGCCCAGATCGCATGCTCGTAGTTAAATCTGCCCAGAATAAAATAAGGCGAATTAGTCACCGAATAAACTAAGGATATTTCTTTTAGAAAGGCAATCTGTGTCGCGTTGGCTTGTCTAATTTGTTTTGGAAAAGCTTTGTCGTATTGTGGAAAGGCATATATACTCCCTGTATTATTGTCCTTTAGTAGTTTGGGGATTGTTGGGCTGTAGCGCTCCTGGTTGATGGAATCGAGCTGTATGGCCTCATTTTTCCAAAGAAGGTCTATTTTGTCTATGCCTGTCAAAGCGGATAAAACCGGTTTTTTGCTTTTGATATCAAGGATGGCAAAACTGTTTGTTGATGCTGGAATATAACGTCCGTTTTCCAAGGGCACTTCAATGTGTTCTTCTATTTTCTTAAGTTTTTGATCTTTTAGTAGATATAGGTTTCCATTGAGGATCAGATGCTTATCGTCTAAGGGGTAAGCCGCAAGATTATATTCGTTTTCATCGTAAGGAATGTCTTTCTTTAACAGAACCTGATTACTTTCCAATACCCGTATTTCTAGTTTTACATAGGTGCCTGTTTTCTTGATATAGCTGCTTAGGATATTCCAGTCCCACTTCCAAAAGGGTAAATTCTTTTCATATTCCTGGCGTTTCATTACGAGAGTCAGCTGTTCGAGCTCTAAGAGCTGTAAATCTGCGTCGGAATAATGTTCGATAAATTCACCTTTGCTGTTAATGATCCCCGTTTGATCCTTTTCATTGGCTACCAGTGCATATCCTGTGGACGTGAAAGGCTGAGCCCAATGGAACTCTTGGGATAGCTTCTTATGGAATGCGCTGTCGACATAGACAAACTGCTTGTTTTTGGTTTGATAGGGAATCCATTTAACCCGGTCATTTTTTGTGATTATGGCGGATTCCTGTGCACATGCTGTGATACATAGCATAGCTGTTATACTTAGCAATAATGATTTGATCATCCTTTTTTTTCTATAAATTGGACCTACTTGTTTGCAGCTCGCATGTTATTGCAATTGCTCTCGTTGATCGAGCCGAATGCGAATCGTACACGCGCTGAAACGCGTTGGTTTCGAAGCTAAAGTAGTGGAAAACAAGCTTTAGAAAAATAGCCGATTTCAGTGATTATCTTGGCGGCAATCAGGGAAGATTTAGTGTAATGAAAGTGAAATAGAATACCGCATATTGTAAGTTATAGCCTGTTGGCGTGTAATATTGACCGTTCATTGGACAGATGATATCGGGAAGGAGCAGCGCTAATTTTGGGGTTGAGCCGATTAAATTGGTTAATCGGCTCAAATTTTGCTTATTGTTGAGCCGATTAGTGTGATCACTTTTTAGTAACCGGAACCAAAATAACCTCCCCTTTGTCGGTTTGGTACCAGTATTTGTTGCCTAGGTCATCTTCGAAATCATGGTTTACTCGCGACTTATCAACCTTTCTGAAGCTTTTTACATCAGGGCCATTGAATATTTTATTTCCAATGAAAATGTGGTTCGCGTCTTTTGCTACAGCGAACTTGAGAACCTCGAAGGTTTTCGGATCTGCTTCAGCAAATAATCGTTGCTCGTAATAGACATGATTTTTGTCGCGCGACCAAAGGACTTTTCCATTTGCCCCTTCCAATAGCTCGAAACTTTCGGCATCGACCGCTGCATATTCAAATTGCTTACCCGAGATAATCACCAATTGGTCAATGATTACTGTCTTATCATTAAGGAATTTTATGTTGTTTGACGAGGGAAGTTCGATCTCCAGTATACCGATGTTTTGATAAGGCTCGTAGTAGAGCAGTATTCGGTCATTCAGTAGTAGATAGGCTATATTGAGAGACTTAACGTTCTCTGTTTTATAGTGGAGCGGAAGAATCGCTTTGTCTGTTACTACGAAAAGCTGATTTTTATCTTTTACAAAATTACTGTTAACTACGTTGAATGAAGCATAGTCGACGTTCAGCGGTTGATACCTATAAAAGTAATGTGCTTTATCTTTAGCTAGTGCTGGAAGTTTATGATATAACGTTTTATAAGTCGCAGGATCGGCACCTTCGATAATGGTGAGCTGATTTTGGCTACAAGATGAAGTAGCCGAAGCAAAACCTTCAAACTTGAATACATGCTCCTGATCGATTGGAATGTTGTTTTTCAGTTGAAAGGTCTTTACATCGACCAGCTCTTGCGGGCACCCCATAAAATAGACGCGATCTTTATCGCGGGCATAGACCTCTTTGATCACAGCAAAACTTGCCAGATCTGCAACCATCTTTCTCGAGCCTCGTTCAAAGCCGTTTCCGCCCGGTATAAAATAAATCGCACCGCTCTTTTTGTAGTAATCTTCAGACAAAGGACTCACTTGCTCTTTGCAGGAAAAGAGCAGACCTATCAAAGCACTTATTATTCCCATTTTTAAGATATTTTTCATACTCGCCAACGTTATACCTTATCGCAATTATTGATTATTCATTGATGTAACGCACCGCAAAATCGATC
The DNA here is from genome assembly GCF_002429765.1 of Sphingobacterium sp. UBA5996. Taxonomy (NCBI): domain Bacteria; kingdom Pseudomonadati; phylum Bacteroidota; class Sphingobacteriia; order Sphingobacteriales; family Sphingobacteriaceae; genus Sphingobacterium; species Sphingobacterium sp. UBA5996. The sequence goes on from NZ_DJAS01000023.1 coordinate 97,095, forward strand.
CAGTCTGAAATGGATTCATCCATATAGATATCGGGCTGTATACCTATATTGTCAATCGGATATTGCGGTAAACGGGTAGATCGGTAGGTCGGCAAAAGGAGCTGGTAGTTGTCGCAACCAAATTTGAATTCACGTATAGAGCCATAGTCAAGGGCGCCCATGCTCGGGGTTCCCATGATTTTTACTTTTTTGCTCTGGCGGGAACTGAATAAAAAATTCTCTGCTGAACTGGCTACATTTCTATTGGCTAGGATAATGACCTGCTGCGGACTTTTTTTATTAATAGCAATCGTATCTATGATTACCTTCTTGTCACCATACAGTACAAATTTTCCGATATTCTCCCTGTATTCCCGAAGATCTTCGTCAATTCTTTTTACTTCATTCAGAGAATCCTGCTTGATATTCTTGATGGCATAATCACGCAAACCATTGATTAAGGTCTGTGTCGCAAAAAACTCAACACTCATAATTCGGATGGGATTAGTTAAGATGTAAGGCAACAGCGGCTGGTATACATCGTCCGTTCCACCACCGTTGTTTCGTACATCTATAATAAGTCCTTTACTGCTTTCGATCTTTTCTTTGTTTTTTTCGATCAGCTCTTTGAAAGGGGCTATGTTTTCGTACCCGAAGCTTGAGATCTTAATATAAAATATATCGGGACTGATCGATTTTGAACTTATTTCCTCTTCTGGTTCTACCTTTGGGTTTTCGGTACTTGTCTGTGGAGCATTTTTCTTTTTGGAAAGATCATCTAAGACAATGTGTTCATCGTGGAAGAAGTCAAGATATTCCTGCAAAAGTTGCATGCAGGTCCAATTTGAAACCAGCAAGCTTTTCTTTGTCAATATATTTTTTTTAACTTGGTACAGGTCCTTATTCTGCTTGGTTTTTTCTGGAAAACCGGGGTACTCGCTCTCTATTTTTACAATTAATTGCTTAAGTGCCTGTGAGCAGTTGCAGGTGGTTTGACCATATATTGGTCGAACAAAGAAAACAAGACAAAAGATGAGGAATAATTTGGTATTGGTCATGGATATTGTTGTTAAAATTAATGCAATTTAAGAAATAGCGTATTTTCTGATAGCTTAAAAATTGAATAGCCTAAAAATAATAGAAATATATAATTGGTTCGTGAGTTGTTTACAATTCGCAGCATAAATTTATAATTTGTAAAAGCTAGAAATAAATGGTCATCTGTCTATGTACAGGCTGGTATCCTTTATTTAAAATTTTAATGATAAATAATATTTTGATTTGGTTTTGTTTATTTATATATTTGTATATATAAACTATATTAATGTATTCTATTTTGTTTTTCTTTTAATGGGAAAACAAAGTGTTTTCTCTGTCTATATTGCCAGCGACGGTGAAACACTTTTTCGCTAAATGAATGATTTGAATACATGTTGATTTAAATGCTGGTATTTCCTGAAAAGCCAAGGGGCGAACGTCTATATGTAGTAATGTGTTAACCCCTCTTTAGTCTCCTTGGTTGTAATACTGTTTTTTTACAATAAAGTATTGATTATTTGCAATAATGATCTGTAACAGTCTGATCTGTTGGAGTAATTTATTGTGCCAAATTTTTAATCTTAAATCATTTAGTATGGAAATTAATAGCCAATTAATTATCGATCGGCTTTCTCAGCGTATGGATCTCGATCGTGCCTATCTTTTTAAATATCAGTTTCTCGGTCAGGATCATTATCATTTGCTTCTTGCGCTCAAGCATGTGAGCGGGCTTTCACCGAAGGTATTAAAGCCTATTGTGGAATTATGTTTAATGGACCAGAAGAATATTTCCTTTGAGCTGGTTCCAATTGCTGAAATGCTCAGTAAAGTCAAAGTGGGTAGTCTGTATTATTCCTATGCCTCCCTACCTGAAAATACTGTTCATCAGGCTAGTAACAAAAAGAACCCACCCCTTCAGGCGAAAGAACTAAAAAGTGTTCTAGAAATAGCTGATGAATATTACCAGAAGCTCTTGCCTATTTCAGCGGGATTCCTACAGGGGGCTGAAACATTTGGTCAACAGGGCAACTATCAAAGGGCTATATTTATGTTACATCAAAGTATGGAAAACCACTTGCGTTTTTTACAGCTAATGATTGACGGAAAAGCCAATAATGTACATCATGTTAATAACAGAATTAAAAGCGTCAATGAGCATTTTTCCATGTTAAGGGAGTCCCTTGTCGGAAAGGATGAGGAAGAAAAGAAACGTTTTAGATTATTGGACAGTGCCTTTGATGCGGTGAAACAAAACAAGGATCTCGAAATCTCCGCCTTTGATGCCTCCTGGCTTTATGAGCATTGCAAGTTTGTTCTTCATACGATTGAACAGCTGTACTTGAGTTTTATGGAAGGCCTTAAAACGGGCTATGAAAAATTGTTGGCAAAAGAGCAACAAAAAGTCGTAAATAAAAACGTCGAAGTTGTAGCAGGTAATCTGGGGGCGAAGGAGACTACATTATCGAGTACTACGGCCTCGCAGTTTCATGCATTTCCTTGGCCGGAGCGGTATGAGACAGATATACTTCATGTGCTGGCTCAAATTCGTCAGGAGAATAATCCCGAACAAATGATGCTGCTCAATTATTACGTCAGCGATGCACATGGGAAAGGACTTTTTCATTTTCCTGCGGTGGAAAATGAAAAGGCAGAAATATACCTTGCAGTAATAAAAAAGAAAATAGGTCACTGTCATTTTCGAAAAATCGTTTATGGTAGAGTTACTGCAATTGTAGCTTTTCTGAGTACAGATTTCCTGGCAACAAAACTGGATCTAGGCAGCCGTTTCTCACATACCATCTGGAATGAATCTGTTGTTGTTTACCGTCGTCCGAGTTATAAACCGAGGTATTCCGTTTCTCCGATCAATTGGCATGATACATTGTTTAAGACATCTATTTCATGGACACGCAATTCAAAACTCATGCAGGATCTGCTGGGTGTATTTGCTTTTGAAGGACTTGCTAGTCCACAATTGGCTGTATTATTTTTAAATCAATTGACATCAATTGGACTATACAGTTATCTCTACCTACGGGTCGGTTATGCCCCAATGAATGTGACTATAGCCGATCTGGTGGACTGGACCTGTATCTGTGATAAAAAGGTGAAAGAATTTTTTACAATAAGAAGTGAGGTGGAGGAAATATTGAATGCAGAGCTGTTAAAACACATGAAAGGGCGGGTCTATGAGCTTCCTGCACAATTGGCTCAGCTTGATATGGACTACTTTAAGTCAAAAGCGAAGGAAATTACGGATTTCTTTGTCGATCTCTGCGATCAGAGCATACGGTATATGGAGTTGAAATCGGAGGTTAAGTCCAATAAACAATAAAGGAGGATTTATGGAAAATAGTGTTGAAAATCTGGAGTTAGTAACAGATGTTGTTCCGATTATACCTGACAAAGAGAAGAATAGCTTTATTATTCCTTGGGAAAACCAAGAGGATCTTTATATTTCATCAGACTACTTTCTTAAGCGCTATAAAGGAGAAATACCACTGACGGATTTTCAGCTTTATAGTTACAGCGTTAGGATAATCAAAGTCAACAAGTTTAAATGGCCATTTTCTCTAAGAAGAGACGGAAATTATAAAAACAAAAATCTCAAAATTGATCTCGAGATCCGAGAAATCGGATTGAAGGTTAAGTGCGATTGTAAAAAGCGTCATGATAGTCTGTGTGATTATGTAATTATTGGACTTTATCGTAAGTTTTTAGTCAGTAATAAATTCTTACATGATTTATATGCAAAAGATATTGCCATCCTACCCGAAAGTCAGCATAAGTACTTTCAATTGGGTATTTCTAGGCTATATTACCGCAAGGACAAGGTTTGTATTGAAAATCATAATCAATTTGGTCAGGTATATAATTATTTCGACCACCAGGAGCTTGAATCGGAATTGCTAGATGCAGCATCTGAAAACCGATGGATGGAACAGCATGAGGCGCCTTTTCCGAATTTTATGTATGTTATTCCTAGAGAGCGTCAGGTGGACGGACTACCCTTTTTAATACCTTTTGAAATAAACAGTAAGATAAATTATTTAGGAGAATTTGGTAATAAGTTGGCGAATTTTGCTGATAGTGATGTTTTAAAAATCGATTTATGTCGTAAGATTTTAGCTTTTTCCAAAAGTCCACAAAGACAATTAGGGGATAGGGAAAAAGATGAGATGCGAAATGACGCTGATCGTGTGGAGAAGGATATTATCATCAGTGCTTGGCGTAAACTTTTGGAAGGAAAATCGGATCAAAGATTACGTGTTGCTTTTGTCGATAGAAATAATTTTAAAACTACAATTGAAAACTTCAAATATCCATCCAAATATCGTACAACGTATCGGAATGTGATTTTGGCGGGCGATGATCTTAGTCTGAAATTTCATTTGAAAGAAGGCAGCGATCACCTGCTTCTATCGTTAATTCTTGTCTACAAAGGAGAGGAGTTGAAAGACTATACATCCGAATGTCGGTCCAATTTCTTCTTTATCAATCTAAATGAAGATGAGTGTCTTTTTGTTGATAATCTTCAAAAGGAGTTTCTATTACGTTTCTTTTACAGTATTTCTACTAAAATAACGGTGTTAAAGCGGGACTATGAAGACTTCTTTACACGTATGTTGATTCCATTGTCAACATCCCTTCATATAGACCTTGAACCTTTAAAAAAGGATACAGTTTTTATTTTTAATACCGCTCATCATGTGCCTCAATTTAAGGTTGTGGTGGAGAAAGACGACGATGATCATTTAAATTTCGAATTGAAAGCTACGCTGAGTGAAAAGGAAGAATATGTAATTCCATATGGAGGAAACTTGATTTTAAAACCGGAAAATGGAACCTGCCTGTATACTGAGCGAGATCTTGTTGGCGAGCATGAGTTTAATACCTTTATTGAAGCTCAGTTGCCAAATTTGAAAAGCTGCACCAATAGAATGGTTAAGCGCTTGGAATGGCAGGCGCATAGCAACAGAAATAGACTGTATGAATTTATAAAAAAATGTAAGAGCAAGGGGTACAAAACTATTCTGAACAATATTTCAAAGGGAGCTTATTTGCTGCCACACCAACTGAAATGGGAAGTATTGGATATTCGTCAGGACAATAATGTATTTTCCATTTACATGATTTTCAAATTTGGAACAACGACCTATTTACCGGGAGAGTTTGAAGAAAAGATCATAAACGACTACAGTAGCATCCAATTGGCAGATAAATCTTTCGGATATATTAAAGCCTCAGATAAAGCATTATTTGATGTCCTGTTTAAGTATGCGCTGGTTGAAACCGACTGTCTTAAACTCACTTCAGCCCAATTGCTATCTTTCCAAACACGGCTGGATCGAATTGATCCCCGTATTATTCAAAATAGCCTAGCTGAACGTCGAAAGAAACTGTTGGATACGGATGAAATAGCCCTGTTGGATGTTCCGAAAGAGATCCAGGCAGAGTTGCGCCCTTACCAACAGGCAGGATTTAGCTGGATGGTATTCTTAAGCGATTTTCAATGGGGCGGTATCTTGGCTGATGATATGGGATTAGGGAAAACCTTACAGGCAATAACGCTTTTGGAATATTTCTATCAAAATAATCCAAAAGCAGCCCCCTCAATTATTATTGTACCCAATTCCCTGCTATTCAATTGGCTGGCAGAATTTAAGAAATTTTCCCCAAATCGTCGGACAGCTATTTATCATGGACAAAAAAGGAGGGAAATCACAGAAATAGAGAACGAATCCATCTTGATTACGACCTATGGAACAGTTATGATGGAGCTTGATTTTCTTAAATCCCAGTCCTTTAGTTACATGATTTTAGATGAGTCGCAGGCGATAAAAAATCGTAATTCAAAAAGATTTAGATCGCTCACTGAGCTAAAATCCTGCTATCGCATAGCGATGACAGGAACACCTATTGAAAATGGCGTGGAGGATATCTATGCACAAATGAGTATGGTCAACCCGGGTTTTTTTGGAACTTATGGCAATTTTAATAATACCTATCGGGGGATCAAAGATGAAAATACAGCGCAAGAAACTGTCCTTGGCCTCCAAAAGATGATCCAACCTTTTGTCCTTCGGCGTACAAAAAAACAGGTTGCTTTGGACCTTCCTGAAAAGACCGAAACAATTCTGTATATGGATATGCTTCCGGAGCAAAGAAAGATATACGATAAGGTCAGAAAGATATTCAAGGGGGAGATTGAAAGTAATCTGAATAGCGCTGACTCCACGAAATCCAAATTTTTGGCGATTGAGGCCCTGCAAAAACTACGGCAGCTTTGCAACTCGCCCATTCTGATGAAAGATGGCGGCTTCGGTCATGAATCTATTAAATTGGATTTTATTGATGAGATCATGGATGAAGTAGCTCCAAATCATAAGATTCTTCTCTTTTCGGCGTATACTTCCATGCTTAAGCTGGTGGCTCAACGAATCGAAAATAAGGGAATAGCTTATGTCTACCTTGATGGTAAGATGAATCAAGATCAGCGGCAAAATGCGGTCGAAAGATTTCAGAACGAGGACGAATGCCGTGTGTTTCTCATTAGCCTTAAAGCGGGAGGAACCGGCTTAAATCTAACGGCTGCCGACTATGTCTATATTTTAGACCCCTGGTGGAATCCTGCTGCCGAAGCACAGGCGATAGATCGTTGTTATCGAATAGGGCAAGAAAAGCATGTGATGGCTTATAAGATTGTTTGTCGGGATTCCGTTGAGGAGCACATCTTAGCCCTTCAAGAAAGTAAAAAACGAATATCCGAAGGACTGATTTTAGATGAGGCTAATCTAATGAAATCGATCAGTAAAGATGAGCTGCTTAAATTATTTGAATAACCAATTGTACACTATAATGATCAAAAAAGTATCTCCACAAAAAGCATCCTATGGGGGAATGATGTATTCGCACGACTTTCAACTATGGTACACCTATCTAAAACGGAGGATAGAAAAGGGCTGGAGACCTGAAGAACTGTCGTTCTTGGTTGGTAGACCTGATCACGCGTATTTAGACTTTGAAAAAATGTATCAGGTGCGAAGTTTTTTGGCTCAGGAATCGATCTCACTGGATCGAATATACATGAGCTCATGCATTGAACCGATGGAATTCCATCGCGAAAGATATGAAGCTACCGAAGAACGTCTCGTCCGTCTTCATATTGAAGAGGACGAGGTCAGGTGGCATTATTCTATCGAAATTCCTTGGCAGTTTGTCTCGCAAAAAAAGTCTTCAATTGCATTGCAATTTGAGGAATGGAAAGCTGAAAAAGATATCCAGCATGAATCGGATGCGATGTTACATGTACGCCAAAAGATTGAAGGGCTATTGGATCTGGAATTCTTTGTGCATGGTGCAGCTCCTTGGCAACTGTTTCGGAAAGTTAAGGAAACGGGACAGGTTCATCTCCAGATTTATCCAAGGCATTTGAAAAATGTGCTGTATGGACTCATTCAGCAAAACAGGTTGGTCGTCAGAAATGTGGAAGGAAGGTATTCTTTTTATCCGGTCGATAGAAAGGAGGAGCATGCAAAATTTAATTAATGATATTGGCAGAGAGAGATTTCGTGCAGAATTTTCTATGTACTATGCGGGGATTATTTATCTCCTGATATTAAATCGGATCAGCTTCGGATTTACTCGTGAAGAAATGGCTTTCTTAATGGGACAAAAGGAAACCTACGTTAAGGAAATGGAAGAACTCAAAATACCGGCCGGAAATCTTGAAGTTATGGTCCACCTGAATTGGGTTTTCAACATTAGGAAAGTAGATATCAGTAAATTTGATAATAAAATCAGCTATCAGTTTGAGTTCTCGATTTGGGAAGAAAAAGGTATCCGCCACTACCAAATGGAATATTTTATCAATGCCGTAGAAACCATAACTTTTTTCCAGTTAATGGAAGAAATCAGCCCCGAAGATCCAGCACAAGTTGAACAGTATACAAGTGATTGCATGGCCGTGGAACTCCTTTTGGATAAGCTTATCCAAAAAGATTATTTTAAGAAATACAGAACGCCGCTTGAACTTTGGCGCTATACGGAAAAATACCTGGAAGAAAATATCCGCGTGAAAAGCTTGATGCGGGAACTGGTGGTGTTGGTAGGAAAGAAGGGAAGCGCACCGCTGCGGAAAACTAAAGCCAAAAGTTTTGGCTTCCGCTATATTGAACATAAATAAAAAAAATATGGAAGATATTACTGGAGTACCTTTAGAGGTACCGCGAAATTTTCGGTTAATATGCGAGCTTTTTGGCATCGCTGCACCAGCTTTTATTCAATTGTTTCTAGATCATTACTCTTTTATAGATCAAAATTTTACAGATAATTCAAGCTACAATATTGCCACTAGAGCCGTACGTTATGTCAACGATAAAATTCCTAAAGTCGATAATCCTTTAAAAATTGAATTCGAAAAGAACGAAAAGGAAATGGTGGTGAAATTATTGCGACGTCAGGTAAAATTGGCAATCAATAGAAATTATAGCACGGGCGAGCGCAGAAATAAAGGCCGTATGATCACTGCACAGATCTATGACTTTTTTGCTACAAAAGTGCGGCTTAAAGACCGCATCTATTTAAACGAAAACATATCCTTTAAATTGAGTAAGGGTTTTCTGCTGACTTGCCTGATAAATGGTGTTCATCCAGCGCATTATATCAACACCATGATGCAACAGGTATCTACACCCGACTTTTTAGCAACAATGCACTTGGATAAAGCTACCTATAATCCAGTTTTGGGACTTATTCATCGTGTCCATGATGGTTATGGAGATCTTATTGATTGGGAATATCGCCATACGCCTTTTTTTAAACGATTTATTATGGATTTACAGGAACTCAATAAACGCTATTTTTTTTATCGCGACCTCGATAAAAGAATAGCGCTGTATGAGGCCTGGCTCGATCGTATTTTGGAATCTAAAGATGAAGAGTTTGAGTTATAAATGAATTGTGGAAAGCTACTTGTCTTTTTATAAAGGAGGACTTGCATCAAAGTGGTTAGACAGGTACGATATGGATGAAGCCATTAATGACTTTTTAAATGAATAAATATGAAAACATTAGAAAATATTAAATTAACGCCAGCATTTAAGCAATTTTGCGACCTGTTCAATTTCACACCGGAAGAAGTTGTACAGGAATTTATTGATAAGATTGACATTGCTGAGTATATGTGTGATCCAATACACCCCGACCGTTGGGCTAATGTATTTGCGATGGAATATTTGATCCAATATACGCAGTCCGAAAATAGTATCGTTGAATATGGGGAATTTGCAGAAGAGTGGGTGAAAATGATGGAGACGAATGAGGGGGGAGACCTTGTCGGAAAAACAAGATCGCTATTGGATGCTTGGCATAAAAGAGTTTTAGAGGACCGCATCCATCTTATCATGAAAGGAGATGAAGGGAAGGATATAGTATAACGCTATGTTAAGTTTGATCAACCTTGTAAAATACGACGATCAAAATGTGTAGAACGAGCTAGTCAATACCAAGGTACCTATAGTGATTATAACATGCAATCAAAATGAATTGCTATATTTAATCATGCACGCAAAACCTGAACAACATAAAACATCAATAGTACCAGCATTATTCAAAGTGCTTGTTGGTACTATTGGTGTTTTTGCTATTATGACAGTTTGTTTCTATCAGAATGAACTGGATGTCGATGGCAATTTAACAGTAGGGTTTCCATGGATATTCTATAGGGAGGGAAGCGGCTATAGCCCTGATCTTAATGAGCAGGTCGGATACCATGAGTTTGAACCTCTAAATTTGATCGGCAATATTCTTTTTGCGGCTACTTTATATCTTCTGATTTTATGGATTTATAGTTTTGTTAGCAGGAAGCCTAAGCAATAAATGCTAGGTGTATTGTTATCCTTTTGTTAAGCTTTCGTAGTTTGCTAACCCGGTTTAGTTAAAAACTGTTAATGTTTTATTGACCCTGCCTTCATATAGCATTTGTAATCTTGTACCCATAAATCAAATGCGCTACTTATGAAATTTAAAGCCGACAATGTCTTTTGTTTGTTATGTGCTATCGCAGCAAGCTCACCAGCTGTTCAAGCCAAACCACTCACACTAACCTCATCGCAATTTACGCATGTACAGGGAATCGTAAAAGGTCGTGTCGTCGACGCCCAAGGACGTGCTGTCGCTGGAGCAACCGTCCAAAATTTGAAAAGTAAAAGATCTGTTCAGTCTGACGAAAAAGGAAATTTTCAGATCGAAGCCGAAATGGGCGACAACCTAAGTATTTCCTTTATTGGGTATAGCAGACTTGTGCAAGCTGTTACCCAATCCAATGGGCAGATATTTTCCTTACAGACCGATGAAAACACACTGGAAGAGGTGACCATCTCTATCGGATATCAGCGAATCAGAAAGTCGGATGTTACTGGCGCGATCGCTAGCGTTAAGGCCGAGGAACTCAATTTGAGCGCACCAAAGTTATCCCAGGCGTTGGTTGGTAAGGTAGCAGGTGTACAAGTCATGCAGACAAGTGGTGCCCCATACGATGGTACCAAAATGCGTGTCCGCGGTATGGGATCGATCAACGCTGGTTCGGATCCACTGTACGTTATTGATGGCTATCCTGCAGGAAACAATTTGAATATCAACCCCAATGATATTGAATCTATCGATGTGCTAAAGGATGCTGCTTCTGCAGCCATCTATGGCTCGCGTGGCGCCGGCGGTGTTGTATTGATCACAACCAAGCGTGGCAAGGAAGGTAAAAGTAATGTAGACTACGAAGTATTGGGTGGCTTTGGTCAGCTTTCCAAGAAAATTGATGTTCTAAATTCAGAACAGTTTATTGATCTGCTGATTGATGGTCGTAACAATTCCTATAGAGACCTGTTGGCCACGAAAGGGATCGCCTGGAGCGACAGTAGGCGCTTTGATGATAATAAAACACGTATCGCCAATGTTGGAAATGCTGGCTCAGTAAGTATTCCTGAAGATTACTATGACTTTGCGTCTGGTACAGCAAAAAAAGCGAAATACGATACGGATTGGCAGGATGCGCTATACCGTAATGCACCTTTCCAACGTCATAATCTCTCTACATATGGCGGTAACGAAAAAAATCGCTATTTCCTAAGTGGATCTTATCAGAATCAGCAGGGTATCATGCTTGGTACGGATCAGAAAGTCTTTAATTTCCGGGCCAATATCGATAGCAAAGTGAGTAAAAGACTGACCGTTGGCGCTAATGTATCGTTCACGTATAACGACAATAATGAGGTAACTACCGGACGTTACGATAGAAGTCCATCCATGGCGGCTTTGATCTATCTGCCGACGTTACCTGTTTATAATGAAGATGGGACTTATGCTAAATATCTGATGGCCGATCTTTCTGCCAATAATTATGGTATCCAGAATCCAGAAAACCCATTGGCTTATGTCACTGAGATTAAAAATAACCGTCGTGGAAAGCGTGGTTTATACAATGCTTTTGCTGATTTTTCCATTATCGATGGCCTAAATCTCAAAGTAAACGGTGGACTGTCTACTTATGACGAGAAGTATAATTATTTCCGTCCGACAAGTATATCCGATGGAAACAACAAACCGTTTTCACCGCAGGCAATTTCTGCGGCCTATGCAGATGCCAAGACAAAAAGTGAATTGGACAAATTGCTGGAAACAACGTTAAACTACAACAAAACCTTTGGTGGTAAACACCAGGTATCCGCATTATTAGGTTATTCGGCTCAACGAACAGATTACGATTATCAAGGTGTGAGAGCCAACGGTTTTAATAATAATGCTATAGGTGAAATTACCGACAAGGGTGCTGATCCTTCTAATTTCCAATTGCTAAAAGACGATACGTTCAAACGCATCACCACGCTCCAGTCTTATTTTAGCCGCGTAAATTACAGCTTCGATTCGAAATATTTCCTTTCGGCATCCATTCGTACAGACGGTTCATCGCGCTTTGGACCGAACAGTAAATGGGGAACTTTTCCATCGGTTTCAGCTGGTTGGACTCTCTCCAAGGAGGAATTTTATACGGATTGGTTAGGGCAACAATCGACAGTCAAACTAAGAGCGAGCTGGGGACGTAGTGGAAATAATAATATTGGTGATTACAATGCGATATCCGTGATCAACTCACCAGCAGGTGTAATCCTTGGCGATAAAGTAGAGACCTCGTATACGGCAGGCAATCTACTCGATCCAAAATTGAGCTGGGAAACAACCTCGCAATACAACGCCGGTCTTGATCTCGGTTTGTTGAAAGGCCGCCTCAACATTATGACCAACTTCTACCTGAGCCGTTCCTTCAATTTATTATTCAACCAACCACTCTCTGCTGTATCTGGATCAACGACGATCTTGACCAATCTCCCTAATTCGAAGGTGCAGAATAAAGGCTTTGATTTACAGGTTGATGCTACGCTGATTCGTAAAAATGAATTTGAACTAGGCTTGAGCGGGAATATCAATGTAAACAGAAATAAAGTGCTCGATCTTGGCGGGGCTTCTACCATCTTGACGAATGGTGCTGAACGCTCTTACTTAACGCATATTACGCAAGAGGGAAGTCCAATTGGTATGTTCTACGGTTTTAAAGTTCTGGGTGTCGCAACTGAAGAGAATTATAAAACTGTTGCACCTTCAGCGGCTTCAACCACTCCGCTACAACCTGGAGATCTCTATTTTGAAGATGTAGATGGCAATGGTATCGTCAATGATGCAGATAAACGGGTGATCGGCAATCCACATCCTAATTTCACCTATGGCTTTGCTCTTAATGCGCGCTATAAGGCTTTTGATCTAAGGGCATCATTTAATGGTTCCCAAGGAAATAAAGTATTGGATGGCTATGATTATTACCTCTACAATATGGAAGGCTCCGGCAATCAATATGCAGATGTGGCACAACGTTACCGTTCAGCTCAAAATCCCGGAAATGGTAAAGTATACCGTGCATCGCGTGGTGGTACGCAAAGTAACAGTACACGCCTTTCCGATTTTTATTTGCAGGACGGTTCATTCTTGCGGATGACAAATATTGCTTTGGGCTACAATCTTCCCAAAGGTTTGGTAGAAAAATTAACGCTTTCTGGGCTAAGAGTCTACGCTACTGTAGACAATCCATTTACGATTTCTAAATACAAAGGCTACAATCCAGAACCGGATTACAATCAGCGTGGTAATTTGACTCCGGGTGTGGATTATGGGCTTTATCCATTGGTGAGATCATATAACCTTGGCGTGAAAGTCACTTTTTAATAGCAGTATGTAGGAGCTATTTGTGCAGCGGAAATATTAAGCAAAAACCTATGTTAATAGCTTCAGTATAGTAAAATGCAGTACTATGAGCACCCTTGGGTTGCATGGACTGGTGAAAAATAAAAAAATAACAGGATGAAAAAAAGATATATATTACCCTTTGTTTTGTTGGCGTTGTCTTCATGTACCAAAGATTTCTTAAATCAGAAAAACCCCAATGCTGTCACAATCGATGATTATTTCAAATCGGAAAATGATGTGCTTTTGGCCGTCAATGGGCTCTACCAGTCACTTCGTTCGGGGAGTACACTTGGGGAATCGAGTACATTATATAACGAGGAACGTTCTGATAATAGTGGACGTAATGATAATCAATCCAATGCCGGGGAGCCTTTCCAATTCAATGACTTTTCGTTGCTACCAAGCAATACCTACCTCAAGACACATTGGTCGGCTATGTACGCCGCAATCAGTCGCTGTAATGTTGTTATCTCGCATGTGGACGATGTGACCTTTACTAGTGCAGAATTAAAAGGACGTTATATTGCGGAAGCAAAATTTGTACGTGCATTATTATATTTCCACATGGTACGTAAATTCGGAGATATTCCATTAGCTACAACACAGGTGATAAGTAAAGAGCAAGCAAATGAATTGGCTTTTCGGCAGAAAGAATCAATTGTTTACGAGCAGATCATTAAAGATTTGACCGAGGCATTGTCCAGCAATCTTCCCAATACACAAAAAGATTATGTCATTGGCAGAGCGTCTAAAGCGGCCGTCAATGCGATTTTGGGACAAGTATATCTGACTTTGGGCGCTACGCAGACATCGGGGAGTGCGGAAAATTTTGCGAAAGCAGAGCAGTACCTCAATGCGGCTTACCAAATGCGTACTTTCGGCAAACTAAACGAAATTCCTTATGCCGATGTTTTCGATGTGACCAAGAAAAATAGTTGTAAAGAACTTGTTTTTCAGATTCAGTACAAACAAGGAGACCAAAACTATAGTTCAAGTATTGCCCGTAACTACCAAGCGCGGGGGGAGACCATCAATTCACGCTACAATTCGACGGGTGCTGGTGAAGTGGCAAAACTCGATTTGGTCAAAGATTACGAACAAAGCGATATCCGAAAAGATTTCTCCGTAAAGTTTGCCGCGAATACGCAAGTTAACGATTGGTTTGTAACCAAATTTAGGGATAATAGTGACGGGGCAGGTACCAATGGTTGGGGAGGAAACGATTGGATCTTGATCCGTTACGCCGATGTCATGCTGTTATTGGCAGAAGCAAAATATCGCTTGGGCAAAGATGCTGAAGCTATTGTGCTGTTAGATGAAGTACGTGAGCGTGCAGGGTTGCCATCTTATGCAACAGCTATGCTGAATACGAGCTATCGTAGTAAATATCCAACCTTGAAAGAGGCCATATTGCATGAACGCCGTGTGGAACTGGCATTTGAAAACCAACGCTGGTTTGATTTGATCCGTAATTATAATGCGCAGGAACTGGTGACTTATTTTAAGACCAAAAGCCAGGCTGACTACGGCAATGCCAAAATCTCCAATATATCCACAAAAGATCGATACTATCCAATTCCTTTTGATGAATATAAACTGGATCCGGCGCGCATGTATCAAAACCCAGGATATTAATTGAATAGTACACACAAGGTCGGTAGATTAGCTGTCTACTGACCTTGCTTAATTTAGAACGATGGTCTTTCCTGCTGTAGCCGATCGTTTTGCAGCTTCCAGAATCTCGACTACGACGACATTATTATTAATTGATCCGAGATCATTTTCTGGGATTATTTTATGTTTCAAGACCTGTTCAAGGTAAGCAATGTGATGCTCAAAGTAAGGAATTGTCGTCGGTATATCCGTAGGCGGACCATTTTGTTGCGTGTATTTTAGGAGCTCCTTATCGTTTTTGGCATAGAGCTGGGCTTTTGTACCAAAGATCTGCAGATCTTTAACACTATATGGCCAAGCCCAGGAAGCTTGGATAATGCCTGTACTGCCATCTCGATAGTTAAGAATAATAGTGGCGTTGTCGTCGACCTTAGGATAGACTTTCGGTTTTAACTGTTGTGTGAATGCTGTGACGGAAATTGGTTTTTCGCCATTTTTGAGCCAGGTCATGAGATTGGCACCATAGCAGCCAAAATCCATGATTGCACCCCCACCATTTTTTTTCGGATCAGTGAGCCAATCCAAAAAGTAATCGCTGCATCCTATTTCCTTGGGACCTTCGTGTCCGTCTTTTACAAGCATACGTGTGATTTGTCCAACTTCACCTTTGTCCACCAATTCCTTCAGTTTCTGATTGCTTTTATACCACGTCGTTTCATAATTTACCAAAAAGGGAGTCTCAAACTGTTTGGATAAATGTGCGATCCGTTTTGCATCGTATAAAGTGGTTGCGAGGGGTTTCTCCACCATCACAGGGATTTTCAGCGGGAGGCAGGCCTCTGCCACATGGATATGCTCATCGGTGGGATTGTAAGCCAACACCGCATCCGGTGTAACATGCGCCAATAAACTGTGTAAATCTTGATGGAAGAGGGCGGCGGGTAGATTATATTGCGTTTGTATCTTTTTCGATAACGTTTTATTTGACTCAGCAATACCAATAATATCCACTTTTTTATCCTTATATAAATTGAGCAGCAAGAATACATGGTCATGGTTAAGTCCCGCTACAGCCACTTTGAGTCGTTCACTCGCTAGCGCAGCTTGATGGAATAATATAATAAGCAGGAAAGTTATTCTGATCAGATGCTTCATCATGTTAAGTTTAGTTCTTATAAATAGAATGATTTGTTATGAGGATGTCCTTTGTAGATCCAGGTGATCTTGCGATGAGATCGGATGATTTCGGCAACGATGTCAAAATACGTTTCTCCTTGGCCGGCTTTTAGCTCTTCCAGTTTCCTTTGAAAATGTGTTTGATTAAAAGGCGAACCTGCCCCGAGTTTTTGCTGATAATACGCCAAAGTTGTTTCGGTACCCAAAGATGCGCTGCTATGGGCAATATCTTTCCAAACAATAGCATGTGAGGCGGCGTCTTTAAACCTGCCAAATCCACCGTACAGTAAATCGTCAAAGCCGTCTAGACTTCCTATCTTCCAGTTTTCAAAAGACATGTAAACTGTATTGATTTCATCGAAAAAGCCGGCAATGTTGTTGATCCTAATGCCGTCAATCATAGCGATACCAAGATCAGGATTACCGCCCACAAGCTGCTTGAAATCCGTCCAAAGATCCTTTCTAAGAATAGCTGAGCCATCTTCTTTATCTTGCCATCTTTTCACAAATTGCACAAGCGCAGTTCGATTTTTACTTAGGTTACCGATTAATGAATACAGAAATGTGTTCACTTCAACGCTATCGGAATCGTTTACCAAAAGATGAGCTAGCGTACCTACAATTTTTCTTTCATCTGTTTTCATCTCTATTCGTATTGTTCCGAAAATTGATTTCCCGTGTCAGCAGCATTAAAAATGCTGTCTAGAAAGCCCGGTTTCGGCCCGCAAATGCAGGACTTTTTTTCACTTCCGGCTTATAATTCCATGAAGTTACATAATATCACGATTCTTTTATTATAAACTCTCTTGACGAATTGTAAAGCTATATTTATCAGTCGGATTGATGTTTTTAGCGGTGAGTTTAATGCGATAAAGTTCCTTCCCCCATACCTGATTCAGCCTGGAGTCCTCCTGTGGAATGACATCGAAGCTGGCAGTGAACTGTGCAGGATCGAAATACAAAGTTGCGCCTACATTTTTTAGACTGATGGCTCCGTTCCCTATTTTTGGTTCCCGTGCAACCAGAAAATGAATGATATTAGCCTGCTTAGGATCAATAATTTTAAACTCATCCTGAATATCCAATCCTTTTTGCGAAAGTGTGTAACTTCTCTTCCAGTATGTGATGTTGGCTGATTTTGGATAAGCTTTTCCAATATCAAGCTGGAATCTATTTTGATCAGGCATAAATACGACATTTTCGGCTTTATATTCCTTTCCAAAGGATTGATCCGTTCCATTGATCGCCGGAACGTTGTGGTACGCACTCTGCATAGTCCAGATGCTGTATCTGTCGGCACTAAATGTTTTTTTTGTATAGGTGCCAACACCCGCATCAATGAATAA
Organism: Sphingobacterium sp. UBA5996; assembly: GCF_002429765.1. Classification (NCBI taxonomy): domain Bacteria; kingdom Pseudomonadati; phylum Bacteroidota; class Sphingobacteriia; order Sphingobacteriales; family Sphingobacteriaceae; genus Sphingobacterium; species Sphingobacterium sp. UBA5996. Next base: position 114,539 of record NZ_DJAS01000023.1, read on the forward strand.
TGGCTGTTGATCCTGATACAAAATGAAATTTCCAACATCATTATGATTGTGGCTTTCGTTGTTGAAACCACCTTTCGCAGCAAAGAAAAATGGCGCCTTTTTCAGGTAAATGAATTGTGTTTCGGGATACCATTTAAAATTGTTGTGTGGGAGGGCAGCTGTAATATCTTCCAGCTGCGGATAGCATCGGAGGTCTTCGAAGACACGGAAAATATCTCTTGTGGGTTTGAAATTTAAGCTTCTGTCACCAAGTCTTTCCATATATCGGGCAAATTGCATCATCTCGCTGCTGTTGACGTCCCTTCCGTAGCGGTAAATCAGTAATGGATCGCTGGCACTTTTGGCAGAGGCATCTGCAAAATTGACGACCCATTTATCACCACCAATATAGGATTGCGCAATGTATTCGCCCATATCACGAATAATAGGTTGATCAAAAATAGTGATTTTACCCTTGGTAGCTAATGCAAGTATTTTTAGGTAATCGTAAAGCTTGCCTGCAGCATGCCCCCAATAGGAAGGGCCCTCTTCACAAGCCCCATCTGTCTTGACATAATTGATGAAGCGATCCACAGAAGACATCGTTTTATAGATTCCTGCAAGTTGTATGTCGGGATTATCCTCAACCAAAAGTAGGGCTGTCAGGACGTTAAAATTGCACCATGGGTTCCAATTATTGACCAATTGTCCTTCTTTAAGTTCAAATGCCTGCCACCACATATCGTTCCGGTCTAGGTAGGGTTGTATGATGCGTAGTTGAATCTGTTGTTTTAAACGGATGCTGATTGCTGGATTTATTTGATTGAATGTATCGCGAAAGAAATAATGAATCCAGCTCAAAAGAGATCCAATATCACCGGCCATCAGATCGACCACTGCTGTGCGCTCTTGCGGCAACGACCGTTTGCTGGACTGAAAGGCACCAAGGTGGGCTGAGAGAGACCATGTTGCCATTTCTGTCAGTTGCCAACTGCCGTTCAGGATTTGATCCACATACCGTCCTTTTCCCTCAGCAAGTTCTGCTAGCAGCAGATTGGTCAACGCGGTGCAATTTTCATTCAGTGGTTTTTCCATTATACTGCGGTTGCCTGAGCGCTCGTATTCAAGATAGTCGGTTGCTTTGACTACCTGCCATTGATAGGACAGAGCCTCGTTCCCCTTTTTTATGATGCGGTCTCTAAAAGGAGCCGTCAGCTTATTCCAGGCTACCCGATCGGAATAAGACGGATAGGGCACCCATGATTTGTCATTCCCTATATTGGCTTTCAGGTGCTCTAGCTTAAAAGCTCCTGTCAATAGGTTCAGATCTTTTCCTTGTAGCGTTTGGAAAAACACGCTGAAAAGAGAGCATAATAGAATGAAATGAATTTTCATGATTACAAGTCTTAATTTGGTGGTATTAGCGGCCAGTAGATTTTAGTTTTAATTGGATTTGAAAAAATGAATTTCTATAGCGTGAATTTACAGTATTACCAAACATCCTCAATAACATTTTCCCGAAATCGTTTTCGTGTGCGCTGTCCTGAACAGGCAGTGCTTAGGATGTCTTTACGTTGTGGCCGATGAAAGCAATGGAAAGACCAAATGTAAAATGAACTGGATCTTTTGCTGACAATGAGCTGGATGATAGCTTCTGATCTCGGCCAATTGACCGAATTTTAAGTATTTTTCACTATAACGTAGTTATTAACAAAAAGTCTGTTCATTATAAGTAAATTAACAAGCTTATTAACATTTTTTTTGTATTGCCTTCCATAACGTTGACTACCTTGGTAAAATAAGATAGAATAAATGTTTTTAACAAAAAGGCCATTCTATATGAGTGTATTAACATGTTTATTAACAATTATTAGGATGTTTTTTTACAACGTTCATTGCAGATTAGATCCAAGTAAAAGTTTCCCGATAAATTAACATTTTGATAATCTACGGGGGCTATCTTTGTCAAGTGAACACTACCGAAGCCAAATTTGATAACCACCATGTGCTGCGCTTTAAAGAAGGTGACCCCATGGCCTTTGCCTATTTCTTTGAGCAGTATTGGGAGGGGCTATACATCGTCGCTTATCGGCATCTTCAAGAGGAGGCTCAGGCTAAAGATCTTGTGCAGGAAGTTTTTATTCATATTTGGGAAAAACGATTGCTCATCAATAGTGAATACGATTCCATAAAATTCTATCTCCATAAAGCACTCAAAAACAAAATTCTAAATTACTACGCTACTGAACGTGTTCGAAAACAAGCATTGGAAAAATCCATGGAGAAAATGGATATATTTTCCAATTTAGACAGTCACGCTTTTGCTAGGTATCAAGCCTTGGAAGCAATTGTGGATGATTCGATTGAAAAACTACCTAAATTGATGAAGGCCGTTTACTTGATGCGGGCTGACAATTATTCAATCACTCAAATTGCCGTTGAGCTCAATCTCGCAGAACAGACTGTTAAAAACTATCTGTCGGAAGCCAAAAAGATCATGCGCCGTGAATTAACGCGAAGATTTGCAGACCACGATCCTATATTTTTATTGCTTATCGGTAGTTGTTTTCTTCATCATTATTTAATATAAACAACATATTTAATTAAAGTACTTTCGATGTTCTGACCTGTATTAGTATAAAATTATTGCAGGTGGATTTAGAACGCTTTAAACTTATCATAACGGATTACCTTGGCGGAAAGTTGACCGACCAGGAGAAGCAACATGTGGACGACTGGTATGAGTCCATCTCAAATGAAGACAGTAAGCCCTTTGCTGATGATAGTCACAGGGATAGGATCAAACGTGAATTATTGCTGCGTATGGAGGGAGTTGCTCCATCGCTCAAGGCCAAAAAGAAGACGGTCAGAAAATTCACCTGGCTATCTTCAGCAGCGGCGGCTTTGATACTGTTTAGCTGCAGCCTGCTATTGCTACAGCGTAACCCAGGGATCCTATCTCGAAAAGAAGTAGAAACAGCTGCATTGCTTACTGAAAAGGGGACAAGGGCAGGAGAATTGAGAGAAATTCAGCTACCAGATGGAACATCTATCTTTTTAAACGGAAATACACGTATCCGCTACGACCGTAAAAGCTTTGCGTCAAATAGAACATTGTTGTTAGATCAGGGGGAAGCATTCTTTCGGGTCAGAAGGGATACTTTGCATCCATTTAAGATCGAAACCGGCGGCGTTTCTGTTGCCGTTCTTGGAACATCGTTCAATGTCAATAAATCAATGTATACCAAACATGTCACTATAGAGGTTAAAACCGGGCGTGTGCGTGTTTCAAGTGAAAAAAATGGGGAAAACCATATTCTTACGCGCGGTAAGGCCATCAGGTATAGCCTTACTAAAAATCATTTTGAAACTTTCGATAAAGATCCGGCATTGATCAATCTTTGGACACAGGGCAGCATAGTCGTGAATGACGTTGGCTTTGAGGAGCTTAAAGAGTTGATATATCGTCGATTTGGAGCTGTTCTACTTACCGACAATCTGAATACCGATTCATTCAACTATTCGCTGATGATACCTCAAGTACAATCATTGGATCAGGTGCTGACTATCGTTTGCAATATTCATCAAATCAAATTTAGGAGGGAGAAAAATGAAATAATCTTGTACAAATAAGCTGTAAGGAGCAGATCAGCATACGTTATCTGCTCAAGAAAAGTGCTCATCTGGCAAACCGCTAAATCAACCAGTGAGCACCTGAATATTCTTGTTTAAAACAATCATACAAATATATGTATAAAATAATTAAGCTTACCGGCCTTGCCACCAAGCTTGCGCTTTGCTCCTTGGTGTCTTGTGCTGTAGTCGACAGCCAGGCCAGGGTACTGGATAGGGGCAGCGCCGCACATTGGGATACGATCAATATCCATCTCTTGAATGGTAATGCCGCTCAGGCGATAGCACAGCTTTCAAAAGAAACAGGTCAAGCCATTGGCTATGATAGAAAAATGCTACAGCTAGAGCGAATTTCAATTGCACAAAAGACATTTCAGCATGCGAGTTTCGAGGAAGTTCTTGCGTATATCCTGAAAGGAACAAACATTCAATCAAAAAGAGTGTTAGGAGGTGTCGTACTTGTTAAAAATGGGAATAAACAAGAGCTGTATGACTTGAAGTTACAGTTGGTCGATCGCACCAAACAGCCAATTCGCGGAGCCTCTGTGCGTATCCCGCTCACGGGAGAAAGTGCTTTGTCTAATGCAGATGGTGAAGTAACCATCAAATTGGCTGCGGGCGTGTACAATGTACTGATATCCCACATTGGCTATGAACTGAAAGAATTGACTGGTCTGAAGCTCGATGCCGGTGCAGCAGCTGTACGTCAAGTGATCTTAAATGAAGATGACAACGAGCTGGATGAGGTCGTTGTGACGGCGTTGGGCATCAAACGTCAGGACCGCTCATTGGGTTATTCCGTTGGTAAAATCAAAGGTGAGGACATCAATCGCGTCAATAACGATAATTTTTTGGTTGGTATGGCAGGTAAAGTGCCCGGCGTATCGATTAGCGCGACAGGGCCCACTGGCTCAAGCGTGAATATGGTGATTCGTGGAGCGTCATCGCTGAGTACAGACAACCAGCCGCTGTTTGTAGTGGATGGTGTACCCTTGATGAACAGTTTAAATAATATCGGTCAGATCGGTGATGATAATAAAGTCGATTATGGTAATGCAATTGCCAATATCAATCCCGAAGATATCGACAATATTTCTATCTTGAAAGGACCTAGCGCAGCCGCGCTTTACGGCTCACGCGCAGGGAATGGCGTGGTGCTGATCACCACCAAAAGTGGCAAAAATGCAGAGAAGATGACAATTGCCGTTACAAGTAATACGGTATTTGATATTCCTTATAAATTTATTGAATTGCATAACAAATTTGCTAGTGGTACTTTACCGTGGAGACCCGGTGATCTACTAGGTAATTTGGTGATCGAGGAAGAATCGAGTGTAATGGTTGGACCAGCGCTGGATAAGGGCTATAAAGCTGTGCAATGGAATAGCCCCCTTGATGAAAATGGAAAGCCGATCCCGACCGAATTAAAAGCATACCCAGATAATATCAAAAACTTTGTTCAAACAGGGATTACGAGTACCAACGGGATTTCCTTGAGCAACAGAAGTGAAAAACTGGATTATCGTTTCTCTTATTCCAATATGGCCAATAAAGGAATTATCCCCAATTCGGACCTGTTCAGAAATACCTTGAATGTTAATTCAACCATGCGCCTTCGCAACAGCCTGACATTGGGACTAGCATTGGATGCCAGTAGAAATAACGCCAACAATAGGCCCGCAGGAAACCGAGGAACCAATCCGATGCAAGCGGCCTATGAAGTTGCTCCACATATCAATATACTAGACTTGCAGGATTATTGGCTGCCGGGACAGGAACAGATTCAACAGCGCTCGCAGTCTATCGGTAACCATAACAATCCCTATTTTCTTGCTTATGGGGTGAACAATGCATTTACGAGAGACCGGATCTTTGGCAACCTGAGGTTGGATTGGGCTATCAAAAAAGACTGGACTGCAATGCTTCGGTATGCAACAGATATTTATTGGGAAAATAGGGAGACGAAAATCCCTTACAGTTACACCAACGAACCGAGAGGGGCATACGGTATTGTCAATTTAATGAATATGGAGCAGAATATCGACTTTCTGACAACTTACACCAAAAAATTGGATGCTTTTCAGGTTACAGGCTCATTGGGTGGAAATCTGCGCTATAACCGAGGAAAATCGGTGCAAAACACGTCAAAAAATGGCGCTGGACTCATCACACCGGGGCTCTATACATTGGCTAATATCAGTCCACTCAATCTGGATTTTTACAGCACAATTTCTGAAAGAGCCATAAACAGTGTTTATGGACTGATCAATCTAAGTTATCGGGATATGGTTTACCTCGATGTAACCGGGCGCAACGACTGGTCTAGTACCTTACCTGTGAACAATCGGTCCTATTTCTATCCTTCGGCCTCCTTGAGTGTACTGGCCAACCAAGTGTTTTCTTTACCGAAAACAATCAATTTAGCAAAATTGAGAGCAGGTATTGCACGTGTTGGAAATGACACGTATCCCTACAATCTTTCCAACGTCTTGAGCAACCCTGGTAGCTGGGGTGACGTATTACGGCTAACACGTTCGGGTTCACTTCTGGTTCCCAATCTGAAGCCCGAAATTGCAACATCTTACGAGTTTGGCCTGGATCTGGGTATGTGGAATAATCGACTCAAGTTTGAGGGAACCTATTACAAACTGGAAAACAAAAACCAAATTATTTCGACAACGCTTCCGGGTTCAAGCGGCTTCAACTCCAAAAATATCAATGCCGGTTTGTTGAGTAGCCGAGGTATTGAACTGGCAGTATCTGGACGGCCTATTGCCAAGGAAAATTGGACATGGGATATTGGTGTCAATTGGCACCGCAATCGTACTCGTATCGACAAACTCTCTGAAGGAGTAGAATTTTATACGTTTTGGACCGACGGCCGCGGTGGCGCACGTGCCTACGTGGGGGAAGAGATCGGGGATCTATACGATTCTAAGTTAGTGACTGTGGAGGATCAGTCATCACCTTATTATGGTTTTCCTATTCTTAATAAAAATGGTTCGTGGCAGGCGGTAAGGATAAACAATAGCCGCAATAAAATCGGGAATTTCAATCCAGATTTCACCATGGGTCTGCAGTCAAGTCTTCGCTATAAAAAATGGACGATGAATATCGCCGCAGATATGCGTTTTGGAGGAAAGTTCATGTCCCAGACCTATCGCTATTTCGAATCTAACTTGACGACGCAACGCTTTCTTGACCAGATGATCAATCCTAATGGAATGACCGGCGAAACGTTACGGAACTACTTGGTTGATAATGATCTTGTCCGTGTGCAAGGAAACCGCTATCCCATTGTTGGTGGACCTGGTGAAGAGTATGGCGGTTATCCTATCAGCGTAGGAGGCCTAGTTGGAAATTTTGGGGTGTTTAATCCCGGTGTTATCGCGCAATATGATACGAAAGGCAATGTAACAGGGTATACAGAAAATCTAGGCGCCGAGGGAACAAAATATATCGCTTATTCGGACAATTATCCTTGGGATTTTATGAACGCTGCAACATTTGATGCCTCTTTTATTAAGCTTCGGGAACTGTCCTTTAGCTATGATTTATCGGGAAAATGGCTGAAACGTGTTGGGATCGAAAATGGTAGTGTTGGCGTTTATACCCGTAACCTGATTTTATGGACTAAAGCGAAAGTGGGTATAGATCCGGAAATGGCCTTTCAGCCGGAAACTGGTATTGGATTCAAGCAGGGGATTGAACGCTATAACGTTACCCCTTGGTCCATGCCTATTGGATTTAAAGTAAATGTGACATTTTAATACACGACATAAATGAAAAATCAGTTGAAGCGCTTTACCATGGCGTTAGTGGGCCTTGGAATCGTATGGAATATTTCAGCTTGTAAAGATCTGACCGAACTTAATATTAATCCGAATGGGGTAAGTGAAGAGGATGCAAATCCCAATCTTTTATTGCCAACAATATTAACAGGGGCGGCAAAGAAATATAATGAACTAAGTTTCTCAGATCTTGGCGGAGTGATGCAGCATACGCAATTAGATGCCTGGTTCAATTCACATAATGATTATGAATGGACTGGGGGAATTTTGAGCTGGGATGCTTATTATGGCTTTTTACGGGACAATGAGCTTATGCGCAGACGAGCGGAGAAATTAGGACTGGATTTCCATAAAGGAGTTTCGTTGGTGATGCGCGCCTATTTATTTGGACTGGTGAGTGATCTTTGGGGGGATGCGCCTTATACCGACGCGTTAAAGGCGGAACTCGGAGATGCAGTATATAATTTTCCGAAATATGACGGCCAGGAAGTTATTTACAGCGGTATAATCGACGAATTGTTACAGGCTAATGAAATCCTATCGCGGCCTGATGCCTCTTATGAGGTGCTAGCCAATGCGGATGTGTATTTTGGAGGTAAGGCTTCTAAATGGCGGCGATTTGCCAACTCGTTAGCTTTGCGGTATTACATGCGTCTTTCGGAAAAGTCTCCGGCTTTTGCCAAACAGGGTATTGAAAGTATGCTTGCCAATACAGACAAATTTCCATTAATTACTAGTTCGACGGATGATGTACTCATGGATTTTGTTGGAAATAATGCGAATGATTCCTGGCCTTCCAATACGTTGTATGATGCCAGCGGCAGTAATTTTAGACGAATGAAAATGTGTGCAACATTGGTCGATCGACTACAGGAGCTTGGCGACCCTCGTCTAATGGTTTGGGCAAGAAAAATTGATATCCCCATTGAGATCCGCAGTAGTGAACCCTCAGGGACAGATAAGATCGTCAACGGTGTTCGTATTGTGTCGCCTGACATAGTCAAAGGGGTACCTGTTGATACAGACAAAGAATATGTTGGATTGCCGCCAAGTGTTTCTAAAAATCCCTCGGCTTACAACCTTAATCCGACGCCGGGGCAGACTTCAATCAATCCACATGTTTCTTACCTAAATGATAGCTATCGCTCGGCAAAAGGAGGTTTATTGAAGGCGAGACTACTTTCGGCTTCAGAAGTAAATTTCATTTTAGCGGAGGCCGCCTGGAAAGGATGGAAGATGCCTGAGGCAGCTAAAACCTATTATGAGCGTGCCATTCAAGAATCTTTGACCAGTTGGGGTAAGGCAACAGAATATTCCAATTATATCCGTCAGAAAGGGGTAATTTTTGAAAATAGCCAAGCGCAAATTATTGAACAAAAATGGATCGCAAGCTGGTCTACTGCCGCACAATCGTGGTTTGATTATAGAAGGACGGGATATCCTGCACTCAAAGCAGGGCCCGCAGCTATTCGTACACAACTTCCTGTGCGTGTGCCTTATATGCAAACCGAAATGAGTGTGAATCAAAAAAATGCAGAAGAGGCCTTAAAGCGTATTGAAAAGACAGCATATTCACAGGCAGATAATGAAAATAGTGCATGGTCAAAAACTTGGTTACTACAAGGAACTAATAAGCCATGGTAAGTACTGATCGTAAAATGGAAAGTCAGTAAAACAAGCGGTTCAATCGCTTATAAAATCAATATAAAAATGAAAATAAAACATATTCTACTTGTCATCGGCGTTTGCTGTACTTTATTTGAAGCAAAAAGCCAGACCGCCAACGCGTATAAACAGCCAGACCGGATTACATTGACCTGGTCCGATGATCCCAGCCACACGCAGTCTGTTTCGTGGCGTGTCAATGCCGATAAGACTAAAATTATTGGTCAGGTTGTTGAAGAACAGCGTAATCCTGAACTTGAAGCAAAAGCGATTTCAGTACAGGGAATAGGAGTGTCTCTCGAGCAAGGGCAACAAGCCGATACCTATGGACAGGTAACCTTCCGTGACCTGAAACCCGGAACCGTCTATGCCTATCGGGTAGGAGATGGCACCATTTGGAGTTCCTGGAATCAATTCAGAACTGCGGAGAATTCTGGCGCCTTTTCGTTTATCTATTTGGGCGATGCGCAGAATGACCTACGGTCACGATGGGCACGTGCCATCCGTCGTGCTTTTCAACAGGAAGCGAATGCTCGCTTTATTGTTCATGCCGGCGACCTGATCAATCGCTCGAATGCCGACGAAGAGTGGGCAGAATGGCATGAGGCCGCAGGATTTATACATCAGCTAATTCCGGCTATCCCAACACCTGGGAATCACGAGTACCGCCGCGACTCGCTTGGCAAACTGGTATTGGATCCGCATTGGAAAGTACAGTTCAACTTGCCTAAGAATGGCCCTGAGAACATGCAGGATGCTGTTTATTATTTGGATTATCAGGATCTGCGAATCATTTCCCTAAATTCTCAATTGATAATGCTAGACTCCACCGCAGCAGCAGTGCAGGAAAAATGGCTGGAGAATGTGTTGTCATCATCACCAAAAAAATGGAACATTGTTGTCATGCACCATCCCGTATACTCTACGGCTAAAAATCGTGACAATACCATCTTGAGAGAACGCTTTAAACCTATTTTTGAGAAATATGGAGTGGATTTGGTCCTTCAGGGACATGATCATACCTATGCACGTGGAGGGCTTGGTAAAAAGCGTCCTATTTACGTTTTATCCGTCGCCGGACCGAAAATGTATGCGTCAGATTCCGAACGCTGGATGGATCGCGCAACCTCACAGACGCAACTATATCAGGTCATTAAACTGAACAACAATAAGCTGTATTTTTCAAGCTACATGCTGAATGGTCAGCTGTTTGATTCTTTTGAAATGACAAAAAAATAGAAGTTTTGAAAAAAGAGCTATATAGCAATGAAAAAGATTTTATTTTCTGCTATCTTACTGAGTATGATAGTGAGTTTGACAACAGCGGTATATGGTCAGTCGGCTGATTTGATTAAAAAGTTAAATCAACAAAGTGTTCACATTGCAGCGCACCGGGGCGCTCATTTGAAACAGCCAGAAAACTCAATTGCTGCGATTGAAGAGGCCATTCGACAAGGAGCTTCCGTCGTAGAGGTCGATGTACGGGCCAGCAAAGACGGTGTACTGGTGCTGATGCATGATAAAACAGTGAACCGTACGACAACGGGACAAGGAGAGGTCGCCAAACATACCTATGCTGAGCTTCAAAAGCTCCACTTACGCACCCAGGCCCATGGAGGAGAATCGGAACATGTGATTCCGACCTTATCAGAAGCTTTGCGTGTAGCAAAGGGTAAAATCCTTGTTGATCTGGATTTTAAGGAGGATCGGAAAGAATTTGTGAAGACAACTTATACGCTTATTGAACAGGAGGGGATGGAAGACCAAGTACTGTTTTTCCTTTACGATTACAAAGACATGCCGAAGACTTACAAACTCAATCCCACGATTACGCTGTTCCCCAGAGCACGTAGCATAGCTGACCTAGCGGCTATACTCAAGATGAAATTAACGACGGTTGTCCATCTTGATGAGTCGTTTATAGAAACCGAAGAACTCGACCAGCTGCGCAAACAGGGTATTTATTTTTGGATGAATAGTTTGGGGGAATATGACGATCAAGCGGCAAAGAGTGGAAGCATGGCTTATCGGTCTTTCTTGGAAAAATATCCGTTTGTGCGTCTCATTCAGACCGACCAGCCAGGTCTGTGGCGTGAAGTGCTCTAAGGGGAATCAAAATTTAACTTGATTATTGATGCTAAATCGTTAATTTAGTGTTTTGGAAACCGGTTGCATAGCCTAGTGATGTGCTAATCCGGGCCATGATAAAGCATAGAAATAGAAAAATAACAATCCACTTATGAAAGTCCGTATATTACTTTTGGCCGCAATGGGAACATTGCTCTGTCCACAACTTCAAGCCCAACAATTTCCGTATAAAAACCGTACTTTACCTACCGAAAAGAGGGTAAGTGATCTATTGGGAAGAATGACTGTGGAGGAGAAGGTCGGGCAGTTGAGTAAATTACTTGGCTGGGAAATGTATACGAAAGATGGAAAGCAGGTAACGATTAGCAATAAACTACGGAAAGCAGCAAAAGAGCAGCATATTGGGTTATTGTGGGCGACATTGCGAGCCGATCCTTGGACACAGAAAACCTTATTGAATGGTTTGAGCCCGGTAGAAGCTGCGCGTGCTACAAATGCGATCCAACGTTATATGGTGGATAGTACACGACTGGGGATTCCGTTATTATTGTCTGAGGAGGCGCCACACGGACATATGGCCATTGGTGCAACCGTTTTCCCTACTGCTATTGGGCAAGCGAGTACCTGGAATCCACAGTTGATTCAGGATATGGCATCGACGATTGCTAAGGAGACCTATGCAGTGGGCGGTAAAAACGGATACGGTCCTGTGCTTGATTTAGCGCGAGATCCCCGTTGGTCACGTACGGAAGAAACTTATGGTGAGGATCCCTACCTAATTGGACAAATGGGAACTGCAATGATCCGTGGTTTTCAGGGCGAGAAGTTAGGGCAACGCGATAAAATAATAGGTACATTAAAGCATTTTGTCGCCTACGCTGCTCCAGATGGAGGACACAATGGCGAGTCCGTATCATTTGGCGAGCGTAGCCTCAGGCAATATTTCCTTCCGCCTTTTGAGCGTGCTGTAAAGTCAGGCGCTGGGTCGGTCATGACTGCATATAACAGTATTGACGGTATTCCTTGTTCAGCCAATCCTTGGTTGTTAAAAGACGTTCTACGTAAAGACTGGGGATTTACCGGTTTTGTTGTGTCGGATTTATTGAGCATATCGGGTCTCAACGGCGGTCACGCTACTGCTGCTACTGGCGAAGATGCTGCTTCGCAAAGTATTCATGCGGGATTGGATGTTGATTTAAGCGGGACTGGCTATGGTTCAAATTTGCTTAAGGCTGTGCGGCAAGGGCTTGTTGAATCTGCTGTTCTCGATACGGCAGTTGCCCGTGTATTGCGGATGAAGTTCAATCTTGGCCTTTTTGATCAACCTTATGTGGATGAGAAATTAGTTGCTCAAAAAGTCGCTACACCACAGCATAAAATGCTTGCGAGGCAAGTAGCCCGCGAGTCGATTGTTTTGCTAAAAAATGATCAGCAACTTCTACCGTTGAGTAAATCGTTGAATCGAATAGCCGTTATAGGTCCTAATGCTGACAATGCTTATAATCAGTTGGGCGATTATACCGCGCCACAGGCCGACGGTAAAATTCAGACCCTCTTAATGGGAATCCGGTCTGCAGTTGGTAAAAGTACCAAAATTGATTATGTTAAAGGCTGTGCAATACGGGATACAAGTCATTCGGATATCGCTGGAGCCGTAGCAGCTGCTAAAGAGGCTGATGCGGTGATTTTAGTTTTAGGAGGTTCAAGCGCACGTGATTTTAAAACCTCCTATCAGGCAACCGGAGCAGCCAATGTGGACCCCAATACCGTGAGTGATATGGAGAGTGGAGAGGGCTTTGACCGCGTTTCGCTAGATATGATGGGCGATCAGATCAAGTTGATGCAGGCAATACAGGCAACAGGAAAACCCGTTGTACTTGTAACAATTATGGGGAGACCGTTAAACCTGAATTGGGCAGCAGAGCATGTGCCTGCGATAGTGAATGCTTGGTATCCAGGACAGGAAGGAGGCTTGGCTATTGCAGATGTCTTGTTTGGCGACTACAATCCCGCAGGAAGATTACCGATTTCAGTACCTCGGTCTGTTGGGCAGCTACCAGTACATTACAATCATACAAAACCGAAACATCACGACTATGTAGAAATGTCGGCCAGTCCATTATATCCGTTTGGCTATGGATTGAGCTACAGCAGTTTTGAGTACTCTAATTTACAGATTTCTTTGAATGAGTCTGCGCATGATTTTACATGTACGGTGTCGTTTGATATTGCTAATACGGGAAAATTGGCTGGCGATGAAGTTGCTCAGTTATATGTGGTGGATGAGGTGAGTTCGGTTGTGACGCCAGTCATGCAATTGAAGCGTTTTGAGCGTCGAAATATTACAGCAGGGAAGAAAGAGAGCTATTCTTTTCAATTGACCAAAGAAGATCTGAAACTCTGGAATGCAAGCAACGAATGGAAGACAGAAAAAGGTAAGTTTAAACTCTTGGTTGGTGCATCTTCGAATGATATACGACTTAAAGGAGAAACGGTTTTAACAAAGGATTATTAAATTCGAAACACGAAATATGACATGGGGCGGTCCAATTTTTTTGGACCGCCCCATTTTTTTTTAATGTTGGTCGTTGAAACTACCTACTGTGTCATTTCAAACTCCTGTACTATTTCGAATATCCGATCTACAGCGATTTAGATTAAATGTTAGACAGTCTCTTTTTGCTGTATCGATAGCTTGGCTTCCTGGTCGGATCTACTGCTGCTGTTTCTGATCAAGAAAGTTACCTCAGTACAATATGCTTAATATTTTTCCTGTTCCACGTATACGTAATATGGATTAGACCATTGGCGTCCTGAATGATTGTTGGATAAGAATACTCGTCGTTCTTTACCCCATCTTCGAGGGTTAAGACATCTTTCCACAGTAAACCATCCTTCGATATGGCGACATGGAGTTTTGTGCGTCCTTCCCACCAGTCGTTGCCAGCGATTGACGGGTTGAAGACGATCATAAAGAGGCCATTTTTCAGACGAATAGCATCAGTGGCTGAATTTGGATTGAGTAAATTGGTTGCTTCCCAAGGGCTCCATGTAAGGCCCTGATCTCTTGAAAAAGCCGCCATTACCTTATTTTCTTTACTTCGACAGAGCACCTGAATACGGCCATCGGCATGTTGGATGATACTGGGTTGAATCACCTGGACACTTGTATCAGGGCGAATCGGACTGACGGACCACGAGCGGCCATGATCCCGGCTAATTTCGACGTGTGCTTTCCAAATTTCTTCCTTGGATTCCGTGCTGGAAGGGGAGAGAAGCAGACCGTTATTCAAGGTGATAGGCTTGTTTTTGATAGGTCCTAATATACCTTCAGGCAATTGTTGCGCCTCCGACCAGCTAGTACCCTTATCTAGCGAATGTTTAACGTACCCCTTCCATTCTCTCGGGTTGGGCCCTATTTTATAATATAAAGAGAGGGTGTCGCTGTGTGGGTATTGATAGAAGACCGGGTTCCATGTTGGAAAGCGGGTATCGCCAAAGATGCCGTCTGCAATCTGTACAGGAGGCTGCCATTGCCCATGGTGATATAGGGAGCTCCAGATAACCACGTCGGTGTTAGATTCGTGTGTGCCGCCAAACCAGGCTGCCAATAAACTGTCTTTTCCGATGACTTGAATGGTGGATGCATGGCATTGCTTGAATGGAACCTCACCTGCCTGGAAAATTTGTTCTGAACGGAGAATTTGTGGTTTGTAGGTGGCGCAAGAAGATAGGAGCAGCGCGAATAGTGTCGAAAGTACGGTGATTTTTTTCATTGGAATTGAAGGTTTAAAAACCTGACTCGTTGGTTTAAGTATCATTTTCTTTTGCCTGTGCAGAAGCTTTTGGGGTTCAAAATGTACAGGCGGTCACTCCTAACTGGTGACTTTATAAAATGTTAAAATTGCGCTGCTTTTAATGCAGCGCAATTTTATTCTATTTGCTTTGCAATTGGATTGCGGTAGCATAGTTAAATCGTGTGCCGGGGCTTCTCAATGTAATTTGGTTACCACGCTGAGACCAGTCTAATTTACCTTTATGACCTAAAATAGCAATTTTTTTTACATTAAAATTATCAGGTACTTCGAAAACGTATTCATTCGGCTGTTGGTAAGCATCACCTTCAGAAAGATGGAATACATTGACCACTTTACTGTCCTTGCTTCGGGTGTAGTAATAGTCACCTTGGTGATATGGGGCAATGGTCCGTGTTGCAAACACGGCAGTTTGATTGATTTTCATCCAGGCTGCCAGTTCGTTCAAGCGATCGTAAGCCGCTTGGTCGTAGTCTCCATTAGGGCCAGGCGCTATGTTTAATAGGTAGTTTCCGCCACGGGAAATGATTTTCACCAATGTTTCTACAAGCTTCTTGGTTGGTTTGTAGTTGTCGTTGGGAACATAGCTGAACGAATCACCCATTGTAATGCAGCTTTCCCATGGAATATCCAAAGGATGTTCAGGAATCGCTTGTTCGGGGGTAACATAATTTTCCCAATTTCCGGGTACAGTACGATCTACGACAATAATTCCGGGTTGATTTTTTCTCGCCATATTACCGATGCGGTCCATGTCGATATCTTGTTCCACTTTGATTGTTCTTTGCCAATCGACAGACTGATCAATTGTTTTAAAAGGGCGTACCCAGCCTCCATCTAACCAAAGGATATCAACTTTTCCATATTCTGAGGTTAATTCGTTGATCTGGTTATAGGTATAGTTTTTGAATTTTTCCCAGCGATCCGGGTGTTTTTGAGGATCATAGTTTACATTACGGTCTTTTGGAGGAAAGTAACTCCACCAGTAAAAATCTGTGTGCCAATCAGGTTTTGAAAAATATGCACCGATTTTAAAACCGTCGTTGCGAAATGTATTAAAAATTTCTTTGGTCACATTTGCTTTCGGATTAGTCGAAAACGGTGTTTTAGAAGACGTGATCTTATAATCGGACTCCTTGGTGTCGAACATCGCAAACCCATCGTGATGTTTTGTGGTGAAGACCACGTATTTCATTCCGGCGCCTTTAGCGGCATCAGCCCACTTTTGTGGGTTGAAATCGGTAGGATTGAAGGTAGTCTGTAGATTGTTGTAATTTTTTACATACTCGTTGTAGGTCGCTCCATGCTCTGGTTTTCGTTGTGTCCAGCCTTCGTCTTCTGGGCACAAGCTCCAGCTTTCAACAATACCCCATTGGCTATACGTTCCCCAGTGCATGAAAAGTCCAAACTTCATATCTTGCCATTGTTCGAGATTTTCAATCACTAATGGATCTGTCGGTTTTTGGTAGCCGGCAGATACGTTATGTGCCTGGCCGAACGCTAGGGTTGCGCTTGAAGCGATAAACGCAGTGGATATAATGGTTTTTAGTTTTTGCATGTATAAATATAGTGAAAGTGATAAAAAGAAAGCCACCTAAGGTGGCTTTCTATAATTAAGCGTGAAATGGAGTTAGTTAACGTCCCAGAATAGTTTTACATTTGGGCTATCCTGATCTTTGACTTCATTATAATTTGCCGTATTGTAAGTTGCCTCAGTTTGCGGCAACGTTAATTTGAATGGTACAGTTTTTTGTCTATCTGAAGTGAAAGTAGGAATGACAAATTTTGGATAATCTAAACGTCTTTGTTCCGACCAATTTTCGACAGCTTGGAACATATTTAGATGGAGCCATTTTTGTGTTGCTATCAATTGGATTTTATTGTTAGCAGCATCCCAATTAACGGTGTTTACAAAGGTGTTTATTTCGTCCGCTGTAGGGATTGCGGCAGCGGCTACAGTCGGGTCATCACTTTTTTTACTGATGCTAGTGTAAAGTTCCACAGACTGCCTCAGTGCATTTTCAAATGCAGATTTAGCAGCACTATTGTTTGAATTTCTGCTGTAATACTCGGCCAATAACAAATTAACCTCAGAAGCGGTGAATAACAAACCAGGTAAAAATTTATTACGCGAAATAGTATGTCTATGAACAAAACTTGTTACCGAATCTCTAGCAATAGCATTTTGTTCGGCTGATGTCAAGCTTTGATCAAGTCCAATATAAGCGTTTTTTGCTCTTACACCGGTTTCAAACAACAATTGGCGACGTGGATCTTTAATTCGATTCATCTCATCAATCATATATTTGCTTGCTAGATTTGCAGTCCATCCATCAGCTTCAAAAGCTCCCTTAATATCTTCTGATTTGATATCAGAACTTAAGTTAAAGATATCTATTTGAGCATTATCACTATTGGTCAGAATCAGTGGATAAGTTGTCTGATTATTGATGATTTCAGCAAGTTCGGTATTTGATCTTGTTGCAAATTGCGAATTACCTGACAATCGAGTTAGCATTCTCAAACGGAGGGAATTACAATATTTTTTCCATAGTTCAAGATCTCCGTTATTAATTAAATCTTGTGTTTTGAAGGTATTACTAAAACTTTTCGGTATGCTTAGCTTACTTAATTCCGTACTGATTGATTTTAGATCGTCTAACATGGTTGTATATATATCTATAGCCTTATCATATTTAGGATAGGAAATCGTATAATTACCGCCATTGCCCATTAATTTGCCAGCTTCGGACCAAGGTATATCGCCAACGAGATCAACCATTTGCTGCGTTTGGTCATAAAAAAGAACTTTAGCTGCGAGAGCCATTACCTTTTTTTGTTCTTTGTCCTCTTCACTTAGTGCATCGTAAAGGCGTACAAATTCTTTATATTGTGCGAGTCCAGCATAATATTTATTCCAACGTTCTTCAACTGCAGCAGAACCTGGTACTAATTGGTTTGCTTGGTTAATAGAACCTAGGTTTTGAATATAGAGATTAATTGTTGGCCTTAGTGTAATGAAATAATTTCCATATGATGGGATAATGAGTGCTCTAAAGTCATAGGTCATCCCTGTAAATTGTTTTTCCGGCGTTGATTCAGATACTTTGCCTGGATTTTTATAATCGTCTGCAAAAGAATCTTTTTTACACGATGTTATAGTTGTTAATGAAGCTGCAATAAGCCCCACAAATAAAAAGTACTTTTTCATAGTCATAAAATTAGAAGCTAGCGCGTAGCATTAAACCATATGTTCTAGTAGCAGGAGATGTACCCGCATTTGAAACACTGTTAACCCAATTTGACCCCCCGGTCATTTGTTCAGGGTCCAAATCTTTAATTGATCGGTAAATAAAGAATAGATTTCTTCCAAATGCAGATATTTGTACATTTTTTGCTTTTAATTTTGATGCTACAGAAGCGGGAAGACGATAACCTAATGATATTTCCCTCATTTTTAAGTAATTATTTTTTTGAACATAAAGTTCGTATCTCGATTGAGAATATTGTGGTCCTCCCCAGTTATATGTATTGACATAGTATGTGGATTGCGAGATAATATTATTATTATCGGATCCATCTGCCAACTTACCGTCCATTAGCATACCATCATGGTAGACTGTTTCACCATTCGGACCAGTATTTCCGGTTGTGGCTATTCCTTGACCGTTTGCAATGTAATAACTTAATCCTCCGTGAGCGGCATCCATAAAGTTCAAGCTTTCTTCAGTCAATCCTCTGCTAGTCATCCAATTTATGCCGGTTGGCATAACACTTCCTCCTAGTCTAAAATCCATCAAAAGATCCAAACTAAAGTTTTTATAGTTGAAATTGTTTATAAATCCACCGACAGCTTTTGGCATTGCATTTCCTGCTTTAATCCAACGATCACCATCTATTTCATATAAACCATTTGATGAAACAATTTTATTGCCGTTTTCATCAGTTTTGATAGGTCTAACCATAATATCACCCATAGACTGACCAACATTAGCAACCAGTTGCGCAGCATTGCCATCATAATCTCTTAATAGTAATGTTCCAGTATTACCAGGTAATTCTTTAACAACATTTTTATTCATAGAAAAATTCAAGGTAGTAGACCATTTGAAATTTTCTTTTTGAATAGGTGTTCCATTGATTGCAAATTCCCATCCTGTATTCCGAAGGGTACCAACATTCGCTAATATTGAGTTAGAACCAGAACTAATTGGTAAAGTATAATTTAAAATTTGATCTTTAATCAATCCGTTGTAATAGGTAACATCTAAACCTAATCGTCCATTTAACATTCTTGTTTCTAGACCAAATTCAATCTCATTTTTTGTTTCTGGTTTAATATTTTCGTTTCCGAAAGCAGTGGTTGGTACTGTTGTATAGATTACTGATGCACCGCCATCTGCTTGTGTTCCCAATGTTTTTTGGGTATAGGATAAAGCACTTTGATAAATGCTTGGGTAATTACCAACTATCCCCCAAGATCCACGTAATTTAGCGTAGTTGAAAAACTCAGGTAGCTTAAATGCATCGGATAGGATAAAGCTTGAATTTACAGAAGGGTAATAAAGCACATTGTCCTTTGGATGCATAGTAGAAATACGTTCACGACGCAACGTTCCTTCTACATTCCAAAATTCCTTTAGATTAAAATTTAAAGTACCAAATACAGCATCTCGCAGCATATAGTTTCTGTAGTTATATCTATCTTCACGCTTTGGTTGATTCAGCGAAGCATTGACATCGAACCAATTTCTTACAGTCAAACCGCCGTCAGTTTGATTTTGGACATAAACGTCTTCTGATCTCGTCGCAGTATAACCTCCAATCACTCCGATTTTTATATCCTTATTTAGCTGTTTGTTATAAGTAGCTAGTAAATCGGTGTAATAGATGTTTGCATTTTGGTTCCCTAAAGAGAAAAAACCCGAATTTCCAAATACGAGTGGAACTTCGTTTGGTTGTTTGTCTTCAGTTTTCATAGAAGTTACGTCGGCAGAAACACGGGCACGTAGAGATAAATCATTTGTTACGTTCCACGTTGCTGTATAAGATCCGATGAGGCGATTAGAATATTCATCATATTGTTTGGCTTTTGAATTCCAAATATATTCTAATACATCACCACGGTATCCATTATAACGTATATTTTCTGATGGTGTTAAACTTTGAGCAGTTGCTGATTCGATCACATATTTATATCCTAAACTAGTTTGATATTTATCCAAATACCATTCTGGATTATCAAACGTAGAAATCATGCCCGTAAAATTGTTGATTAACCGATCTGTTAGAAAAGGTCTATTATGAGTATGTTGATTTACAAAATTTACAACTACGTCGTTCTTAAAGTTTTTCCAAAGCGTGAAACTTGCATTTAAATTGGCAATATTTTTCTTGTTATAAGATTCTAAAGCAGTCATTTGGTTATCTTGACGTGTTAGTGAGAATCTGATATTCGAATTTTCAGTTGTATTACCAATAGCTAAATTAAATATGCTATTGTTAGGATTGTTGAAAAACTTGTTGTAAGAGTTTTGAGCAGAATATGGTCGAACTTTACCATCCCAAGAAATAATATCTTTTCCATCAAATAATGGACCAAAATTGAGACCAGTGCTCATGACACCTCTTGTTACTCCACCTACTGCTTGGTTATTGTTATAGTAAAAAAACATATCGTCAGATTGTTTGTCATTTTGATATGCTTTTGAATATCCCGGGCCTCTCACGTCTTGAAATCTAGGTAAGTAAGCAATTTGGTCATGTGTATACGTAGCATTGAAATCAACAGAGAATCCTTTGCCAGCTTTTCCAGATTTTGTCGTTACCAATACAACACCGTTCATAGCTTCGGAACCATACAATGCAGCTGCAGAAGCACCTTTCAGAATACTAATGTTTTCAATATCCTCAGGGTTGAGATCTTCCAGACCATTCCCTCTTGCTCGTTGGTCTCCCCAATAATCGGAATTGTTGAAAGACGATTGCCTCATGGGGACTCCATCAATAATTACCAAGGGCTGTGAATTTCCTGTGATTGAGTTAGTACCGCGGATATTAATGTTAATTCCTGATGTTGCGCCCCCAGGTGCGGCAGAAATACGTACTCCTGGCGCTTTTCCATATAATGCTCCAGCAAAATTTGGAGAACCGGTTTTTGTTAGTTCTTTAGAATCAACTGTGCTCATTGCATAACCTAGTTCTTTTGGAGCGCGTTTTATTCCCATTGCTGTTACCACAACTTCGTCCAAAGCGGAAGCATCTTCAGTTAATTTAATATTAAGTGTTTTTGAAGAACCAGCAGTTATTTCTTGTGATTTGTATCCAACAATAGATACCCGTAAGACTTCGCCCGGCGATGCTTGGATCGTAAATGACCCATTACTTCCGGTTTGCGTACCGCGAGTTGTTCCTTTTACAGAAACTGTTGCCCCGGATACAGGTCCCTTCGCATCTGAAACTATTCCAGAAATGCTTTGCTGCGCATAAAGCGATGTCGCACTAAAAAGTGTACATAACGCTAATCCTGCAGTTTTTTTGTAAAATAGACTCATATTCTACTGATTAATTTGTGTGTAATTAGATTTAAATATTCGGTGTATTAGGTTTTCTACAACGAGGCACATTGTACCTTTTATTTGCGCATCTTTATGAAGTTCAGAGATTGCCAAATGTGTTGTTTTGGCAATCTCAGGTATGCAAAATTCATTTAGCGCAATTTGAATATGCGGTTCTAATATATGACCAACTTCAGCGCCACGGCCGCTGATCAATATCTGTTTCGGATTTAAAATATGAATTAAGGTCGAAATACCTTTTCCAAGCATATAGCCAATTTTTCCTATATTATTTATAGCAACTTGATCACCTACTCTGATCGAATCAAACAATGCTTCAAGTTTATTGTCGTTACTATTTATAAAAGTGCTATAAATTGAGTATTGCTCATTCTCAATATCATTCTCGACATATTTTATCGCAGCATTGAGTGATGCTACAACCTCTAGGCATCCCCTTTTGCCGCAAGAGCAGAGCATTTGGTTATCTGCTAAGGGGATGTGGCTAAATTCCCCCGCGTACCCAGCGGTTCCTTTAAATATAGTGTTATTGATGATTATCCCCAGTCCAACACCCCAGTTAAGGTTAATAATTAAAGAGCTGGTAAGGTCTTTGGCTATTCCCAATTGTTTTTCTGCCAACGCAATACATCGAGAATCATTCTCTATCACAGTTGGTATATTAAATCTTTTCTCAATATTGTGCTTAAGATTAAATAGACCATGAGCTTTGGGGTAAGATTCATTTATGCCTAATTCGCTGTTGACAAATCCAGGTATACTGACGCCAATACCTATAAAGTTTTCAAGTGATATCGTAGATTTTTGGATTAATTCCTCTGCACGATTTAGTATGGTATCTAGCGAAGATTTTTCTTTTAATTCTACTGCTATATCTCGATATTCTGCAATCACCTTATTATGCAAATCAGAAATCGAGATTGTTGTAAAATACTGATCGCATGCTATTGAAAGAATATAGTTGTCTGAGTTTTCATTTATTGTATATTGAATCGGTCGGCGTCCACCAGTTGACTCTGCAAATCCACATTCAACTATTATATTTTGCTCAATTAAGTGATTAACAACCTTAGTTACAGAGGGAGTGCTTTTCGCTATCTTTTTAGCAAGATCAGCAATTGATAGCATCGATTCAACATAAAGGTTTATTAATATCTCGTTTTCCATTGTAAATGAATGGTTAGTAGAAGTCGGTTAAACTTTCGTTAAAGATATGTTAAAAAAAAAGTAAGTTCCAAAAACTTTTTGTTTTTTTTTAAAAAGTTTTGATTTCTTTATTTTTTACGGAATGAAGGGTGCTAACGATTGTAACAAGCTTGTCACCAAAGAACTCCTGTTTATGCCTCTTAATTATAGATTAGGCATAAAAGTGAATATCAAATACCTTATATTTACCTCTTAATTATAGTATCTAATTATGAAACAACGCTATTACTCCTTGGATGTCTTTCGTGGAGCTACTGTGGCACTGATGATTATGGTAAATAATCCGGGGACATGGGCTTATACGTTTGCGCCGCTAAAACATGCAGCCTGGCATGGATGCACACCTACAGATCTGGTTTTTCCTTTTTTTCTTTTCGCAGTTGGTAATGCCATGTCTTTTGTGATACCTCGATTACAGGAAGCTGGCCCCGCCGTATTTTGGAAAAAAGTAATTAAAAGGACGATTTTGATTTTTGCCATCGGACTTTTTATCAACTGGTGGCCTTTTATCAAATGGGAGGGAGCTGAGCTGGTATTTAAACAGTGGGTAGATCCAAATGATGCAAGTCGGGGCATACGTATTCTTGGGGTATTGCAGCGTATTGCCATTGCTTATTGTTTTGCTTCTTTATTAGCCTACTATTTTAAAGAGAAAGCGATTATTTGGATCTCTGCAGCTATTTTGCTTCTATACTGGGCTGTTTGCGCATTCGCGGGCGGATCGGATCCCTATAGCTTAGCGGGCTGGTTCGGCACAAAGTATGATATTGCTATTTTAGGTTTACCGCATGTTTACAGAGGCGAGGGCGTGCCGTTTGATCCTGAGGGGCTAATGAGTACGCTGCCAGCAGTAGTTCAGGTTGTATTTGGCTATTTGGTCGGTGTATTTATTAAAAAACAAGGTCAGGTGGATTGGCTGTGGACCAGAGTTCCAGCTTCCAACGAACCGCATTTTAAATTATTGGCGGGCATGTTTGTGACTGGATTTATTTTGGTCGTGTTGGCGTGGATATGGGCATTAGGTTTTCCGATCAATAAAAAAATATGGACGAGTTCATATGTGCTCTATACAACTGGTTTAGCAACCATGACAATAGGTGGCATGATCTGGTTTATTGAGGTGCAGGGTGTAAAAAATAAATTGACACAATTTTTTGATGTTTTTGGTAAAAATCCACTGTTCATCTTTGTGTTGAGCGGTATTCTTCCACGCTTTTTAGGACTATTTCGTATCCCTGACGGCTTAAAAGAGGACGGCTCGCAACAATACATCGAAGCTTTCGCCTGGTTCTATAAATACGTCTGTGCGAAAATACCTGGAATCCCCGAAGTTGGCTCCTTCGTTTATTCGTTGTGTTTTCTGACCTTGATGTGGGTAATCTGCTATTGGTTGGATAAGAAAAAAATCTATGTAAAGGTATAATAGCATCTGAAACTTTGCTTGTTAAATATTTTGGCAACCAAATACTTTTGCTATCTTTGCAGCCAATTAATAAAATTTTTAACGCTTTAATATTATTCAGGAAATGTATTTAAGTAAAGAGTACAAAGCTGACATCTTCGCAGAATTCGCTGGATCAGCTACAAACACAGGATCTACTGAAGGTCAAGTTGCTTTATTCACTAAGAGAATTGCTCACTTAACTGAGCACTTGAAAAAAAACAGAAAAGATTTCGGTACACAACGTTCCCTACAAATGTTAGTAGGTAAACGTCGTTCATTATTAGCTTATCTTTACAAAAAGGATATCAACCGTTACCGTGCGATCATTAAAGGTCTAGGTTTACGTGATATTATCAAATAAGCTTTTATACAAAGGTGTTAAGAAAGCCATCCAATTTTTGGATGGCTTTTTTTGTATTTATACAAAAATGAGGTACGCTTATTTTTAGCAAAATTCGGCACAGATTTCTTAGCGAAGTATTGTAATAAATGTATACATTTTATACGCGGGTTGCTTCGCTAACAATGCGATCAGCTGAGTTCAAAAGTTCGCTTAGGCGATGTACACCTAAAGAAAGTGGGCGAGCATTTAAAACTGCCGTTTAACCTGCACTTTCATCTGAGCCGACATACATTTGCTACCAATGCACTGAACAACGGTATGAGGATAGAGTATGTATGTAAGTTGCTTGACCACGCTACCGTACAGCAAACACAGGTATATCCAAAAATTGTAAAATTTACTTTTTCTATGGGTTTTAATAAATCTTAAATTCTAGTATTTCTATAAGTTGATAATTGATAAAAAGCTTTAAAATCATTAAAACTTGTAAGTAATGAAAGTTTTAATGATTTATTGGATGCCTTTGCACTATGAGAAATTACACAAACCGCAAAGAATACCTGTCTAAATTATTAGCCTATAAAGATAAAGATCTTATCAAAGTAGTTAGTGGATTACGCAGAAGCGGGAAAAGCACCTTATTTGAATTTTATCGTCAAACCTTGGTGGAAATGGGTGTACCTGCAAGTCAAATTGTATTTCTGAACTTTGAAGATTTTGAACTGCATAAATTTCTCAACGATTTAGATGGTTTGTACACACACATTATCGGAAATTTAGATTTGTCAAAACCAAGCTATGTTTTTTTGGATGAAATCCAAAACGTCAACGAGTTTGAGCGTTTGGTGGATGGATTATTTGTAAAGCCAAATATAGACGTTTACATTACAGGGTCAAATGCTTTTTTGTTGTCAGGAGAACTAGCAACTTTATTGAGTGGACGATACATAGAAATTTCTATTTTGCCCTTTTCGTTCAAAGAATATTTAATAGCAAGAGATATTGATACATCGAATAAATACCTCAACTATGAAGCTCTTTTCTTTGATTACATCAATGAAACGTTTTTGCCCAAAGGCGTTGAATTGCGTGAAGGTGGTTACGATATTATCCAAGAATATCTCGAAGCCATTTACACCACCATTGTTGAAAAGGACATTACCCAACGTCATCAGATTAACGATAAACGCGCTTTTGGTAATATTGTGAAATTCGTAGCTTCCAATATTGGAAATCCGCTTTCGCCTGGTAATATTGCTAAAACCTTAAAACAGCACGGACAAACCACCCATAACACAACCGTAGAAAGGTATCTAGCATATCTAACAGCAAGTTTTGTGTTTTATAAAGTAAACCGTTTTGATTTTAAAGGAAGGAAGCAATTAGCTACTCAGGAAAAATACTATTTGGTCGATGCAGGTTTGCTCAACGTCTTAACAGGTAAGGAGCGCACTACAGACAGAGGACACATTTTGGAAAATATTGTTTATCTGGAACTGTTACGTAGAGGCAATAAAATTTGGACAGGTACAGCCCGAAATGCAGAAGTAGATTTTGTGTGCAGAACACCCAGAGGCGATATAGCATATTATCAGGTAGCTTGGGAAATGTCCAATGAAAAGACCGTAGAACGTGAATTTGGCTCATTGGAGAAAATTAATGACAACTACCCGAAATATTTACTAACTACAGACTCATTTACACAAGACCGGAATGGAGTTAAACATCTGAATGTGTTTAACTGGTTGCTTGAATTGTAAAGACAGAATATAGACGATAAAGAATTAAAGCGAATTTCAAGGCTTACAGCAATTTTAACTCAGTTACAAACCAAGCGTTTAATAACGGCTTCCGAATTAGTAGACAGATTTTCTATAAGTAAGAGAACTATTTATAGGGACATTAAAGCATTGGAACAAGCAGGGATTCCTATACTTACTGAAGAAGGAAAAGGGATGGTCAGCTTCTCTCCCGAGGCTAAGCGTGATAGCGTAGCCATGCAAATATTAGTCGAAAAAGACAGAGAATTGAATTAAGAAATGGAGTATAGTGGGATGGGTTACGCTAACTTCGGGCTTCGGCTGGGGAGCCCTTTGATAGGGGGCAAGTTAAGACCAAGTTATTGCCAAGTTCGCCCTGTAAGCAGTTTGAGTGTACAGTGAGTCCACGTTGAGTCCACCTTTTAAGCTGCTCTCACTGTGCCTGTATGTTTTTTACAAGTCGGGAGGGGGGCGGACTTGGGGCGAATTTGTCCATAAGCAATTTACAGCAAAGTCGCTTTTTATCGATCCTGTAGTTTCCATGAACAAGAAGAAAGATCTTAAAATATCATTCCCCGAGTTTGATATCAAAAGAGCGCTGGTCCTTCCTGACAAATGCAATGCCGTGGTATTCAAATTTCATGCCTTCTCATTTGATTTTGATGAGTTTGAGCCCACAGAGATAAAAGAGGTAGAATGGGAATACGATGTTAAGTATAAAGAGGATGTGATACCGGCAAAAAACTTGACCGTTAAATGTGGCGATTTTGTCGGTAGTTCAATATTTGTGGGATTTACTATGCTGTATCTGGAAAAGGGAAGCTATCGGTCAAATGTGCTCAATGAGATAGATTTTAATCCAGCTTCGATTCTAGCAGCTTTTCAGCTTGTGTAAGGTATAAGGCACATTTTTGGGAAACGAAAATTAAAATTGAATTGATATATAGTATTTGCGTATTTAGCCTGCTGTTAATTGCACTAATCTTAATATTTTAATTTACCTTTGTGCTGAAATCTAATGTATTTAAAATATTGGCATGCTGCCAACAAGACGAAAAGCATGTCGCAAACAAGATTAAATGAATTACAACGAAATTAAAACAACCATCGATATGGGTAATGGCACCCAGATCGAATTGTCTACAGGAAAATTGGCAAAGCAAGCTGATGGTGCTGTAGTATTAAAACAAGGCAATACGATGTTGCTTGCGACAGTCGTTTCTGCTAAAGAAGCTAAATCTGGTGTCGATTTTTTACCTTTATCTGTAGATTATCAAGAAAAATATGCGGCAACTGGCCGTATTCCAGGTGGTTTCTTACGTCGTGAAGCTAGATTGTCAGACTATGAGGTGTTGATCTCACGTTTGGTAGACCGTGCATTGCGTCCTTTGTTCCCTGAAAATTATCATGCAGATACTCAAGTGGCAATTAGCTTAATTTCTGCAGATAAAGATATTATGCCTGACGCTTTAGCAGGCTTGGCTGCTTCTGCGGCAATCGCAGTATCTGATATTCCTTTTAATGGCCCTATCTCAGAAGTTCGTGTAGCAAAAATTAACGGTGAGTTGGTGATCAACCCAAAATTATCTGACCTGGAAAATGCAACATTAGAATTTATCGTTGCTGGTTCTGCGCAAGATATTGGCATGGTAGAAGGTGAAGCGAAAGAAATTTCTGAAGCTGAAATGGTAGAAGCGATTGCTTTTGCGCACGAGGCAATCAAAAAGCAAGTTGCAGCTCAGGTAGAATTGGCCAATCTGGTTGGTAAAACTGTTAAACGGGAATACAACCACGAACCAGAAAATTTAGAATTGAGAGATTCAATCTTTGCAGCTACTTACGATAAAGTGTATGCTATTGCAAAATCAGCATCTACCAAACATGACCGTTCTGAAAGTTTTGCGAAGATTGCAGAAGAATATAGAGCAACAATGCCTGAGGAATTGGATGATGATACAGCATTCTTGTTTAAGAAATATTTCCACGATGTGCAGTATGATGCTGTTCGTAATCTTGTATTGGACGAAGGAATTCGTTTAGATGGTCGTGACGTACGTACAGTTCGTCCAATCTGGTCTGAAGTAGATTACTTGCCTGCTGCGCACGGTTCCGCTGTATTCACACGTGGTGAAACACAATCATTGACTTCGGTTACTTTGGGTGCTAAAGATGATGAGCAAATGATCGATGGTGCTTTTATCAACGGTTATAATAAATTTATTCTTCACTATAACTTCCCTGCATTCTCTACAGGTGAGGTCAGACCTAACAGAGGTCCGGGTCGTCGTGAAGTTGGTCACGGTAACTTGGCTATGCGCTCATTGAAACAGGTTCTTCCGGCAGACAATGAAAATCCATATACTATCCGTGTAGTTTCTGATATCCTAGAATCCAATGGTTCGTCTTCTATGGCAACGGTATGTGCCGGTACATTAGCGCTTTTAGATGCTGGTGTGAAGTTAAAAGCTCCAGTTTCGGGTATTGCCATGGGATTAATTTCTGATGAGACAACTGGTAAATATGCGATCTTATCGGATATCTTAGGTGATGAAGATCATTTGGGAGATATGGACTTTAAAGTAACGGGAACTGAAAAGGGTATCGTTGCCTGTCAAATGGACTTAAAAATCAATGGTTTGAAATGGGAAGTCTTGACGCAAGCGTTGGATCAAGCAAAAGAAGCGCGTTTGCACATCTTAGGCGAGATGAAGAAAACCATTGATGCTCCTCGTGAAGATTACAAACCTCATGCACCACGTATCGTTCAATTGTTGATCGACAAAGAATTTATTGGCGCTGTAATCGGACCTGGTGGTAAAATTATCCAAGAAATGCAACGTGAAACTGGTGCTACGATTTCAATCGAAGAAGTTGATAACAAAGGTGTTGTTCAGGTCTTTGCTGATAATAAAGCTGCTATAGATGATGCCGTAGGCCGTATCAAAGCGATTGCTTCTAAACCTGAGATTGGAGAAACTTACGAAGGTAAGGTGAAATCCATTATGGCATTTGGTGCGTTCGTTGAAATCATGCCAGGTAAAGATGGTTTATTGCATATCTCTGAAATCGACTGGAAGCGTCTTGAAACCATGGACGGTATCTTCAAAGAAGGGGATAAAGTCACTGTAAAATTGTTGGACATTGACAAACAAGGTAAGATGAAGCTTTCACGTAAAGCATTATTACCGCGCCCGCCAAGAGAAGACAAGCCAAAACAGGATAAACCTGCTGGCGAAGCTCCTGTAGCTGGTGCTGGTCAGGAATAAACCTGTTACGCAATAGATAAGAAAAGCCCGCTTTACGCGGGCTTTTTTATGTTCTACTCGTTTCAAGAAAATTCCCGCTGAATCGGGACCTTATTCAAGCGAATACTATTTGTCCAATAAGGTGAAATTATCTTTATGTGTCACAGATTGTCCAGCTGTAACGACGGTTAATTTCATTGCGCCCGGAGACACGTTGGAAGGTACCGTTACCAATATGGTATTGGAAGAAACGCTATTGGGAGATACTGCTATTGAACCGAATTTGACAACGGTATCGTAGTTTTGGACAAATCCCGATCCTTTGATCGTTAAAACTGTTCCAGGTACGGCGGATGTCGGATTGAAGGAAGTAAAGGAGGGACCCACGATCTCGAATTCACCAGGAACAGTGACTCGTTTGTTTGGAAATTCAATGCTAATCTTTACATTACCTTCGGGCATCCCATAAGGAACAGTTACCTGCAGATTTGTAGCAGAAGTGGCTGTACCACCCGCTTGTATTGAACCAAAATATACCGTATACCAAGTTCCTGAAATAAAATTCCCAGTAATATTGATCAGCTGCAAAGAACTTCCTGACTTAGGAGCAAAGCTCGTGGCCGCATAACCCATAATTTTTAATTTTCTTGGAGCTTGTACTTCATGGGGGCCGACCTTCAAATAAAGGGAATGATCGCCTTCTGAAGCATTGTCTGGTATAGTGTAATGGTAGGTATTTCTGTCGTAGAACGAAACGTCCGTGTAACTTCCTGTCCCTAATTTCACTAAAGGGCGTCCTTCGCCACCATCGCTCATTGGCGGAAAATTAGTGCCACGGATTAGGATAGCCTGTCCTGGATAAACCGACTCGGGCGACAGTTCACTGATCACTGGCGGAGTGACGGTGAAGGTTCCTAATACTTTT
Source organism: Sphingobacterium sp. UBA5996 (assembly GCF_002429765.1). Taxonomy (NCBI): domain Bacteria; kingdom Pseudomonadati; phylum Bacteroidota; class Sphingobacteriia; order Sphingobacteriales; family Sphingobacteriaceae; genus Sphingobacterium; species Sphingobacterium sp. UBA5996. The sequence continues at coordinate 145,011 of NZ_DJAS01000023.1, forward strand.
TTCTTTCCATTAATGGTTATCGCAAGATCTGAGCTTTCCTTGGCAGTGAAGGGTACATTGACTGTTGAGTAATAATATGTGGGATTAAGAAGTTGATTTCCCATTTCAACCTGAATGTTTGAACTGCCATAATAATCGGGTAGATTATCTCCGGTAAATTTCAATTCTGACCCCACTGGACCAGATTTGGGCGAGAAATCTTTATAATTTGCTAACATTTGTAAGGAGCTATTGCCGGCTGGAGTGGATCCAATCTTTATGGAAACGTTGACAGAATTACCATGGTTGGCTTGTATACCGCTAGGTACCTCCGCACTTATTTCGGTTGAGCTTACTGATACAGTCTTCGCCCTGACATTGCCGATCGTAACAGCGGTATTATTGATGGTCGCATCGAAAAATGTTCCCACAACTTTGATAATGTCGCCCGACATGGCCATTTTTGGTGTAATATCTCCCATTGAAGAACTGGGTAGATTGATATTCAGCATTGCGCCAAAAACAGTACCCTTGGAATCCCGTAAATAGGATCTCACCCAGATGGTATTGTAGTAGTTAGATAACGCACTGTCCACTCTAATCTGTTTACGAAACTCTCCCTCTTTAGCATCTTTGCCCAATGAAACTTTTATGCCCTTATTTTCCCCAACTTCCTGCGTTGAATTATAAATAAAGCCGTATTCTACAGTCTCCTCACTGCCTGTTTTCGCAATGTTTCCAACAACCTCAAATGAGGTGGATGATAGTGCTGTAATGGATAAGGTCTGCACAGCAGGAGGCGTAAAATCATCCTTTTTGCAGGAAAAAATCACCCCAGATAACAAGATAAAAACAATACAAAGTATTTTAGTCCCTTTCATAATAATCAATTAGCTGCCGTTTTTAAAATGAATATCCTACTCTGACACCGTTCACCAAAGCGCTCTTAAATGTCTTGGTTTTGTTTTCTGAAATATAAGAGCCATAACCAGGGTCAGTGCCGGTCACTGTAACATCAGGTTTTTTATACTTTGTGTGTAAATAACCTAAATTAAACTCATATCCAACAAACAGTCCTTTTGATACGTAGAAATCAAATCCCGCAACTGCGTAGCCTCCAAATCTTGTATAACCATTTGGAACCAGCTGCATCGACGTATAATATCCATTGTTGGTCTGTTGATAGATTACCTCCATCGAGGCATTCTTTATATTCATTGTATAGGCGCTGGTCGATAGTTCCTGTTTGCTAGTTTTTGAACCTATGGAGACATCAAAGCCAATATAGGGCGATAGCCTGGAGCTGCCTTTAAAATGCTTTTCTATACCAAAATTGATATCAAGCGCTGTACTTTTTCTGTTATTGGAATTAAAATAGCCGTTTGTACCATAAGGGTTACCATAATTTGCAGCGGAATCGAGTATGTCAATCCCAATTCCCAAACGCAAAGCAAGATCGTCCTGGACAAAATATCTTCCTTTTATCTGATTTAGTGCATTGTTTAAGCTCAGATTTCCTTTAAAAGGGTTGAAATTCAGTTCGGTAACAAAACTGCCTTTTTTTGATTTAATGCCTTCGTTTTGGTTGTCAACCGGGGTTTGCGCATAGGCAACACGGGCCACTCCTAATAATAGGATAGCCGATAAGATTCTTTTCATAAAATATATTAAACTAACGGGATAAATATAGCGCTTTATAGGCTGTTTTCAAACCTTTTGTTAAAGTTTTAATTGCTAGATAGGGTAGATGATCAACGTAAATCTTTAGGTGTGGATTGAATACCTTATGTTGCATACTTTGCAATAGCAAGAAATTTATGTGTAAATACTTAGTTGTTAATTGATTATTAATAGCAGTGCGAGGAGCGCCAACTTTATTGAGGGTATGTATTTTTTAGGTAAATAAAGATAAACAAATCAGGCTGTCGATCCGACAGCCTGATTTGTTTATTTTATAACATGATAACACCTTTGATCTTCGCTACTTCTTTGTAGAAGTAGATCACCTGGTCGGCGTCTTTTACGTTCAAGTTTACAGTAATTGAAGTATACTTACCTGTTTTGGAATCCTTAAAATCAAACTGAGCACCTGTGTCATCAAATACACGTTGGATTTGATTGAAGTGATCCTGATCTTTTGGTAAGATAAACTTGTACGTATAATCCTTTGGAAATGTTTCTAAGTCTTCTAAGCGCTCTTTAAAAGTTTCATAGAAGTCTTTTGGATTATCACCTCCATCCGGGATATCTTGTATATTGATGTTTTTGTAATCTGCCATTTTTTGTTTCTCCTTAAATATGTTATTAAGGTGTTAACAACTATTAATCCAGTAATGTTTTACTGACAATTTTTCAGTTAATTATTGTCAGTGCTTGAAGGCCAATCGGCTTTGTTTTTACCAAAATTTTTGTTCGGTGTTGCACTCATTTCGATTTCCATCTTTCCGCCCTCCAAAAGCTGTGCATGTGTAATGAACGTTTTAGTATATGGTTTGCCATTCAATTTGATCGACTTGATGTATGGATTGGATTTACCTTGATTTTTAACATCAATTGCCATTGTTTTGCCATTCGGTAAATTAATGTTAGCATGCTGCATCATAGGGGAGCCAAAGACATAAACACCACTCATGGCATTTAGCGGATAGAAACCCATTGCTGAAAATACATACCAGGCACTCATTTGTCCGACGTCATCATTGCCACATAGACCAGCTGGAGTGTTTGTGTAAAACTCAGTCATCGCTTTACGGACTAAAGCTGCACCTTTCCAGGGTTGTCCAGCGTAAGCATATAAGTAAGGGATATGGTGATTTGGTTCGTTCCCCTGTGCATATTGGCCAATCAGTCCTGAAATATCCGGTGAGGCTTCACCTCCAAGATCGGATGACATGGTTGTAAAATAATCCAGTTTTTTCAAAAATTTATCTTCACCACCGAAAAGATTGATCAGACCTTTAACATCTTGAGGTACTAACCAGGTATATTGCCATGCATTTCCTTCGCAGTAATCATTTTCGCGGTGTTTGGCCATCAAAGGATCGAACGGCCTACGAAATTCACCATTGGCTTTTTTACCGACAAAATGACCTACTTCCTTGTCAAAATACTGCTCGTATAGTTTGTAGCGTTTTTTGAAGTAAGCGGCATCTTCGGTTTTTCCAAGTTTCTCCGCAATCTTGTAAGCACCAAAGTCTGCGATGGCATATTCAAGGGCCCAGGCAACGGATTCGTTAGGCATGCTATCAATAGGAATGTAGGTCAGTTCGCGCGCATATTTCAATCCGTGGTCATTACCCATGGCTGTTGTCTTAACTGCTTCCCAGACCAATGGATAGTCTTTCTCGTCAATGATCCCTTTTAAGAAGGCGTCGGCAATGACTGGAATCGCAGGCAATCCGACCATGGTATTGGTTTCATTGCCCTGTAAGTGCCACATCGGTAATTTACCTTGTTGCTGATAGATCGCCAACATGGTTTTGATAAAGTCCTGGTTGATTTTGCGGTCTTCCAAGATGGTCATCAGCGGGTGAAGGCCACGGTAGGTGTCCCAAAGGGAAAATACGGTATGATTGACAAAATCTTGTTTTTCATAAACCTGTTTATCGGTGCCCATATAGTCTCCATTTGCATCATTAAAAATGGTAGGTGCAAAGTAGGTATGATATAGCGCGGTGTAGAAGATGGTCTTTGTGTCTTTATCTGCTTCGAATTGGATTTTATTTAATGTTTTGTTCCAACGTTGATCTGCGTCTTGCTTTACTTTTTCAAAATTCCAGCCTGGAATCTCTGCGTTGATATTATTCAGCGCATTGGTCGAGCTAACAGGAGATATACCAACTTTGAGTTCAATGGTTTTGTTTTTAACAGCATCGAAGAATAAAGCCGCTTTGATTGCCTGCCCTTTAAATGTCGTTTGGCCTAACTTTTCTTCTTTTCCGTCGAAAAATCTTACTTTTTGTATCGGTTGGGAAGTTCTGATCGCAAAATATAACTTTTGGTCGGTGGCCCATCCTGTTGAAAAGCGGTAACCAACGAAAGTCGAGTCGTTCACCTGTTTGAGGTAGGTGTCTGTTGGTTTATCCCAATTGATGTGGTATCCTAAATCGACCAAAATATGGGCATTCTCCGTTTTTTCGTAACGATATTGATGATAGCCCACTCGTTCCGTTGCCGTCAAATTGGCCTGCACCTGATAGTCATCCAAATAGGCACTATAGAAACCAGGTTTGGCGACTTCATTTTCCTTTTTAAAAGAAGATCCATAACCGGTACTCATTTTGTTGAATTCCGCTGGTGTTAATTGTAATTTTCCATTGGCTGGAACAATCATCAGGTCGTTGAGGTCGCCGATACCTGTTCCGCTCAGGTGGGTATGGGTAAAGCCCAAAATTTCCTGGCTTTTGTAATTGTAGCCACTGCACCAATCCCATCCGTTGAACTTGTCCCAAATCTGTGGAATTTGAGTTGGGCCTAGTTGCACTGCACCTAAAGGTACATTGGCACCGACAAAGACGTGGCCATGGTCTGCAGACCCAATAAAGGGATTGACATATTGTGTGAGATTTTGCTGGGCTTGTGCGCAAAATGGCAAAATTAGTGTGCCCAACACTGTTTTGAATAGTTTATTTCCTGTCATAGGTTTTGTTCGGGTATTTGAAAACTGCTTAAAATTAGTAAATAAAACCTTTTAGCGCAATTTTATTATTATTTTTAGTAAATTGTCGTTAAATTTTTTACTTTAGTAATCTTCGAAATAAAAAACTTAACAAACCTACTACTACTACATGAAGAAACGTATTCTGATCAGTGATATCGCAAAGGCGTTGGGGATTTCTGTCACTACTGTGTCCTTTATTTTAAATGATAAGGCCAAAGAAAAGCGTATTAGTGAGGCTTTGACTAAACGGGTGCTGGACTATGTCAAAAAAGTGGGTTATAAACCCAATGAATTGGCCAAAAGTCTCCGCACAGGCAAGACGAAGATTCTGGGTTTGATTATCGAAGATATTTCCAATCCCTTTTTTGGGAATATCGCGCGTCTGATCGAAAGTAAGGTTTATGAGCAGGGGTATCGTATTATTTATTGTAGTACGAACAATGATGTGGAGAAAGCGAAAGAATTAATCCAGATGTTTTACGATCGACAGGTAGATGGTTTTATTATTACCCCATCCGATGGACTGGAAGATACGGTAAAGCAGTTGCAGCAGAATAATATTCCAGTGGTACTTTTTGACCGGTATTTTCCGGGGCTTGAAACGGACTATGTTGGGGCCGACAATTTTCAAGGGGCTTTTGATGCGAGTGACCATTTGTGTCAACAGGGGTATAGACGTATTGGATTTGTGTCGCTCTATTCCGATCAGACCCAGATGAAGGAACGCTCTGAGGGATATCTGAAAGCGATGGACAACAATAAGCAGCAGAGTTTTATTCAAAAGATCCAGATGGATGCATCGGACGAAGAGGCCATGGAAGCGTTGCGGGAGTTTATCTGTGAAAATAGACTGGATGCTGTATTGTTCTCAACAAACTATTTGGCTATTTCTGGTCTGAAAGCTTCTAAAAAGTATAACTTTCCGATGCCTGCGGTGATTGCATTTGACGATCACACAGCCTTTAAATTGGTCGAACCCTCTATAACGGTGGTTTCGCAGCCGATCAAGGATATTGCAGAGAACCTGATCAATATTTTGTTGCTTCGTCTTCAAGGCAAAATAAAAGCAACACGTAAAATGGTGTTGCCTTGTGAACTGAAAGTTCGGGAGTCGACCAAAGTGAAAGTTACGCTGTAGGATCGGCTACAAATTTCATTGAAATAGAATTGACGCAGTGACGCGTGTTTTTTGTCGTAAAGCCTTCTCCGAGGAATACATGGCCTAAATGCGCGCCACAATTACTACAAAGGATTTCAGTGCGGCGACCATCGGCATCGGTAATCCTTGTAATTGCCCCGGGAATTTCATCATCAAAACTTGGCCAACCACAGCCAGATTCAAATTTTGACTCTGAACGGTATAATGGGCTGTCACAACGGCGGCAGATATAAGTTCCTTTGTGCTTATTGTCTAACAATTCGCCTGTAAATGGGCGCTCGGTTCCTTTATGTACAATAACATATTCCTCTTCTTTACTTAACGGATTGTATTTTTTGTTTTCTTCCATCTCTGTGGTGTTCTTTGTTATAAGTTTAGTGATATGCAGAGCTGGCATGTGTTGGACAGCTCTATTTTCGCGTAGTTACTACCTAATATGATATAACTGCAGCAGGAATCTTTACCAAAGTCTTTATAAACAATTAAAGTGTGGTTTTTTTTAAGCTTGCAACCCTATCCTGAAAGGCTATCGATTCCTGTTTTTAAAGTTACGCAATTCAAGCTAAAAAAACACCTTTTGTATAAATGACAGTGCTGGCTTTTTACACATTTTAAACTGTCATGGAATTGTCTTATATTTGATTGGCTATCCAAATGAAAAGTTGTAGCGATGGAACTACTTTAATAGCGAAATGTTATTTTATCCTTGTTTAAACGCATTTGTTTAGAATGATTATAAATTGATATTAAAGGTCACAAAATTGTCAGCGATTTATTAATAAATCATACTTTTGTGGCATTGTTAGGGGGGTAGTGGCTCCTTTAACCATGGGAGTTAATTTTTTACATTCACAAATAAATAGTATAAAGTGCTAAATATGAGAACTATCTCATCCGTTTTGGGAAGCCTTGCGAGGGTGGTGTCAACGAGTTTGATGCTATTATTTGCCGTTACGACGTTGCATGCGCAAGATGTCAAGGAAGGTGAAAAAATCTTCAAATCTAAGTGTACATCCTGTCACGCCATTGACAGAAAAGTGGTCGGTCCTGCTTTGAAAGGGATTCCAGAGACGAAAGACGAAGCTTGGTTAATCAAGTGGATCAAGAACTCTCAGGCGTTAATTGCTTCTGGTGATGCTGAGGCGATTAAAATCTTCGAAGAGAACAACAAGCTTGTGATGACTTCTTTTACTGATTTATCTGATGATCAGGTTAGATCGGTATTAGCGTATATCACGGATGCTTCTAAGGAGAAACCGAAAGATGCAAACAGTGGTGGTGCTGGTGCTAAAGATGATAACGCGTCGATGTTCATGATTTTGGGCTTGATCGCAGTTGTTGTTTTGGCTGTGGTGGTTATTGTGGTGTTGAATCGTGTGATTCGTACGCTGGAAAATGTAATTGCTAAAAACCAGGAAGCTATTGCTGCACAACAGGAACCAGAAGATAATCAGCGTTTTGTGAAGTTTGCGAAAGCATTCGTTAAAAACAAAAAACTGGTTGGTTTTACGGTATTGATGTTGGTTGCTTTATTAGCTGTAGGCGGTTGGAAAACGATGTGGAATGTTGGTGTTCACCAAGGCTATCAGCCGGTTCAACCCATTAAGTTCTCACACCAAATCCACGCGGGTGTTAACAAAATTGAGTGTCAATACTGTCACGGTGGTGCATTTAAATCAAAAAATGCGTCTATTCCATCGGCCAACGTATGTATGAACTGTCACAATACAGTCACTGCTTCTGAGCATTATGATGGTGAAATTTCTCCGGAAATTGCTAAAATCTACCGTGCTTTGGATTGGGATCCTGATACGCGTACTTACGGTAACAATCCGAAACCAATTCAATGGGTTCGTATCCACAACTTGCCTGATTTTGCTTACTTCAATCACTCACAACACGTTGTAGTGGCTGGTGTGGAATGTCAGACTTGTCATGGTCCAATTCAGAATATGGAAGAGGTGTACCAATACTCTCCATTGACGATGAAATGGTGTGTTGATTGTCACAAAAAGACAGATATCAAGTCGGATAATAAATACTATGAAGATTTGATTAAAGCACACGAAAGAATTAAGAAGGGTGAAAAAATGACTGCAGCCATGATCGGTGGTCTTGAGTGTGGTAAATGTCACTATTAATAATTATTTGAAATACGCAATCTTATATACAGCTTAAATGGATAGCAATAAAAAATATTGGAAAGGTTTGGAAGAGTTAAATCAAACTCCTGCTTTCGTTGAAGGAAGCAAGGGTGAGTTTGCCGAATCTATTCCTGTAGAAGATGTATTAAATGAAGCTGGCTTGAGCACAAAAACTCCTCGCCGTGACTTCTTGAAAGCATTAGGATTTGGTTTGGGTGCTGTTTCTTTAGCGGCTTGTAACCGTACTCCTGTGCATAAGGCAGTTCCTTATTTGATTAAACCTGAAGAGGTAACTCCAGGTATCCCTAACTATTATGCTTCGACGTTCAACGGTCAAAGTATCTTGGTTAAAACACGCGAAGGTCGTCCGATCAATGTTGAGCCTAATCCGAATGCAATTGGTTTGAACCAAGGTTTGGATTCAACAACAGCTGCTTCTGTATTGGATTTATATGATGAGTCCAAATTGAAACAGGCACAATTGAAAGGTCAAGATGTGGAGTGGTCCAAATTGGATGGGGAAGTTGTTAAAGCGTTAAATGCTGCGGCGTCTTCTGGTAAACAAATTACGATCGTTTCTAATACGGTAAACAGTCCTTCAACCTTGGCAGCTATTGCCGCTTTCGGAACGAAATTCCCTACGGTTAACCATGTACAATACGATGCTGTATCTTACAGCGGTATTATTGAAGCGAATAAGGCTTCTTTTGGTAGAGCAGTAGTTCCGTCCTATAATTTTGAAAATGCAAATGTGATTGTTTCTGTTGCGGCTGATTTCTTAGGAACTTGGTTGGCAGGTGAGGAGCATACACAACAATACGCTAAAAATCGTGACTATAAATCGTTGAAAAACGGAAAAATGTCACGTCACGTGCAATTTGAATCTGGTCTTTCCATGACGGGTACAAATGCTGATGCTCGTATCGCTATCAAACCTTCGGAAGAGGGGGCTACCTTAATCGCTTTGTATAATGCAATTACTGGTCAATCATTGGCTGGAGCAACTGCAAACAAAAAAGCGCAAAAAGGTGTAGCATTAGCGGCCAAAGAATTGGTGAATAGCAAAGGCGCGGCTGTTGTTGTTGCAGGGTCTAACGATGTCAATGTACAGGTATTGGTTAATGCAATCAACGTTGCATTGGGCGCTTATGGTACTATCATCGACTTGGATAACTATTCTAAACAATACCAAGGTTCGGATTCTTCGTTCCAAGCGTTCTTAGCTGCTGCGAAATCTGGGCAAGTTGGCGTTGCGTTCTTCTTGAACAGCAACCCTGTTTATGATTACTTCAAAGCAGAGGATGTAAAAGCTGCGTTGAAGCAGATTCCTTTCACGTTGTCATTCGCGCAGCGTGCAGATGAAACTGCGTCTGAATTGACTGCTATCGCTCCAGCAAGTACTTTCTTAGAGTCTTGGGGTGATTCCAATCCAAAAGAAGGGTTGTATTCAATTATCCAACCAACGATTAATCCTGTTTTCAAAACACGTCAAGTTGAGCAAAGCTTGTTGACTTGGGCTGGAAATAATACAGATATGTACAACTTTGTTAAGAATCTGTGGTCTACACAAATTTTAGCGGGTTCTACGAAAAACTGGGATGCTGTATTGCAGACTGGTTTTGAATATAAAGGTGCCAAAGCGGCAACAGCTCCTGCTTTTACAGGAAATGCTGCAGCAGCGGCTTCGGCAATTGAGGCATCAAGCAAGGCGATTGCAGGGGAGTTTGAATTGAAACTTTATGAGCCTGCTGGTCTTCGTGACGGTCGCTACGCAAACAATGCTTACTTACAAGAGTTACCTGACCCAGTTTCTAAAGTAACTTGGGATAACTATGCTGCTCTTAATCCGAAAGATGCTGAGAAATTAGGTTTGGGTGAAGACGGTAAAGTAACTGTCAAAGCAAATGGTGTTGAATTGGAATTGCCCGTTGTACAACAACCAGGACAAGCACAAGGAACAGTTTCCGTTGCTGTAGGTTACGGTCGTACAAAAGTGGGTAAAGCAGGTAATGAAGTTGGTAAAAACGCGTTCCCTTTTGCTTCGATCATCAATGGTACAGTACAAGGTGTTGCTAAGGCAACTGTAGCGAAAGCGTCTGGAACTTACCAATTGGCACAAACACAAACACACCATACCATCGAAGGTCGTAACGTTATCCGTGAGACGACATTTGCGAAATATTTGAAAGATCCTAACTCGGAGGCAGGACGCTTTACGGATAATCACAAAACATACGATTTGTGGAACAAGTATGAGCAACCAGGTCACAAATGGGTGATGGCGATCGACTTGAACGCATGTACAGGTTGTGGTGCTTGTATCGTAGCTTGTAACGTTGAAAATAATATTCCTGTTGTAGGTCGTGATGAGGTTCGCCGTCGTCGTGAGATGCACTGGTTACGTATTGACCGTTATTATACGATCGAAGGAAAAGATCAAGATCTTACAAAAGAGAAGGAAATTGCGAAAGCTTCGGCTGATTTAGATTTCGAAGATGTCACTGTTGTTCACCAACCGATGTTGTGTCAGCACTGTGGTCACGCACCTTGTGAGACGGTTTGTCCGGTATTGGCAACAGTACACTCTTCAGAAGGTTTGAACCACATGGCTTACAACCGTTGCTTTGGTACACGTTACTGTGCAAATAACTGTCCTTTCAAAGTGCGTCGTTTCAACTGGTTTGCTTACTGGAATGATTCCCGCTTTGACAATTACTTGAACAATGAATTTACACAGTTGGTATTAAACCCAGATGTCGTAACGCGTTCACGTGGGGTAATGGAGAAATGCTCAATGTGTATCCAACGTATCCAAGCAGGTAAATTACAAGCTAAGATTGAAAATCGCAAAGTGAAAGATGGCGATATCCAAATGGCTTGTCAACAAGCATGTTCTGCAAATGCAATCATCTTTGGAGATGCCAATGATCCAGCATCAGAAGTATCTAAAGCATTACGCAACGAGCGTGTTTATTACGTACTTGAGGAAATCAATGTTCAACCGGGTATCGGTTATATGACAAAAGTTAGAAACACTTTTGAGGCGTAATCTTGTACAATATTTGAAATAAAAATACTATGTCATCGCATAACGAATCAATATTAAGAGAACCATTAATGACCGGTAAGGACATTACGTATGCAAAAATTACGGATGATATCTTACTACCGGTTGAAAATAAACCAAATAAAGCATGGTGGATTGGTTTTACCGTAGCTGTATTGGGTGCTTTATTATGGGTAGTTAGCGTTAGTTATACCTTTTGGACAGGTATCGGCGCTTGGGGTCTGAATAAAACTGTAGGCTGGGCTTGGGATATCACCGACTTCGTATGGTGGGTAGGTATCGGTCACGCGGGTACGTTGATTTCAGCTGTATTATTAATCTTCCGCCAGAACTGGCGTAATTCAATCAACCGTTCTGCAGAGGCGATGACGATCTTTGCGGTAATCTGTGCGGCTACATACGTTGTGGCTCACATGGGTCGTCCTTGGTTGGCCTATTGGATTTTCCCACTTCCAAATCAATTTGGGTCACTTTGGGTAAACTTTAACTCTCCTTTAGTATGGGATGCGTTCGCGATCTCGACATACTTTACAGTATCCTTGGTATTTTGGTACTGTGGTTTGTTGCCGGATATCGCAACCATTCGTGACCGTGCGACAGGTTTGAAACAAAAGATCTATTCTGTATTATCATTTGGATGGAATGGTTCTGTTAAGACTTGGCAACGTTTTGAAATCGTGTCCTTGATCTTGGCTGGTATTTCTACTCCACTCGTACTTTCTGTACACACGATCGTATCCATGGACTTTGCAACTTCGGTTATTCCTGGATGGCACACGACGATCTTCCCTCCATATTTCGTGGCGGGTGCGATCTTCTCTGGTTTTGCCATGGTACAGACCTTATTGTTGATCTTACGTAAAGTAATGAATTTTGAGAACTACATTACGATGTTCCATATTGAATCGATGAATATCATCATCATGACAACAGGTTCTATCGTGGGTGTAGCTTATTTGACAGAGTTATTTATCGCGATGTACTCTCGCTCAGAATACGAAATGTATGCGTTCGAGAATCGTATGTTAGGTCCATACGCTTGGGCTTACTGGTCGATGATGACGTGTAACGTAATTTCTCCACAGTTATTCTGGTTCAAGAAAATCCGTACAAGTATTCCTATCTCTTGGATCTTATCTATTGTTGTTAACATCGGTATGTGGTTTGAGCGTTTTGTAATTATCGTGACTTCATTGCACCGTGATTACTTGCCTTCATCTTGGGCAATGTTCTACCCAACTTGGACAGACGTAGGAATCTTTGTAGGTTCGATTGGACTGTTCTTTACATTATTCTTGTTGTTCTTACGTTTCTTACCGGGTATCGCTATCGCCGAAGTGAAATTGTTGTTGAAATCATCTTCATTACAACATAAAACCAAGTTGGCTCAAGAAGGTGCATTCCCTGACGAACAAGTGAAGTACTTCCAAGAATCATTGGAGAAATATGATTCAGTGACAGAAGAAGAGATTAAAGAATTATCAGTTAGAAAATAATCAGCAATGAGCAATACAAAATATATATTAGGTAGTTTTGCGGATCCCGATGATATGATGCATGGGATCGACAAATTGCAAGCAAACAATATAAGTATTTACGACTGCTTTACTCCGATGCCTATTCACGGTATCGAGGCAAAGCTGGGTGTAAAACCTTCTCGCTTGCCTATCGCAGCATTTTGCTTTGGAGCATTAGGAACGACATTAGGTTTTAGTTTGTTGTATTATACAATGGCGTACGATTGGCCGATGAATATCGGTGGTAAGCCATCTTTTGGTATGCCGAACTTTGTTCCGGTTACATTTGAGGTTACCATCTTATTGTGTGCTTTGGGTATGGTTGCTACATTCTTCTTCCGTAACCACTTATTCCCAGGACGTACACCTCGTGTAATGGACTTGAGAGCAACAGATGATCGTTTCATCCTTGCAGTAGATGCCAAAGAAAATACAGATCACGCTTTGATCGATAGCTTATTGAAAGAAGCTGGTGCTGTTGAAGTTAAGTACAATGATAGAAAATATGTTAGCTATGAATAAGAAGAATTTACTTGGAACGCTATGCGCCGCTGTGGCATTGACAGCACTTGTTTCTTCTTGTGGTGACAAAACAACTCGTAGTACAGGTTTAGAGTTTTCTCGTAACATGTACGATCCGCTTGCTTTCAATCCGGATCAACCTAATGCGAATTTTGCTGATGGAAAAACAGCGCAAACACCTCCTAAAGGTACGGATCCTATCGGTTTTACTCGTTTTGAGTATGCCAATACATTAGAGGATTATGAGCGTGCAGGAAGAGAAGTAAAAAGTCCTTTAGTCGTAAATGCCGAAAATCTTGAAAAAGGTAAAGCTTTGTTCACAACTTATTGCTCTGTATGCCATGGTGTAGAGGGTAAAGGTGATGGTCCTATCACCAAAGACCGTAGCGTGACAGATTCAAGAGGTACCCGTCAATTGGAGAACTTTCCTCCGCCACCATCTTATCATAGAACAGATGCGGCGAACTCTTCACGAGGTGGTTTGATGGCTGACTTGACTGATGGTAAAATTTACCATACAATTTATTACGGACACAACTCCATGGGATCACATGCGTCTCAATTATCTCCAGAGGAGAGATGGAAAGTTGTTATGTATGTTCACGAATTACAAAAGAAATAATCTAACATCAGATATATAAATGGGAACTCACAGTCATCATCACGATTATAATTTCAACGAGCGATACGAGTTTGCTGGCAAAGCTAAAATGTTCAGTATTATCGCTGTTGTACTAGGTATAGCTGCTGTAGCTATCGGGTTGCTTTCGGGCGATCACGTTACTGTAGAGCGTACTTATGCCAACTTGTTATTGATGGGTTATTACTTTACATGTGTATGCGCAGCTGGAACATTCTTTGTTGCCTTGCAATATGTGACCCAATCTGCATGGTCTGCAGGTTTGGTACGTATACCTCAGGCTATGGCGAGTGTTTTACCAATTGCTTCATTGATTTTATTAGTTATTGTAGGTTTAGGTTTAACTACACATAATTTATACCATCACTGGAATGCAGACGGTATCACTGATCCGCATAGTACAAATTATGACCCTATCATCGCAGGGAAATCTGCTTATTTAAATGTTCCATTCTTCTTGATCCGTCAAGTGGTATTTATGGGTACATATAGCATTTTTGCAGTTATTTTTGCGAAACTTTCTTATAAAGAGGATTTGGAAGGCGGATTGACTTCTTATAAAAAGTCATTCAAATTGTCAGCAATCTTCTTGGTTATTTTCGGTTTTACCACTCCTATCTGGTCTTTCGATACCGTGATGTCTTTGGAAGCTCACTGGTTTTCGACGATGTTCGGTTGGTATAACTTTGCAGCAATGTGGGTAAGTGGTATTTCATGTATTACCATCATTGTTGTTGTGTTGAAGAAAGCGGGTTATATGAACTGGGTAAACGAAAATCATTTACACGATTTGGGTAAATTGATGTTCGGTTTCTCGATCTTCTGGACTTACGTTTGGTTTGCACAATTCATGCTGATTTGGTATTCAAACATCCCAGAGGAAACAGTTTATTTCTACAAACGTTGGGAACCGGAATACAAACCTTGGTTTTGGTTAAGTATTATCATTAACTTTGTGGCACCTTTGTTATTATTGGTAGACCGCGATTCAAAACGTAAACAAAACGTTATGTTGTTCGTTGGTATTCTATTGTTGGCTGGTCACTGGCTTGACTATTACATCATGATTATGCCAGGTACCGTAGCGGAGCACAGAGGATTTGGTGTCATTGAAATCGGAACTGCGCTTGGTTTCTTAGGTTTGTTCACTTTCTTAGTGTTTAGCAAATTAAGCAAACAGGCATTGGTGCCTAAAAATCATCCGTTGTTGGATGAGAGTTTGCATCACCAAATATAGTTTCACTTTTAAAGGAAGGTTACGTAAAAAACGTTATAAAAGAAATGAGCTTTAAATTAAATAATAGATTCAAATCCATCTCGGGTTTTGTGCTTGCTCTAGGGTTGCTTTTTGCAAATCCTATCCTGGCGAGTCAACAAGATACAGTAGCATCTGATTCTGCAAAAGTGGCAACTACAGCGATAGCGGCCCCTGCAGCGACGGATTCGGTTGCAAAAGATACAACAGCGGCAGCAGGTACTGCTGCTGTTGCATCTGCTAGTTCTTCTACTGAAGCTAGCGCGGCTGCTCCTGCTGTTGAAGAAGTGAAGCAGATAGACCCTCAGGTTTATAAAAACTTCACATATTATGTGTTGTTATTCTTAGTTGTGTGTACAGTCGTTGCCGTTATTGGCAAAGTACTTTCGATCTATGAATTGACAAGAAAAATGAACGGTAAATACAATCCGTTTGCGAATAACACATTTCAATCGTCATTGTTATTCATTTTCTTGGTCGTATTTCTTTATGGTGTGTATTGGTCCTATGTACATTGGGGAGCAGCTTATTGGCGCTCAGCAGTGACGGAGCATGGCGAGCGTATTGATACCATGTTTATCATTACGACAGCGATCACAACATTTGTATTGGTTATCACACACATTCTGTTGCTAACGTTTACATTTTTGTACCGTATGCGGGCAAAACGTCAAGCTTATTATTACCCACATAACAATGCAATCGAGAAATTGTGGACAATTGTTCCTGCTGTCGTATTGACAGTATTGGTATTGTTCGGTTTCTTTACGTGGAGATCGATTACAAATATTCCTGAAGATCTTCAGAAATCAGCATTACAGGTTGAGGTTCTCGGTGAGCAGTTTCAATGGAATGTTCGTTATGCTGGTTCAGATGGCGTTATTGGTAAGCGTAATTATAAAATGACGACGCCAACTAATCCATACGGTATTGACTTTAATGATAAAAATTCTTGGGATGATATTCAAGGATCTGAAATTTGGTTGCCTGTCAATAAACCTGTACGTTTCCATATCATTTCAAAAGATATTATTCACTCTTTCTACATTCCGGATTTCCGTGTTCAGATTAATGCGGTACCAGGGATGACCAACTATTTCCAATTCACACCTACTGTAACGACAGAAGAGATGCGCGATCGTTTGGGTGATTATAACTATGACTTCGTGATGTTGTGTAATAAGATCTGTGGATCTGGTCACTACAATATGCAGAAGAAAGTTGTTGTCGTAACAGAGGAGAAATATAAAGAATGGTTAGCTAAACAAAATAAATATTTTACTGAGGATTTGCAAAAAGAGTTCAGTGGTAAAACAGCTAACGTGAAAAAGGATAGTGTACAAGTTACAGCATCTTTGAACTAATTAAGAATTTTTGAATATAAAATCGAATATGTCAAGTACAGTAATATCGCATAGCGCTGAACATCACGATTCGCACGGCCATCATCACGAGGAGTCGTTCATCAGAAAGTATATCTTTTCGGGTGACCACAAGATGATTGCCAAGCAATTCTTGATCACTGGTATCATCATGGCAGTTTTTGCGATGCTTTTATCAGTATTATTCCGTATCCAATTAGCATGGCCGGATAAAGAGTTCCCTATATTAGAAGTATTCTTAGGTAAGTGGGCTGAAGGTGGACGTATCAAACCGGAGTTTTTCCTTTCCTTGGTAACCATTCACGGTACCGTAATGGTATTCTTCGTGTTGACGGCTGGTCTGTCAGGTACTTTTAGTAATTTATTGATTCCATATCAAATCGGAGCACGCGATATGGCATCTCCTTTTATGAACATGTTGTCCTACTGGTTGTTCTTTGTAGCATCGGTGATTATGGTGGCATCGTTCTTCGTAGAGAGTGGACCTGCTTCTGCTGGTTGGACAATCTACCCGCCATTATCGGCTGTTCCTACCGCTATCGCAGGATCTGCAACTGGTATGACCTTGTGGTTAGTGAGTATGGTTCTATTTGTTGCTTCACAGTTGATCGGTGGTATTAACTATGTAAGTACAATTTTGAACATGCGTACAAAAGGTATGGACTTATGGAAAATGCCTTTAACAATTTGGGCATTCTTCTTGACTGCAATCGTAGGTATGTTGTCATTCCCGGTATTGGTTTCAGCGGTTGTTCTTTTGATTTTTGACCGTGCAGCTGGTACGTCATTCTATTTATCTGATCTTGTTGTTCAAGGACAGATTTTGCCGAATGAAGGTGGTTCTCCAATTTTGTTCCAGCACTTGTTCTGGTTCTTAGGTCACCCTGAGGTATATATCGTTGTTATGCCCGCTTTGGGGCTAACATCTGAGGTTATTGCTACAAACTCTCGTAAACCAATCTTTGGTTACCATGCCATGGTTTATTCGTTAATCGGTATTACTGTATTATCGTTTATCGTATGGGGTCACCATATGTTTGTAACGGGTATGAATCCGTTCTTGGGTGGTGTATTTATGATTACAACACTGATTATCGCAGTTCCTTCTGCTGTAAAAGCATTTAACTACCTTGCAACCTTGTGGAAAGGTAATATCCGTTTCACTCCTGCAATGATGTTTGCTATCGGTTTGGTATCATTCTTTATCTCTGGTGGTTTGACAGGGTTATTCTTGGGTAATGCGGCTTTAGATATCAACTTGCATGATACGTATTTTGTTGTTGCTCACTTTCACTTGGTG
This sequence comes from Sphingobacterium sp. UBA5996, assembly GCF_002429765.1. Classification (NCBI taxonomy): domain Bacteria; kingdom Pseudomonadati; phylum Bacteroidota; class Sphingobacteriia; order Sphingobacteriales; family Sphingobacteriaceae; genus Sphingobacterium; species Sphingobacterium sp. UBA5996. The sequence continues at coordinate 162,636 of NZ_DJAS01000023.1, forward strand.
ATGGGATCTGCATCAATTTTCGGTATGCTTTGTGGTGTTTACCATTGGTATCCTAAGATGTTTGGCCGTATGATGAACGCCAAATTAGGTTATTTACACTTCTGGTTGACTTTCATAGGTGCTTATCTGGTATTTTTCCCAATGCACTTTATGGGTATTGATGGTGTTCCCCGCCGATACTATGCATTTACAGAATTTGCTTTCATGGCTAAGTGGGTTTCTGTAAACAAATTGGTTACTTGGGCTGCGATTATCGCTGCCTTAGGTCAGGTAGCATTCTTATGGAATTTCTTCACATCGATTTTCTTCGGTAAGAAAGCGCCTCAAAACCCTTGGCAGTCGAATACATTGGAATGGACTACTCCGGTAGAGCATATTCATGGTAACTGGCCAGGTGAGATTCCAACTGTGCACCGTTGGCCTTATGATTATAGTAAGCCGGGTCATGGTGAGGATTTTATTCCTCAAGATGTTCCTTTCTCTGAAACGATGAGTTCTAACTTACCTCATGATTTTGAAGGAGATGAGGAAGCTGAGCGCATCCAATCAGAATGGAATGCTCAAAATGGTAGAAAAGACTAATAGAATCTTATCAATAGAGTGGGAGCAATCCTACTCTATTTTATAGAAGTTTGTATTTTTTTAAGAGGTAGGGGTAGTATTATGTTTCCAGCAGCTGAGAAGCGATTTATAAAGACCAATTTTATAACAATCATTGTGTTGTTTTTGGTCATTGTTGCTGGAGGAGTGGTTCGGAGTACAGGGTCAGGTATGGGATGCCCAGATTGGCCAAAATGTTTTAACCGTATTATTCCTCCCACAGATATTTCTCAATTACCTCAAGGATATGAACAGCATTATATTGAAGGAAGAGCAAAGAAGAACGAACGTTTCGCGAAGATTGTAGAATTTTTCGGGGATAAGGAAATGGCTTACAAACTCCGTACCGATAAGAGTATTTTGCAGCATGAAGAGTTTAATGTCGCAAAGACCTGGACGGAATATATTAATCGGTTGGTTGGTGTTGTTTCTGGATTCTGTTTGTTATTAACAGCGATTTATTCTTTCACCTATTTAAAATTACGAAGTTCGATCGTTGTATGGTCAGTGATCAATCTTTTTGTTGTAGTCCTTCAGGCGTGGTTAGGATCGATTGTAGTATCGACTAATCTGATGCCATGGATTATTACAGTGCATATGCTTTTGGCGATTGTAATTGTTTGTATTAGTATTTATACTTATTTCAAAGCGGTTACTTTACGAAACAAAAGCCTACTGGTCAATCGTTCGTTGGGTATATTAAAAGGGCTTGCTATAGCTTCTATTTTACTGATGCTAACACAAGTGGTTGTCGGAACGGGTGTCCGGGAAGAGGTTGATTTGTTAACCGGTTCTACAATAGCCCGAACTGATTTTATAACGACTATCGGCCAACAGTTTGAATTACATCGCTGGTTGGCATATTGTTCTTTGATTTTAGTAATCGTATTATTCTTTTTGGTCCGCACAAGTTTTAATTCGGGGTCTAAGCAGTATAAATTTGCTTTGATTGCACTAATTCTAGTGGGTATCCAAATGCTATCAGGAATTATTTTAGCTCGATTTGCAATACCTGCCTTTGCACAGACAACACATTTGGTAGTGGCTACGCTCTTATTTGGAGCGCAGTTTTACTTGTTGTTATTGTTAAATAAGCAACGGCACTAATACCGCACTCGAGATGTTTATGTTTAAAAGGACGTGTTTAATTACACTGATAGTAGGAGGTCTCTTTTAGTTATGAAAGAATTTATTTCAGATTTCAAAAAGCTTGTTAAGTTGCGACTTACGTTGACGGTGGTATTTTCTGCCTCAATTGCTTTTTTGATCGGATCAAAACAACAGGGTGATATCGTCTGGATCAACTGGTTATTGTTGACTTTGGGTGGTTTTCTGGTAACAGGGTCTGCCAATGGTTTTAACGAGATCATTGAAAAAGATTTGGATAAACTGATGAAGCGTACGGAAGACAGACCCTTGCCTTCTGGCCGAATGACAACTGGACAGGCTTTGGTATTGAGTGTCTTTATGGGCATATTAGGAACCTTGGTACTTGTTCGATTGAATTTCGTAGCGGGCTTGCTATCGGTATTCTGTATTCTGCTCTATGCGTTTATCTATACACCTTTAAAAAGAAAATCGCCAATAGCAGTGTTTGTCGGTGCGTTTCCGGGTGCATTTCCTCCGTTAATAGGATATTATGCAGCCTTTTCGCAAGATGATTTAGCCTACTATAGTGGACATAACGAAGAGGCCATTATTATTATACCTTTTGTATTGTTTGCTATTCAGTTTTTATGGCAGTTTCCGCATTTTTGGGCAATTGCCTGGGTGGTGGATGACGACTATAAACTGGCGGGCTTTCGCTTATTACCGACGACAAAACGTGATAAGATATCGGCCTTTATGGTGTTTTTAACAGGGTTGTTTATGATACCTGCAGGTTTTATACCTTATTATTTTGGCTTTGGTGGGATTTGGTTTACGGTTGTTTCCGTGATTGGTGGATTGATGTTTGGTTATTATGGTTATTTGCTGTTTAAGAATTGTGATATTCCCTCAGCAAAGAAAGTGATGTTTACCTCATTTATCTATCTGCCTGTTACGCAACTCGTATTATTGCTTAACTTTATTCCATTGAAATAATGTTAGATATACAAACACAAACTGACGAGAAGTTAGTACAGAGAAAAGCCCAGAAGTTCAACCTATGGTTGGGCATGTTGGGTATGTTTATGATGTTTGCCGCGTTATCCAGTGGTTTCATAGTATATACGGCGAGTGGTGTTGACAAAGGAATTAAGACCTTATTACCCAACGCACTTTTGTATAGTACACTGGTGATTGTGGTTAGCAGTCTGACCATGTTTTTAGCGCATAGATCGGCTAAAAATGGTGAGCCTTCCAAACAGCGGTTGTTTTTGATAGCAACTTTTATTTTGGGAGTCGTATTTTTTGCCTTGCAAGTTCATGCTTGGAATGTATTGATCGATAGGGGTGTTTATTTTGTGAATAACAATGCATCACAATCGTTTGTATATGTTTTTATATGGATGCACTTGGCACATATTATTGCGGGTTTGATCGTTTTGATTGGCGCGATTATAGGAATTAACAAACTTCCTAAAGACGGCAATCTTTTCCGCATGGATCTTGCCAGTATTTTTTGGCATTTTCTCGATCTTTTATGGATTTATATATATGTTTTCTTACTTTTGAATCAATAATAGTAAACAATGAGTACAACAGTATCGCAATTGGATAAGGTAAAAACTGGTCCATGGAATGGTGGAAAATCACCTTGGAACTTAGAGTATGGAAAAATCATGATGTGGTTTTTCTTGGTAGGGGATGCCTTCACATTTTCTGCATTTTTGGTTTATTATGGCGCACAACGCTTTTCTCATCCAACCTGGCCTGATCCAGATAAGATCTTCCAATCTATCCCTGGAATTGCGGAGCATGGTCAGCCATTGGTATTCGTCGGTTTGATGACATTTATTTTGATTATGTCTTCGGTAACGATGGTATTGGCTGTAGAGGCAGGCCACCGTAACCAAAAGAATGAAGTAGTCAAATGGATGTTGTGGACTATTTTGGGCGGTATCTGTTTCGTTGGTTGTCAGGCTATTGAGTGGACCCACTTACACCACATGGGTTTCTGGTTTGGTAAAAATCCAGCAACTGGATTGGAAGGTGATGCTATCAAAACAGCATTATTACCTTATTTCACACACGACATTTCCTATACTTCCGCGTTACAATTTGCTAACTTGTTCTTTACAATTACTGGTTTTCACGGATTTCACGTTACAGTAGGTATTATTTTAAATATCATCGTTTTATGTATGACATTAAATAATACATTTGAAAACCGTGGTTCTTACCTAATGATCGAAAAAGTAGGTTTATATTGGCACTTTGTGGATTTAGTATGGGTATTTGTTTTTACATTCTTCTACTTAATCTAATTACGCAATAAATAATTTTAGATAGCTATGTCACAATATCAAGATAATATCGCTCATGGAGAGCATGCTCACGAAGGTGGGATGGATAAAAAAGCCATTTGGAGAGTATTTGGCGTGCTTTTAGCGCTTACTTGTCTAGAGTTCTTAATTGCATTGGGCTTTGTGCACCATTGGCAAATTTTAGCGAAGGGTGCATTGGTAAATACCATTTATATTGTACTTACTTTGGTTAAAGCTTATTATATCGTTGCATTCTTTATGCACTTGAAATTCGAAAAATCGAGCTTTATCGTTACCGTTGGAATTGTCTTTATTTTTATTATTTATTTTATTGTTTTGATGCTTGTCGAAGGGGGGCATTTAGCTTCTGTTTTTCAAGAACATCAATTATTTCCCAATAAATAGATAAAGTGAATGGATAATAATACTGGACAAAAGAAAGGTATTAAAACTATATTGATCCTGGCCGTAATTCTTTTACTGCCAGGATTTTTATATTTTATACTGAATAAAAGCGGTTCGAACAGCTATGCTTCTTTGCCAATTTTTGGAAAGAAGGAAGTGCCTGGCACTACCCATCGAAAATGGGGGCGGGACATTGTTGACACAATTTATCATACCGTACCCTCGGTTGATTTTGTTAATTACGATGGTAAAGAGGTGCATCTATTGGATAATGATACGACGCTTTCTGTAGTGCATCTGATGTATTCTAGGGATGCTTCGTTATCTCGAACGATGATTAAGCGACTTGATCAAATTGCTAATCGATTTATTCAGAATAAGAAGGTTAAGTTGTATTCGATTACCGTTGATACTACTTATGATACACCGGATGTATTGGCAAAATATGCAAAAGTTTACAAGCCCTGGACCAAATCTTGGTTTTTTGTGACGAATCCTTCGGTGGATATCTTTAAATTTGCGAAAGAAAGTCTTTTACAGGATGCGCTTGTCAACCCTGATGGTAGCAAGCCATTTATTATCGGATCAAATTATCTGTTGCTCGATACCAAAGGTAGGATAAGAGGAATATACGATATCAATGTGAAGACTGACGTTGATCGTCTTGAGGATGAAATTAAATTATTATTGGTCGAGGAAATCCGGAACCATCCAGCTACTATAGAACAAAAAAGGTAATTATATCATGAGAGAGAGTCTCAACACAGAGAAAAAGTATAGTAAGTGGATTTGGCTACTATCTATTGTGATTCCAATAGTAGTCGCTATCCTTTTTACAGTGAATTTGCAGAAATTGGGTTATAATGTGAAGCCGCTTACATTTTTACCTCCGATCTACGCTACGATAAATGGCATTACTGCTGTATTGCTTTTTTGGGCTGTAGCTGCAATAAAAAGGGGTAATAAGTCCTTGCATGAACGTCTGATCAAATGTTGTATCGCTTGCTCTTTGGCATTTTTGGCGATGTATGTTGCCTATCACATGACTTCGATTGAAACAAAGTATGGTGGTGAGGGCATTTGGAGACCGATCTATTTTTTCATCCTGATCACACATATCCTGCTTTCTATTATCATTATTCCTTTTGTACTATTTACATTTGTACGCGGTATATCGGGATCTTACGAACGACATAAGAAATTAGCTCGAATTACTTATCCGATGTGGTTATATGTTGCTGTTACAGGAGTAATTGTTTATTGGATGATTTCTCCTTATTATATTGGTTAATTTAAGCAAGGAAGGGAGTTTATTTATGAAACGTATTTGGATTTATCAGGCTGATCGCATATTGTCTCAAGAGGAAAGCGCGCAGATTTCGGCCGAATTGATGACTTTTGCCGAACAGTGGAAAGTGCATGGAAAGCCACTTTCGGCTTCTGCGGAATTGCGTGATGGGCTTTTTATTATCCTTAAAGTGGACGAAGAAATCGCCGCTGCCTCTGGTTGCTCGATTGACAGCTCGGTACGCTTTTTAAAAGGCATTGAATCTAAATATAATATTCAATTATTTGACCGTATGCAGTTCGCATACAAGTCCGAGGATGGGATCGCCGTAGTTAGCCGTGATGGATTTGAAAAGTTATTGGCTGATGGTATCATCAATGACGATACTTTAGTATTTGATAATACGATTACACAGGAGCATCAAATGGAAAATGCTTGGGCCATACCTTTCCACAGCAGTTGGCATAAGCGACTTTTCAAATAATTCTATTATAATGACAACTAAAGGCCATAGTACTGAACTATGGCCTTTAGTTGTTTAATACACTGCCTCGTTTTTGCCACTTTCAGGGCCTTCGCCAGAGGCATGATTCTCCGCTTACTCAGGAATGGTATAATGGTGCATGTATTTTGCAATTGCATTTGCGCGTCTATTGACATACGTGGAAGGGTTGCGTGCATCCCATTCTCTGGGATTTGGCAATATAGCTATGATTAGGGCAGCTTGCTTTTTGGAAAGATTGCTCCCTGTCTTGCTGAAGTAATATGCTGCCGCGGCGTCAGCACCATAAACCCCTTGTCCCATTTCAATCACATTCAGATAAACTTCAAGAATTCTTTTTTTACTCCAAAAGGTCTCAATAAGTACGGTGAAGTAGGTTTCAAATCCTTTTCTCAACCAGGATCTTCCAGGCCATAGAAATACATTTTTCGCTACCTGCTGGCTAATGGTACTTCCTCCGCGCAGTTTTTTGCCTTGTGCATTTTTTTTGATGGCATTTTGAATTCCCTTTAAGTCAAAACCCCAGTGGGTCATAAAATGGGCATCTTCTCCTGCAATAGCGGCTAACTTGAGGTTATCGGACAGCTCATCGTAATCCAGCCAATTTTTTTCCAATTTGAAGCCTTTTCCTTGTTCTTTCAGTTCAAATCCGCGTTGAATCATCAGCCAAGTGATTGGGGGATTGATAAAACGTAAGCTAATGACCCAAAATAATGTAACACCTATAAAATAGAGAATGACTCGTGTGACAATACGGAGGATGGGCGACTTTATTGACTTCAACGGGTTGAATGAATTCTTTTTGAAGGTGTTTTTTTGTGTGCTGGACGTATTTTGTTTACCAGTTCTTTTGATGGCCATGACTAATTTTTTTCGCTTACAAACTTAGCTTATATTCTTGTTTAATGGAAATGATTTTATTGAGAAGTTGAGTGTATCGTTTGCCAAAGCGATGTTATTATCCTATTTTTACGCTTCATAAAAATTGATTTTAAAAGTTGGCAAAAGAAAAGAAAGTAACCCCATTGATGCAACAGTACAATGCGATCAAGATTAAGTATCCTGGAGCGTTGTTGTTGTTCCGTGTTGGCGATTTTTACGAGACATTTGGTGAGGATGCAATTAAGGCTGCTCAGATTTTGGGTATTGTTTTGACGAAGCGTGGAAATGGCTCGGAATCGGAAACGGCATTGGCTGGTTTTCCGCATCATTCGCTGGAAACTTATCTTCCGAAGCTGGTACGTGCTGGTCAAAGGGTGGCGATTTGTGATCAACTGGAGGATCCGAAGACTACGAAAACAATTGTTAAGCGTGGTGTGACAGAGCTGGTTACTCCTGGTGTTTCTTACAATGACAATATTGTTCAACAGAAGTCCAATAATTATTTGGCATCAATTTTTATCGAAAAAGAGCGGATTGGGATTTCTTTTCTCGATATTTCAACAGGTGAATTTTTAGTTGCTCAGGGAAGCGTTGCGTATATCGATAAATTGCTTCAAGGGTTTAAACCGACGGAAATTATTCTATCCAAAAAACAGAGCAAGGAATTTATCGAGCAATTTGGGGCACAGTATTACACGTATTTTCTTGATGAATGGCCTTACACGGGCGACTATGCTACTGAAACATTATTGAAACATTTTGAGGTTTCATCAATGAAAGGATTTGGAGTTGACCGTATGTCTGCGGGTATTGTTGCTGCTGGCGTGGCTTTACATTACCTCAATGAAACCGAACACCGTAACTTACAGCATATCTCTACGCTTTCCCGGATCGAAGAAGACCGTTACATGTGGCTGGACCGTTTTACGATTCGCAATCTGGAACTAATTGGCTCGATGAATGAAAATGCAGTCACGTTATCGGATGTATTGGATCATACATCTAGTCCAATGGGGGCGCGCTTGCTTAAGCGCTGGATTGTAATGCCCTTGAAAGATAAAAAGAGTATTCAGGAGCGATTGAATGTTGTGGATTTCTTTTTCGCTAATCGCGATTTAAGAGATGAATTGATTGGCCAGATCAAGCAAGTGGGCGATCTTGAACGCTTAATCTCGAAGATCGGGCTTCAGAAAGCGAATCCCAGGGAAATCGTGCAACTGAAGCGTGCGTTATTTGCTATAGAGAGGTTGAAGGAACTTACAGATCGCAAAGATGCAAATGCACTGCGTACGATTTCGGAACAATTGGATGCCTGTACGGCTATCCGTGAGCGAATTGAGCTACAGGTTCAGGCAGAACCACCTGTGGCAATCAATAAAGGGAGTGTAATTGCGGATGGGGTTGATGTGGAACTGGATCGCTTGCGTAAAATTGCCTTTGGAGGGAAGGATTATTTGCTGGAAATCCAAAAAAGGGAAGCAGAGATCACGGGTATTCCTTCCTTAAAAATTGCGTTTAACAATGTGTTCGGCTACTACCTGGAGGTTACTAATACACATAAGGACAAAGTTCCAACTACTTGGATACGTAAGCAGACCTTGGTAAATGCCGAGCGTTATATTACCGAGGAACTTAAAGAATATGAAGAACAGATTCTTGGAGCCGAAGAAAAGATTCAGGCTTTAGAGAGTAGGTTGTATGCTGAGCTGTTGATTTCGATCGCCGAATACATTAAACCTATTCAGCTGGATGCACAGTTGATTGCTAAGCTGGATGTACTCCTCAACTTTGCTGTTGTGGCGGAGAAGAATTATTATGTCAAACCAGAAGTCAGTGAGAGCAAGATTTTAGATATAAAAGGTGGAAGACACCCTGTCATCGAAAGAAACCTACCGGTGGGTGAGGATTATATCACTAATGATACCTTTTTAGATCCGAAGACACAACAGATTATTATCATTACCGGGCCTAATATGGCGGGTAAATCGGCACTGCTCCGTCAGACTGGATTGATTGTATTAATGGCACAAATAGGCTGTTTTGTTCCTGCAAAAGAGGCTAAAATTGGCTTAGTTGACAAAATATTTACTCGTGTTGGCGCATCGGATAATCTTTCTTCTGGAGAATCTACCTTCATGGTCGAGATGAATGAAACTGCGAGCATTATGAACAATCTGTCAGACCGCAGTCTTATTCTCTTGGACGAAATTGGCCGTGGTACAAGTACATATGACGGGATTTCTATTGCTTGGGCCATTGCGGAATTTTTGCATAATCACCCGGCTGCCAAAGCAAAAACACTATTTGCGACCCATTACCATGAATTGAATGAACTGACAACTTCTTTGGATCGTATCAAGAACTATAACGTTACTGTAAAGGAGGTCAATAATAAAGTCATTTTCTTGCGGAAACTTGTTCCGGGAGGTTCGGAACATAGTTTTGGTATACATGTAGCCAAGCTGGCAGGGATGCCCCAAAAACTACTCAATCGCGCTAATCAGATTTTAAAAAGGTTGGAGCAGGAGCGTACTGGTGGAGAGCAGATTAAGGATAGTATGCGTAAGATCCAGAAACAGGCGTATCAGCTACAGATGTTTTCGATTGATGATCCTGTCCTAAACAAGATTAGGGATATGTTGAATAATTTGGATGTTAACTCGTTGACTCCCGTCGAAGCGTTGATGAAACTGGATGAAATTCAGCGGTTGCTAAAGCATTAATCTTTAAAATAGGGCTTATTTTTCGATTGGAATAGCGCAGTAGCGCGCTATTTTGGGTGTACAGGCATAAACTGACTTATTCATTTTGGATTACCTATATTTTTAAAATCTAAAGAATAGTGCTAAGCTTCCATAGTTCGCCTGGATGGGGCTCAGTACTTTGCTGCTTGCGTCATACGGTGCGTAATGATAGCCTAGTTCGAAGCCGATGTACTTTTGGTTTTTCATCCGGAATAGTGAGGAAAGACCAAGTCCGAGGTGAATATTGTTGATGGTAACCATATTCTCTGTATATCCACCGTCATAATAATAACCATCCGGATCATAATAACCTGAAGAATACGTATTCTCCGTGATGCCGGTATCTGTGATGTCAATACCTAGTATGGCTTTTGGAATTAGGATGAATTTGTCATTGTCAAAAACTTTATAGCCCACCGCACCTCCTATAAAAGCGGTCGCTGATGAATTGACTGATACTTCTGATCCATCATAATTATAGTCGATATTGCGATCGTTTGCGTTGATGCGTACCTTTAAACCTCCTTCGAAGATCAATTTCCTTTCCAGCGAGCTCATCAACATAAATCCGAGCGTGAGGTTTGTACCGAACACTTTGTTGCCTCCTCCTAGCGGGCTCATCACGCCTATGGAAGGGACATAGCCTAGTTTGGCTTTATGCCGGTTTCTATAAACTTTAGGGGTTGGAAATTGTTGTTCATCACTTTGTGTATTGGCTTGTTTGTCTGCGATTTCTTCAGGTGCTTGTGTATCCGCAAAGAGATGAAGGATTTTTATTTCCTGACTGCTTAACGTGTAATTATCAGATGCAAGTAGTGCCTTCGCCCTTAATTTGATAAGGTTATCTAATGGATGACGCAATGGATAGAAATGGAATTTTGCTTTATTTTGCTCATACTGCGTTGTAAAATCTTCTTGATCTGCAGCATCTAGTCTTTGGAGCAGGCTCTTATCAAATTGATTGTTCCAGTATAGGTCGACCGCTGTCGTGCTATTTTTCTTTTCAATAATGAGTATTAGGATGCGCAGTCTTTGTATATATTCGTTGATGCCGCAGCTTGCTTGTATAGTATTCAGTAGGGGGTCAATTTTTTCGAACTCATTGTTGTTTAAGGCTTTGGTCAACAAAGGAAGGGTCTCAACCGTATATCGTTCACAATTTTCCTGTGCATGCAAGCGTGTAGTGGGAAGGATGCTACTAATGATCAATATGAAAAAAGCAAGCTGGCGGATATTCATGGTTTATCTAGATTTATTGCAAACTAAATTAGTAAATAAATCGCAGGATATATTCGTTTGTTTGTGCCAACGGCGTTAAAAGTTTTATCTTTGGTCTATGGCGTCGATATTTCGGTTTAAAGAATTTGAGGTTGATCAGTCTGATTGTGCAATGAAGATTAACACAGACGGCGTATTATTGGCTTCACTGTTGGAAGTGGGGACTGTAGGACGAATTCTCGATATCGGTACAGGAACCGGAGTCATTGCATTGATGTTGGCTCAACGGTTTGTGGGCAGTTGGGTAGAGGCTGTCGAGATGGACCCTTTAGCTGCTGCGATGGCAGATAAGAACTTTCGTCATTCCGTTTTCTGTGATCGGCTTATGCTTCATGCCTGTGCCTTTCAGTGTATGGAAATGGCAGAGCCTTATGATTTGATTGTTTCAAATCCACCATTTTATACGGATTCACTCCATAATCCTGACAATCGAAAGAAGCTCGCGCGGCATACTGACCTGAATTTTTTTGCTGAATTATTGGATTTCGCTTCTTTGCGCTTATCGAATCAGGGAAAATTAATTCTGATCGTTCCTACAGCTTTGGCAGCTATACTGATGGAGATTTCAACAGAGAGAGCTCTTTATTGTTGTGCTGAAGTTCAGATAAGTTCCTTTGAAGGTGGATCGGTCATCCGTAAGATCATTACATTTGAACGGAAGCCTGTCGAATCGGTTACTGTACGTGAGTTTGTTATATACGCAAAGAAAGGTATTTATTCAGCAGCTTATCGAAGCGTATTGGCACCTTATTTTTTAGCTTTTTAGGTTATGACAAAAATCGGATTACTTTCGGATACACATTCTTTTCTAGACGAAGCGGTATTTACTCATTTTGCAGCCTGCGACGAGATCTGGCATGTCGGAGATTTTGGTGATGGTGTTATTGCAGACCGATTGGCGTCGTTTAAACCATTACGCGGCGTTTATGGAAATATTGATGGTCAGGATATTCGTTTGCAATTTCCCGAAGATTTGAGATTTAGATGTGAGGAAGTAGACGTTTTTATGACGCATATTGGTGGCTATCCAGGGAAATATGCTGCGCGTGTTAAGGGGGAATTAATGAAAAATCCTCCGAAATTATTTATCACTGGACACTCACACATTTTAAAGGTGATGTTTGATCCCAAAATACAATGCCTTCACCTCAATCCAGGGGCAGCAGGAAAGCACGGCTGGCATAAAGTGCGGACATTGATGCGATTTGACATCAATGCGGATAAAATTGAAAATCTTGAGGTTATTGAGCTGAATGGGCGTTAGATCAGAGCAGCTTTTTATGCTTCTTTTTTTAGAATGGATAGCCTAACAATACTTTGAGCGATAGCAAAGAGATCATGGGGTGTATTGGGTTCTAATGCAACTAACATGCCTTTCGTCAGACTGATTTTACTTCCGTTAACACCAAAGTCTATATTACCTTCGACAATTTCAACAACTATTGATGCCGCAGTTTTATGCTCTTTCATGTATTGTCCTTTGGCAAAAGCTAGACGATATTCTTTGCTACCATTTGTTTCCAGCAGAAGATCCATTTTGGGCTGTTTATCTTGGTATGTAACGTTTTGAAAAATAGATGCTGTTTGCATAGTCTTTGTTCTATTAGATGGTGTTGCTCAATATGCTTTTGGGACCTCTGTTCAACGAAAGGATTTCTGCAGTAAATAGGGTGTTATAAGGAATCACGAACTTCAACAAGAAAGCTCTTTAGACGCTCTAGTGAATCGATAACGCGTTGATTTTCTTTTGCTTCTGATTTGTTGTCTCGCAGATAATCGCGTGCTCCCTGAAGCGTGTAGCCTTTGTTTTTAACCAGATTGAAAATGATTTTTAAATTGGCAATATCTTCCTGCGTAAAAAGGCGATTACCTTTTTTATTCTTTTTAGGTTGTAAAATATCAAACTCACGCTCATAAAAACGTATTTGGGAGGCGTTTACTTCGAACATCTCTGTAACTTCTCCCATTGTATAATACAATTTATTTATTTCACGCTCTTTGTACGGCATATCTTCACAATTAATCTATAGCAAACTTAATAAAAATTCCTATTCAAAAAGAAATTTTTGCGATCATCTTATGTAGTGAGCGACTGAAAGAGAACAGCGTAATCTAATCTATATGTAATCGCTAATTATTGTGGGTAAGCGTAAATTTTTATAAGTTTGATTCGTGTGAAAAGGGTTAAAGTATTATGTATGGTTATAGTTAGCAAATTTTGGACAAATTTATTTTCTTTTGGAAGAGCGAATGCAATTACTATTTATCCCTTTATTTTTCTAAAAAGTACCTCTTTCAAATGCAACGAGAACCTGATCCGTCATGAACGTATACATTTGCGCCAAGCGCTTGAATTGGGTATTCTCTTCTTCTATGTATGGTATCTTATTGAGTTTGTCTTTCGCTTTATTCAATTGAAAGATTTTGATCGCGCGTATCTACGTATATCTTTTGAGCGGGAAGCGTATGATAAGGAAGGTGAACCGGACTATTTGAACAGGAGAACGCTATGGTCATTTTGGCGATATCTTTGAATAAGACTCTGATGGTGTTTAAAAAGAGAAAAGCGGTACCAAAACTAGTTTTGGTACCGCTTTCTGTTTTATCTTTTGGAAGATTAATTATCCGACTAATTTTAGATAAGTAGCTACCTTGTTTTTCAACTGTCTGCGGTCGACAATGAAATCTAAAAATCCATGTTCAAGAACAAATTCTGAAGTCTGGAACCCTTTTGGTAGATCCTTTTTTATTGTTTCTTTAATGACACGTGGGCCAGCAAACCCGATTAACGCACCTGGCTCTGCAATATTTACATCACCCAACATGGCATAAGATGCTGTAACTCCCCCCGTAGTTGGATCTGTCAGCAAACAGATATACGGAAGGCCTGCTTTGGCCAATAGGGCTAATTTGGCCGAAGTTTTAGCCATTTGCATCAATGAAAATGCAGCTTCCATCATGCGCGCACCACCTGATTTTGAGATTAGCATAAATGGAATTTTATGCGCAATACAGTAATCTATCGAGCGTGCTATTTTCTCACCGACCACTGACCCCATTGATCCGCCGATAAAACTAAAGTCCATACAGGCGATAACAATATCTTGGCCATTCATTTTTCCATGTCCAGAACGTAAAGCATCTTTAAGGCCTGTTTTGGCCTGGCTTTCTTTTAAACGATCGGGGTATGGCTTTGAATCGAAAAATTCTAATGGGTCACCCGAACTGAGATTGGGAAATAGTTCGGTAAATTCGTTATTGTCAAATAAAATTGAAAAATATTCTTTGGAGCCAATTCTTAAATGGTGGCCACAATATTGACAAACATAGTCATTTTCTACTTGTTCAAGATGCAATAATGGCTTTTTGCAAGTGGGACATTTGTTCCACATGCCATCAGGTGCTTCTTTTTTATTAGCGGTAGCTGTGCTAATACCAGCTTTTTCTCTTTTAAACCAACTCATACGATAGTTCTTATTCGATTACAAACTTATATAAATTTGAGTTTATATACAATTATAATTATGTTGAATGTATAGGCCACGCGATGAAAACGCCTTGTCTAACAGGCCTTCTATTCATAATGGGACTATGGGCCACCGTTGGGATATATAAGACATTGAGCTGATTATTAGATTGAAATTAATTTTGAAGTGGCAGGTCAGCCAAAAATTAGGGCACAAAAAAAGGGTAAGCTACTTCTATCGCACCGCTCAACCAAATACCCTTGCTTTGTTCCCAACCTGGGGGAGTCAATGGGAGCTGGTCGTAGAAGACTTACCCGTCACAAAAGTAGAAAAAAAAACAGTTTTAGGAAAGAAAAAATGCTATTTTATCTTATGCGATTGATTATCATGATGATAATTTGTTTGAAGTGATGAAAAAGGCTTACATTTTGTTTTGATCATATTCTCCCAATAGCGAATAATACCCAAATAAGCCAAGTCCAATGGAGATAATCGGTGTCAAGATACATAGGATAATGATTCCAAATACTACATCTTCCTGGTGACCGGTGGAGATTTTTGGCAATGCTAGTTCAAAAACGGAAAAATAAGCGGTAAATAGCGCTAAAGTTATCCAGAGTATGCCAAGTAATTTTTTGATACTATTCATGATTAGTGGGAGTTGATTTGTTATTGATATAAATACTGCCGATGATAAAACATACAATTGCGATAATAATCGGATACCATAGTCCCGCAAGATAAAATTGTGGTGTCTGCGCTACTTCGGCATTGGTAGTTAGGTAGGTGGATACGGCGGGCAGGAGTCCACCGAATATTCCGTTTCCAACATGGTAAGGCAAGGACATGGACGTGTAGCGGATTTTTACCGGGAACAGTTCGACGAGAAAGGCAGCAATGGGACCATATACCATGGTAATATAAATCACCTGGATAAAGATAAGGAGAATGAGGCATATATAGTTCCAGTTGGCAATATGAACAGTTGTTGTGACTGTTTGCTGTCCTTTTAGTTTGCCCGATTGGTGTATTGTTTTAGCACGAGTGATTTCGGTTCCGTCGTCATATTGCGTTTTGACAACTGATTTTATTTCTGTTTTTTCTGTAACCGTCGGACTTTCGACTGTTTCATTCAGTTTGACTTTGTGCTCTGCATTGGAAAGTTGGTACATCGATTCATAAATTGGGCGATAGGTCAACACAGCGAGTAACATACCGCCGAGCATAATCCACTTTCTTCCAATTTTGTCACTGAGCCATCCAAACACGACAAAAAATGGTGTCCCTAAAAGTAGGGCTATCCCAAGAATGGTATCTGCCTGATCCGATTGGAGGTGCATCACTGTTTTCATGAAACTCATGGAATAGAACTGTCCGGTGTACCAAACAACACCTTGTCCCATGGCGGCACCAAATAGTGCGAGCAGCACAAATTTGAGGTTGTATCGGTTACCGAAACTTTCTTTTAATGGATTTGTACTTGTTTTACCTTCTGCTTTAGCTTTGCTAAACTCGGGTGACTCCTTCATTTTTTTACGAATAAGGTAGGAGACATACACCATAACTAAAGAGAGTAAGAAAGGAACCCGCCATCCCCAGATGTCAAATTGTGATTCGGTGAGCAAGCTTTTGGTCAGTAAGATGACGACTAGTGATATAAAGAGGCCAAATGTCGCCGTTGTCTGTATCCAGGAGGTCCAGTATCCTCGCTGCCCAATAGGCGCATGCTCGGCCACGTAGGTTGCTGCGCCGCCATATTCTCCACCGAGGGCAAGACCTTGTAACAGGCGAAAGATCAAAACGAGCAGGGGAGCCCAAAATCCGATGCTTTCGTAGCTTGGAATGCAGCCTATGAGAAATGTTGCTCCGCCCATAAGCATTAAGGTAACCATAAAGGTATATTTTCGACCGATGATATCACCTAGTCTGCCAAAAAATAGTGCACCAAATGGGCGAACGACAAATCCAGCCGCAAATGTGGCTAATGTGGAAAGGAAAGCAGCTGTTGGATTTTCTGCGGGGAAGAATTTGGTGGAAATTACGATCGATAGGCTCCCAAAGATAAAAAAGTCATACCATTCGATGAGGGTTCCCATAGAGGATGCTCCGATGACTTTCCAGATACTTTTTGTGTTGTTTTCGTTCATTAATTGTTTGTTTTGTTGGTTTAGTTTATAATATTGAAAGTAACATGTCCTGCTTTTTACTTCACATGTGCGTTGAATTGCAACGGTCTTTGGCTTTTTGGAGGAAAGTGTATCAATTTTTTTTAGCTCCTACCATTCCAACCGTTTTATACCTTTTGCCAGGCAGGGCGTGAATGAATGATTGCATTTCGAGTTCCAGTAGGATTAATGCCAATTTGCTTTGCGGCCATTTTGTGAGTTCAATCAAGTGATCTAATTCGAGTTGTCCCTTTTGTTGAATGAGTGTAAAGAGGAGTTGCTGATCTTTTGTCAGTGTTAATGGGAGGCTAAGCTGTGGGGCAGCAGTTTTTTTTGTGATTTCCCAATTCATCAGGTATTCAAGATCCTGAAGTCCTCGAATCATATGCGCGCGGTTGGTTTTGATGAGGTAGTTTGTACCTTCAGCGCTTTTTTCATAAATGGAACCTGGGAAAGCACATACATCTCGGTTGTAGCTGTTGGCCAGTTCTGCGGTGATCAAAGCACCGCCTTTAATGGCTGCCTCCACGACAATGGTGACATCGGCGATTCCTGCTATAATTCGATTGCGCATAGGGAAGTTACCGCGTTCGGGTAAGGTATTGGATGTAAATTCTGTCAGTAAGCCGCCATGGTCTAACATTTTTGCAGCAAGCTCGCGATGGGATGCTGGATAAATTCGATCGAGACCATGTCCTAATACGGCAATGGTAGGTAGATGGTTTTTTAATGCATTGCGATGTGCCAATGCATCTATACCATAGGCGAGACCGCTAACGATCAAGGTGTCTTTGGATCCATTCATGGCGTCCAGCAGATCTTCGCATATTTTCTGGCCATAGTGGGTTGCATGTCTAGTACCAACAATACTAATGATCTTCGAACTGTTTAGCGGCTGGTTCCCCTTATAGTAGACAACAAGCGGAGCATCTTCACATTGGCGAAGCCTGTCTGGATAATTTTCGTCTTCCAACCATAAGGCTTGTATCTGGTGTTTTTCGATAAAAGCGAGTTCTTTTTCGCAGGCGGGCATATAACTTTTGTTGTAAATTGCTTCAGCGATTGACTCCCGTATACCGAGAAGCTGCATCAATTCTCGTTTTGAATAGGTGAACACATCTGCTAGGCTATGACCTTGGTCAATGATATTGCGTGCCGTTCTAGGGCCAATGCCCTTGATTTGCGTCAAAGCTATGGGGTAAATTAGTTTCATAATTGGGTTTGTTTAAAGATAAGAAAAATATAAGTAGCTGCTGTACTTTTTGTTAGAATTGCTTGGAGCTACTGTATTTTTTGTTCCAATTAAGCAATATCGATAAGAGACGTAGGGGCGAGGTATAATATGATATGAAATATCGGTCTATTTTGGAAAGAAAGAAGAGGAATTGGTAACTTTGTTCGACTAATGATATTTTAACGATGGAAATGAAAGAACCTTTTGATATTGAATTGGGAGATATAGTTTATTCTGTCTTCCCTGAGGAGGAGGATACCTATGTTATTTTTAAAGATGGCGCTGAATACGTCAAGATTATTAAAGATAATGATACAAACTGGTTAAAATTGAATCCGGAGACAGAACTACCTATGTTTGGGATGGATGAGGAAATCAATCTCATTGGCCTAGAAATCAAAAAAGAGTTAGGACATTAACTTTTTTAGTTAAAGATAGTTAAAAGGCGGTTAAAGATTTTTTAACCTTATTTTTAATTGATTATTTTTAGTTAATCAATTGTAAATATGGTACGGATCGCATTGCTATCT
Source organism: Sphingobacterium sp. UBA5996 (assembly GCF_002429765.1). Lineage (NCBI taxonomy): Bacteria > Pseudomonadati > Bacteroidota > Sphingobacteriia > Sphingobacteriales > Sphingobacteriaceae > Sphingobacterium > Sphingobacterium sp. UBA5996. The sequence continues at coordinate 181,141 of NZ_DJAS01000023.1, forward strand.
TTATTGTTTTTTTGTGTCTATTTTTCATTTTATCGGGAGAGGCTTTTTGCCTATCCGATGGTTTCTTATGATCAGGATACTATTGAGAAAAGAGGAAGTAAACGAGATACACTTCTATTGGATACTGTTTTGATCAAACGTAAATCTGCTGGGGATAAATCCATCTTTTTTTGGGGCGATACGAAAAACATGGTTACACTTTCCCATCAAGGTGGGATTGCTGTCAATCTAAACAAGCTTTACAATAAATTCAGCCGGAAGGGACGAAATTCAAGGAAGCTCCAGCGTCAGTTTGAAAAGGAATACCATCAGGATCTGATCCGGGAAGAATGGTATCCGCTGACGCAGGAGTATAGTAAGTTGTCGGGAGATTCGTTGCGCAAATTTAGGATATACTATGAGCCCTCCTTAAAATGGCTTCGAGATAATGATCGTTATGAGAAGATCGCTTATATCCATCAGTGTTTAACGAACTACATCGATTCTGTAGACATTATCCATAGGCGGCTACAGTTTCCAATGGGTAATGCCAAGCTTTAACTACATCGGTACATATACCAGATATTTTGTGTCGAAGAAGTCTTCTTTAAAGTAATCTGATAGTGGATGTAATTCTGCTTTGAGTTTGGATTCTTTGATTTCTTCACTGAGATCGCCCCCTTTTAGATAAAGAATACCATTGGGAATTCCGTTTTTATCTTTTTTTGAAAACTTGTTTCTTATCCAAGGTGTAAATTCTGCGAGTCTTGTTACCGCTCTTGATAGCACAAAATCATATTTGTCGTCGAGTTGTTCGGCACGGATGTGGTCTGCTTCGACATTGTTAAGCCCTAATCCGGAGGCAACTTCACGTACGACTTTTATTTTTTTTCCAATCGAGTCGACTAAGTGGAATTTGACTTCAGGAAACATAATGGCCATTGGAATGCCCGGAAAGCCTCCTCCGGTCCCGACGTCCAAAATTTGAGTTCCAGGTGTAAACTCTTGGACAAATTTGGCGATACCTAACGAGTGTAATACATGATGCAGGTAGAGGCTATCAATATCTTTACGTGAAATGACATTGATTTGGCTATTCCAAAACGTATATAGATCGGCTAGTTTTGCAAACTGCTCTTTTTGACTATCGGTCAGTTTTGGAAAATAATTATAGATGATATCGACTGTTGGATTCAAAGTGTGATATTTTAAATGTGAACTATTTCCAGCTTATTTTTTTCTTTTTTCGGCTGAACATACCATTGATGCAAATATAGAAATAGTAGATGAAGTCTACCAAAGGCAACCACCAAATCAGTTCCTTTACAGCTAGTTTTTTATAGATGTTGTTAAATATTATCCATTGTGCAATAAGCCGAAGGAGGTAGGCACTCAAAGGCACATACCAGTACATTGGGAAAGCAACTGTGGTCGCAATGATCGTTATGTAAAAAAGGAATGCGGATACCAGCTGGGTACCCAGCATGCGTTGATGACGTTTTTTATAAATAGTAGATGCACCTGAATGCCTTGCTTTTTGTTTGTAGTAGCTTTTCCAAGTCGTTTTGGGTTCCGAATAGACAATGGATTCTGCCGACAGTACGATGTTGACATTGATCGGATTTGCATTTTGGTTGACAAAGAGATCATCATCGCCAGATTTAATATGCATGTGGGCCGCAAACCCTTTGTTTCGAAAGAAGAGATCTTTTTTGTAGGCCATATTCCGACCGACCCCCATATAAGCATCCCCCTTCAGGGCATAGGAGAAATAACTCATGGCCGTATGACTGGTTTCAAATCGAATCAATAGATTTAATAAGCTTTTTTTCTTAAAATACGGGGAATAGCCGAGCACAATTTCTGTTTCAGGTCTGAAAGCGGCTGCGACTTCTTTAAGCCACTGATTGGATTGTGGTGCACAGTCGGCATCAGTAAACACCAGTGTCTGGTGTTTTGAAGCCTTGATACCCATACTTACGGCGAACTTTTTGCCATGTTTTAAGCGGATATGTTCTTTGATATCGACAATTTTTAAATGCGGATATTTTGCTTCGAATTCATGTAATATCCAAGGCGTATTGTCTGTCGAAAAATCATTGACAACGATTACTTCAAAATTAGGATAGTCTTGATGCATTATGTCCGGGAGGAATTGGGCGATATTATCCTGTTCATTGTGTGCACAAATAATTACGGATAACGGCGGGAATTCCGTTCCTTCTTGTACTGGGGGAATTTGATAACGGCTCAATTTACTATATACAAATAAGATGTAGTATAATTGTATACATAGAAAAAGGCCCAATACTCCGAAAGCAATATAGGGGAGATTGGCCAAAAATACGTGAAGGTCAAGCATAGCTCACAAAGATAAGTGCTTTCCACAACTTTTTTACAGCTGAAAAATGATAATTTATTTTTGAAACATCCTGTTTGCAAATCTTTTTATAGTATTTTTGCAACATATTCTAGGGATGAATCCCAATTTAGGTGGGTATTAGGTAGGTTATCGTAGTTTTTTAAGCTATAAATAATTGATAATGAGCTTGTAGTTAGTTGTAGGCAAATACTTATGGCGCCATCTTTCTGGCAAATCATCCTTTAAAATAGAAATAGTCTCAGAGGAAAAATATTAATGAAATTTACGCTACAAGCACAAGATAAGCTGTCTAAAGCACGTGCAGGTGTTGTCGAAACTGCACACGGTCCCATTCAAACACCTATTTTTATGCCTGTTGGTACGGCAGGTACAGTGAAAGCAATTCATCAACATGAATTGAAGAATGATATTGAAGCGCAGATTATTTTGGGTAATACCTATCATTTGTATTTACGACCAGGATTGAATGTATTGAATAAAGCGGGAGGATTGCACAAGTTTAACGGTTGGGATGGTCCTATTTTGACCGATTCGGGTGGTTATCAGGTGTATTCATTGACTGAAGTACGTAAGATTAAAGAAGAGGGGGTTACCTTTCGCTCTCATATTGATGGATCAAAGCATCTATTTACACCAGAAAATGTAATGGATACGCAACGTATTATCGGTGCCGATATCATTATGGCATTTGATGAGTGTACACCGTATCCATGTGATTATAATTATGCACGTCGTTCTTTGGATATGACGCATCGCTGGCTGAAACGTTGTGTGGATCGTTTTGATAGTACGGATCCGCTTTATGGCTATGATCAAACTTTATTTCCAATTGTTCAAGGTTCTGTTTATAAAGATTTAAGAATAAAATCTGCGGAGACTATTGCCTCATTTAATCGTGATGGGAATGCGATTGGCGGATTGTCGGTAGGGGAGCCTGCGGAAGAAATGTACGCGATGACCGAGGTTGTCTGCGATATCTTGCCGCATGACAAGCCACGTTATCTTATGGGGGTGGGTACACCGGTGAATATTCTTGAAAACATTGCGTTAGGGGTGGATATGTTCGATTGTGTCATGCCAACCCGCAATGCCAGAAATGGTATGCTGTTCACACAAAATGGGATTATCAATATCAAAAATGAAAAGTGGAAAGATGATTTTTCGCCAATAGAAGTGGAAAGCGATTTGCATGCAGATCAATTTTATTCAAAAGCTTATCTTCGACATTTGATTAAATCGCAAGAAATTCTTGGAGCACAAATTGCTTCTTTACATAATTTACATTTTTACCTTTGGTTGGTTAATCAGGCTAGGGAGCGAATCATTGATGGGACTTTCTACGATTGGAAAAGCAAAATGGTGAAAATATTGGATCAACGTTTATAAGACTAACTCGTTCAAGGAAATGCTGTCGTTAATCGATCGTTACATTATTAAAAAGTATCTATCTACTTTTTTATTCACCATGGCCATATTTACTGTTGTCATGGTGGTTTTCGACGTGTCCGAACGATTGGATGATTTTTTAAAGTATCATGCTCCTCTAGATAAGATTATTTTTGAGTACTATGCTGGGTTCATTCCTTTTTATCTGAACTTTCTTTGTCCACTGATCAATTTTATTGCGGTTATCTTCTTTACGTCAAAAATGGCGGATCAAACTGAAATTGTACCGATTCTAAGTGCTGGGTATAGTTTTAATCGGCTTCTTCGTCCTTATATGATTGCAGCTACTTTGATTTTTGCCGTTTCGCTGGTATTCAATATTTTTATTATTCCGAATACCAATAAGATGAAGGTTGATTTTGAAAACATCTATGTTAAGCCACCTAAGGATAATTCAAGGGTTTCTACCCATATGCAATTGGACAAAGACAGCTATGTGTATATAGACAATTTTGATAATACGACCAAAACAGGTTACGGATTTGTTCTTGAAATTTTTAAGGGGGATACGCTTAAAGAAAAAATGATGGCTGACCGTATTACTTGGGACTCAGTGGCCACGAAGTGGAAGATTGAAGGGTATACCAATCGTATTATCAATGGATTGCATGAACGCATGGAAAAAGGTACTGTTAAAGACACTACCTTAGATATGAAACCTTCGGATTTTGAGGTGCGTGATAATATGTTTACTGCAATGGATACACACGAATTAAATATTCGTATCCGTAAAGAGGAGATCCGTGGTACCGGCGTCATGAACGATTTATTGCTTGAGAAATACAAGCGTTATGTGTATCCATTTTCAGCTTTTGTACTGACCTTGATGGGTGTGGCACTGTCCTCCAAGAAAGTGCGTGGGGGGATAGGATTGAGTCTGGGTATCGGTATCGCGTTAAGTTTTACGTATATCGTCTTTATACAGTTTGCAACTATGTTTTCTTTGAAAGGGGGACTACCACCGTTGATAGCCGTATTAATTCCAAATGTTACTTTCTTTTTGGTAGCAATATATCTGGCGATTAAAGCGCCAAAATAAATTTTTGTTCAGTTTTCAATAACTTCAGTGAGCCTGCCTTATTAAGGGAAATAGTAGGTATTGCTCATCATTTCCATACACATGTATTCTAGAGAATATGACTAAAATTAAATTAAATCGGAATATTCTAATTCTGCATTTAACAATACTTATTTGGGGATTTACCGGAATTTTGGGGAGTCTGATCTCCGTATCTGCCCTTCATTTGGTATGGTATCGCGTTGCAATAGCATCTATTGCTCTGCTGATCTATTTCTTAGTGACCAAACAATCTATATTAGTTTCGAGGAAGCAGTTTCTCCAATTTTTTATGGTAGGAGCGGTGGTGGGCCTGCATTGGGTACTATTCTTCTATTCGATCAAAGTTTCTACAGTTTCAGTGACGTTGGTAACACTTTCGTCGGTGACATTATTCACGGCAATATTGGAACCTATTGTGAATAAAAAGCGCATCGCGCGTTTGGACATTGTAGTGGGGCTAGTCATTATTATCGGTATTTATACGATCTTTTCTTTTGAAACGCATTATCTAGTCGGTCTGCTGGCTGGACTTGGCTGTGCTTTTTGTGCGAGTATATTTTCAATTGCCAATGCGCGGATGGTTAAGAAATCGAGCCCTACACTGATTACGTTTTATGAGATGATGGGGGCGTGCTTTTGGATAAGCATATTGATGCTGTTTACAGGAGATTTTAATGCCGGGATGCGATTGGGACAGCAAGATTTAATCTATCTTTTATTGTTAGGTGTGGTTTGTACTGCTGTGGCTTATGTAATGGGTGTTGCTGTCATGAAGGAATTATCTGCATTTACTGTTGCGCTGACGACGAATTTAGAGCCAGTTTACGGTATTCTACTTGCGATGCTGATTTTTGGGCAAAAGGAAACAATGAGTGGTGGATTTTATCTCGGCGCCTGTATTGTTTTAGGAGCGGTGTTCACTTACCCTTATGTAAAAACCAAATTGGAAAATAGACAAAAGGATTTGGTTATCCGTAAATTGCATTAATTGAATGAGGTGCTATCCAATCTTTTTGGACAGCACCCGATTCATGTGACTTTAGACGTCTCCCATTACAGCATCGTTTCATAGATTCAATTTTCAACGGATTCATTTGACTTTTTGATCACCTTTTGTCTCTGCTCATCTACTGGAATGAAAATTCGCCAATCCCAATATTGCGCTCTTTATCTCGGTCAAGATAGATCGTGACGATTTTTCGTTCCTGCTTTCCACTGCTGTAATAGGTGTAGATTTCGGCCATAACTGCGGCAGGACCAGCTAAAGTGAGTGAATTGTCATTATAGAAATCTACTTCAATTTTGTATGTTCCATTAAGTGCTTTTTTCAATAAAAATTGTTCTGGTCCATATCCTCCGGTGAAGTCATTGCTGAGTCGGCCCCCGATTGCTGTAGCAGGATTACTATAGAAACATTTTTCTCCATTTGGATCCGTTACCCAGAGATCGATATCTGTGTTTTGTGAATTCCAGTTAATAACAACGCGGATATCCACAGGCAGGTCTGCAATCAAATTTTTGTTCACCGCAACTTTGGAGCTTGCAGCTTTGTTTGCTTTAATGAGATTATTGATTTCCATGACCAATGTTTCTTCAATACCATCATCGCGATCGGCAGCTTCTGGGGAGTAGCTCTGGGTCAAAATCCCATATAATTGTTCTAGTGCCTCCTTGAACATACCTTTGTCTTGTAAAACGAGGGCATAATCGCGGTGACTTTGAGGATCCATTGGCCGCCATTTCAACACTTTGGCTGTAATGAATAGTGCTTTGTCGTAATCTCCCCATTCGCGTAGTTTGTATGAAATGGTTTTATAGAGATCGGCATTTTCGATCTGCAGGTCAGCCAGTGCGCTTAGGATTAGTACGGCTTTTTGTGTATTCCCTCTTTTGAAGAAAAAGTTTGCAACATCAAAATAGAAAGTTGGTGTTCCCATGTACTGATTCCGAAGCTGGAGATAGGTTTTGTAGGGATCTTTGGATTGATCGAGTTCTTTGAGATAGGCCTGATCTTCTTTAATGTCGGGTATGCTGATTTTTCCACGGATGTTGTCGATGCTGTTGCCCGTTGGTACGCCCGCTACAGGTTCTTCCAAGGATTGAACAACAACGGATTCGTGAAGAACGTCGTCAGATGTGGTTGCCATTGCTAATTCGCTTGTTGCTGCCTTGGCGGTATTTGAATTGCCAACGACTGATATTCTTTTTTCGCTGGCAGCATCTGATGACCTCAATTCTTCGGCGCGTGTTGTCGCGACAGGACTGGCTGAAGCACGTGACGGAACAGGTGTAACAGGAACAACTCCGGTGGCGATCTCTTCGACAGCCATATAGTCTGTGGGCTCAATCTGCGTGTCCCGTTGTGGATATTTCTTTTTTGCCCGAAAGTCTGTATTCCACCAGGAGCGAAGTTCTTCTGCGCTATTTTCGGCTTTATCTAAGAGATTCGCTACACGCTCTTCCCTTTCGATAGCATGTTCTTTTTTGAGTGCATTAAATTGCGGAAGTAATTCTGCTGGAGGTGTTATTGCATAACGTATGTAATCTTCTACAGTTTCCAGTACAATTAGGCTAGTATTTCGCGTCACGATTCCGAACTGTTTACCCAGGGTTTCTATTTCCTCACGATTATTGTCGTATTGAAGGTCCAATGCTTCGATTTTCTTTTGTGCCCAGATCTGCTGCAGGTCAATTTCACCATGATCTTGATGCAGCGCTATGCTTACTTCTTTTGGGGTATGTTGTCCATCTCCTACAAGTAATGTGAGTTGCTTCAATCCTAGGTATTTTCCTATTCCAGCAATAGAAAAATTGGCTTGTATAGGGGTTCCTTTCTTAGGGTAAACTTCATCGAAATCATTGTGCTCTTTTATTCCCAAGTAAAGAAGATCGATTGTATTTAGATTGTGGTAGGCTTGATTTACGGAAACATTGGTCAAATTGATCATCTTTCCGCTATGTTTCTGAGCAATCTCTTTTAGGATACCGTAGTCAGATCCACTGGACGAAGTAATGCAATAAACGGGATTTTCAAGGGTAATTTCACTTTGGCCAAATGTGGAAAGTCCGTCGGTAAACAGCAGGTAATTGCTGGCTTTTATTACTCCAGGTTTTATTTGACTATAATCTGTGCCGCCATCGTAGTCCATTTGTTTGAGATAACTTTTAAGTTCATCCCAATTACCTTGTCTAACTTGAAACGTCGGTCCTTTTACAAATTGGATGTCCAATAAACCCATTTCAACCTGCATGTTAGGATTATCTTTAAAAAAGAGATCTAATAGGGCAAGTTCCTTTTCTATAGCTCTATTTTTAGTACTCAGTGAACGGTCCCAGATAATTCCGATGGTGTCGCCCCATTTTTTCTGAGTAGGTTTCACGGAATTGATGCTTGCATTGGCAAGAAAATAAAAAGTCTTATCATGATTTGTTTGAAATAAGCCCGATGACTCTTTGCTGTCTGTTGGCAGTAGAATGACCAGATTCCGCTGGGATTGAAAATGTTGTTTACGTAAAGAAGCTGTGTAATTGTTGTTGTGTTGGGAGAATGCTAGAGAACCATCTGGTTTTTCTGTGAAATCTGGTTTATGGCTGTCTTGAAGGACATGAATATCCAAGGCAAAGTTATGAATGGCAGCGGTGTAAGTTAACGGCAAATAGTAATAACGTGCCTGATCGGATTCCGTAGTTAGATTTTCGGAATAACTGATCTGAATAGTCCGTTTACCATTCGCTGGCAAAGGATAAATGCGGGTACGGAAGTTGTTACCCTCAACTTTCTCCAATAGTCCGGGGTCGACACGATGTGTTTCTATACTTTCAAAAACTTCGGTGCCTTTATTTTTATCGACTGCAACTGCTTGCCGTAATTTGCCATTGATATCTAAGGCATAGCCGCTCACCGATACGCCTTCCGGCATAGGGAATGTCAGTTCGCCCTCGAGATCGCGATTGGTTTTATTTTCAAACACCATTGTCATCGTCGTTTTGGCGATATTTCCGAAGATGGCAACCTCTACTTTTAGGTCTGCCAACACTACGTTGTCTTGCCGACCATCGTCGTTTTTAATTTTTAAACTGGGTATCTCTCGCGTAGTTCTGATCTGAGATTTTGTATCTACATTGGAAAATACCAAAACTATGAAAAGGGCAATTATGATCTTTTTCATCTTTCTATTTTTAGTAGGTGAGGGCAGAGAATGTACCGTTGATTCGCTGCACAATTAGCTATTTATTTTTGTAGTGATGCATGAAAAAGTAAAATTCCATAACTGGGTGTATTTAATTGATGCGATATGATGGAGCGTACCGATTTGCAGGCTGTAAGACGAATCGCTGCCGTGAGCAATTCAACATTTATTGTCTTGGAACGCGACGGGGAATATGTGACAGAAGCATCTCGTTCTACTGTATTTAAGAAAAATTTATAAAACAGATCTTTCTGGCGCAACGGATATCTCGGATACGAATAATACTGCAACTGGGAAATTATTTGATGGTAAAACTGCCGAGGAACTCAAAGATGCGGCTACATTGGCAAAATATACTATTAAACCAGTCCAAAAGACCATGGTTGCCGATTTTAATGACTGACATCCAGGAATTGTATCCGCATGATCAAACAGCGGGCTTGGCTGTCATTAATCCATACTTGATCGCGGTATGTAATGATGATGATTTTGGGGTAACCGGAAAAGGTTTCTATGAATCGAAAATATTGCCTTACATAAAGACCGTTGACAAAAACAGTATTTATTTTATTAAACTTAAGGACTCTTTGAAATAGGTGCTAATTATTGATGATAAAAAGGTCCGTTGAGCATTCAATGGACCTTTTTATCATTTTATACTGCGCAAGCTTTTGTTCTTATTACTAAAGATTAAACAGTGGCTTGGCATATCACTGGTATGGGGGCTCTATTGCGCGTGCCCAACTTTTATGCATTTATTGTTGCCAAGAAATCTTTGCTTTCAAGTTCGGAATATCCCATCAGGTATTCGTCTACTTTTCTGGCACACTCGCGTCCTTCAGAGATCGCCCAAACAACCAAGGATTGTCCCTTACGACAGTCTCCGGCAGTGAAAATATTGTCAATGGTGGTTTGGTAGTCTTTGTCATTCGCCAAGATATTTCCTTTTTGATCGACACGGACGCCTAGTTGTTCTAGCAGTGTATGCTCGGTATGTTGATATCCAATGGCCAATAATACGAGATCGGCTGGTATTTCACGGATTTCAGATTCGCCTAAACGGGTTCTTCGTCCGAATTCATCTACTTCGTATTGAACCTCTTTGATTTTTACAGCTTTGATATGGCCATTTTCATCTTGAACGAATTCTTGGGTTTCTGTAGCCCAAAGTCTTTCACAGCCTTCTTCTTGAGATGAGGATGTGCCAAATGTAAGCTTATCCATGGGCCAGGGGTTGCTTTTTAGCCGTTCTTTGGATGGCGTTGGTTTACGGGCAATCTGTGTGATACTTTTTGCACGGTGACGGTTGGATGTACCGATACAGTCTGATCCAGTATCACCGTCGCCAATGACCACAACATGTTTGTCTGTTGCCAGGATACGGTCCTGGTCGATCGTAATTCCGCTTACTTCTTTATTCTGTTGGGTCAAAAAGTCCATGGCAAAATGGATACCTTTGGCATCATGTCCCGGTAATTGCATATGCCAGGGTACAGTTGATCCTGTTGCCAATACAATAGCGTCATAAGCTTTTAATTCGTAAACACTTATATCTTTGCCCACTTCAGTATTCACCTTGAATTCGATTCCAGATTCTTTCATGAGGTTGATACGACGATCAATCACTGATTTTTCTAATTTAAAATCGGGAATACCATAGCGTAGTAATCCTCCAACTTGGTCATCGCGTTCGAATACAACAACATCATGACCTGCTTTATTGAGCTGTGCAGCTGCAGCCAGTCCTGCTGGGCCGGAACCGACGACAGCGATGCGCTTGCCTGTTTTTAAATAGCTTTTGTAGGCTTTGACATAGCCCTTTTTGAAAGCAATTTCGATGATGTGTTTTTCGATCTCTTCAATAGTGATCGGAGTACTATGAATACCCAGTACACAAGCCGACTCACAGGGTGCCGGACATATTCTGCCTGTAAATTCTGGGAAGTTATTGGTGGAGGATAAAATCTGATAGGCCTCTTCCCATTTTCCATCGTATACAGCATCATTAAATTCAGGGATAACATTGCCCAATGGACAGCCCGAATGGCAGAATGGAATACCGCAGTCCATACAGCGCGCGGCCTGCTTATTAAGTTCATTCTCAGAATAACCTTTGTTAAATTCCTTGAAGTGCTGTACGCGTGCTTCGACAGCTTCTTTTGTTGGAAGCACGCGCTCAAATTCTTTAAAACCTGTAATTTTTCCCATGATTTGTGCTTCCTATATTATGCTTCAACTAATTTTTGACGAATGACATTTTTGTATTCTCTTGGGAATACCTTAATGAATTTATTTTTTTCTCTTGACCAGTTTTGTAAAATAAAATCTGCTCTGCGACTATTGGTAAGCAAGATATGACGTTTTAACAAAGCAATAATTGCGGTTTCGTCTTCACTTTCCAATGGATCTAAGTCAACCATTTCTTGATTACAATTATCGCGGAAATCTTCGTTAATGTCGTAGATCCATGCGATACCGCCACTCATTCCGGCAGCGAAATTACGGCCTGTTGCACCCAAAATCAGCGCTCGGCCTCCGGTCATGTATTCACAACCGTGGTCTCCAACTCCTTCAACCACGGCGGTAGCTCCTGAGTTACGTACGGCGAAACGTTCACCTGCCTGCCCATTGACGAATAGATGACCCGAGGTTGCACCAAATAGTGCTACGTTGCCAATAATGATATTATCTTCTGGTACAAGCGCACTTTCTGCTACTGGATAGATTGCTAACTGAGCTCCTGATAATCCTTTTCCAACATAATCGTTGGCTTCACCTTGTAACTCAAAGGAAAGGCCTTTGGTAGAAAATGCGCCGAAGCTCTGTCCCGCAGAACCTTCAAATTTGAAGTTGATGGTGTTGTCAGGTAGGCCTTCGGAACCGTAGAGTTTGGAGATTTCGTTGGACAGCATTGTTCCTATGGTACGGTCTGTATTTTTTACTTTAAAGGTGCCAAATACAGGCGTTTTGGTATCTAGCGCTAATTTAGACTGTTTCAATAAGCCCCAATCTAAAATCATGGCCATACCGTGATCTTGCTCTTCGGTATTGTATAGTGATTGTCCAGGTTCGTTGCGCTCTACGTGCAATATATCGGTAAAGTCAATTTTCTTGGCTTTCCAATGATCTATATTCTCGCGTTTTTTTAAGAACTGAGCTCGTCCAACCATTTCGTTGATGGTGCGGAATCCAAGATAAGCCATTGTTTCGCGCACTTCTTCTGCCAAGAAAGTGAATAAGTTGACAATATCTTCTGGTTTTCCAGAGAACAGTTTCCGTAATTCGGGGTCTTGGGTTGCTACCCCCACGGGACAGGTGTTCAAGTGGCATTTGCGCATCATGATACAACCGCCGGCCACTAGGGCAGCAGTGGACACACCCCACTCTTCGGCTCCTAATAGTGTTGCAATGATGATGTCACGACCTGTTTTTACCTGACCATCAGCTTGAAGTACTACGCGGCTGCGCAATTTGTTTTTCACCAGTGTCTGATGGGCTTCTGCAAGACCCAATTCCCAAGGTAATCCCGCGTGTTTGATTGAGCTGATTGGGGATGCACCTGTTCCGCCGTCAAAACCTGCAATGAGGATGACGTCGGCGTGAGCTTTCGCAACTCCGGCAGCAATCGTGCCGACGCCTGCTTTAGATACTAATTTTACGTTGATTCTTGCTTGGCGGTTGGCATTCTTTAAGTCAAAGATGAGCTGTGCTAAATCTTCGATAGAGTAAATGTCATGATGCGGTGGAGGGGAGATTAGTCCTACACCGGGTGTTGAATGCCGGGTTTTTGCGATCCAGGCATCAACTTTAGGTCCTGGTAATTGTCCCCCTTCACCTGGTTTGGCTCCTTGCGCCATCTTAATCTGTAACTCATCTGCTTGCGTCAGGTAATTGGATGTAACACCAAAACGTGCCGAAGCGACTTGTTTGATTGCTGAACGCATGGAGTCTCCATTTGGGAGGGGTTTATAACGCAATTCATCCTCTCCACCTTCACCGGTATTGGATTTTGCTCCGATACGGTTCATGGCTATGGCGAGTGTACTGTGTGCTTCGTGCGAGATTGAACCAAAAGACATGGCACCTGTAGCGAAACGTTTAAGGATCTCACTGGCAGGTTCTACTTGTTCTAGTGGAATGGAATTGCGATGTTTTGCAAAGTCCAGTAATCCACGAAGGGTAAACATATGTTCTTTTTGCTCGTTGATTTTCTGCGCGTATTTTTTATAGGTCGCGTAGTCTCCAGTGCGACAGGCCTGTTGTAAGAGGTGGATTGTGTCTGGATTCCAAAGGTGTCCTTCACCTCGGCGTTTCCATTGGTAAATACCACCTTCTGGCAATAGATTTTGTGGGGTACGGCTTTTTTCGAATCCGCGCCAGTGTTTTGAGAGTGCTTCTTTAGCAAGATCATCTAAGGTCATGCCACCAATGCGTGAAACAGCTCCACAAAAGAATTTATCGACGACAGATTTGTCGATACCGAGCACTTCGAAGATCTGCGCTCCGTGATAGGATTGTAATGTTGAGATTCCCATTTTAGAGAAAATTTTCAACAATCCATTGTTGACGGCTTTCACGTAGTTTTTGGATAATTCTGGCCATGTCAGTTCGGTATCCAATGTATTTTGTTCTTTCATGGTACGGATACTGGCTAATGCCATATAGGGATTGATAGCTGTAGCACCGAATGCCAATAAGCAAGCGAAGTGATGCACTTCCCAAGCATCGCCCGCTTCAACCACTAACCCTACTGCACCGCGATTTCCGGTTTTGATCAAATGGTGGTGCACCGCCGATACAGCGAGTAAGGAAGGGATCGCAGCGTGTTTGGAGTCGATTGCGCGATCCGAAAGGATTAAGACTTCAAAACCATCACGCACAGCATCATCAGCATAGCGACACAGGCGCTCTAGACCTGCTTCTAACGCCCCAGGCTTGCCATCTGAGCGGAAGTAGGATTGAATGGTTTTTGCTTGGAATAACCCTGTATCGATGGAACGCAATTTTTCCAGTTCTTTGGAGGTTAAGATCGGATGTGGTAAAGTTACACAGTGACAGAATTTTTTGTCTTCGATCAGAATATTGCCGGCGTTACCGATGAATGTTGCTAAACTCATGACCAAGCGTTCGCGAATCGGATCGATTGGTGGGTTGGTTACTTGGGCAAAAAATTGCTTAAAATAACTTGAAATATGCTGTGGTTGGTCCGAGAGTATCGCTAAGGGGACATCTGAACCCATTGATCCGGTGGGTTCGTACCCTGTTAAAGCCATTGGGGTCAGGATCGTTTCTAGATCTTCCCGGGAGAAACCAAATGTCTTCTGATATTTGAATACGGAATCTTTGGAAAGGTAGGTGTAGGTAACTCGAGGTTCTTCGAGTTCTTCTAATTTGATTTTATAATTGTCTAACCATTCGCTGTAGGGTTGTTGATTGATCAATTGATCTTTTACTTCTTTATCGGTAAGGATACGGCCCTGTTCCATGTCGACAAGAAAAATCTTACCTGCTTGTTGCCTTCCTTTTTTGATGATGGTAGATTCGTCGATTGGAAGTGCCCCAGCTTCAGAAGCAACCACAACGCGGTCGTCAGAAGTGACGGCATAGCGCAACGGACGGAGGCCGTTACGGTCTAACGTAGCGCCAATGTGTTTACCATCGGTAAAACAAAGCGCTGCAGGACCATCCCAAGGTTCCATTAATGTGGCGTGATATTCGTAGAAAGCGCGTTTTAACGGATCCATTTGTGTGTTGCCATCCCAAGCTTCAGGAACTAACATTAACATGACATGGGTTAAACTACGGCCGCTATGTAAAAGCAATTCGGCAACATTATCGAGACATGCAGAGTCTGACTGACCACGGTCTACAACAGGGAGCAGGATTTCCATTTCCTCTTCTGTAAAGTAAGGCGATGATAATGCACGCATGCCTGCATAAAACCAATTGAGGTTACCTGTCAAGGTGTTGATCTCGCCATTGTGTGCCAACATCCGGAAAGGCTGTGCGAGTGACCATGAAGGGAATGTATTGGTTGAAAAACGAGAGTGAACTAATCCGAAAGCAGATACTACACGAGGATCGCGTAAATCGAGATAATAGGTTCCGACTTGGTATGTTGTTAATTGACCTTTGTAAATAATTGTTTTGCAAGAAAGGGATGCAAAGTAAAGTGGGAGAGGGTATTCTTGTTGTTGTTTAACTTTTTGGATGATCAGGCGACGTAGTACAAAAAGCTTGCGTTCAAATTCTTCAGTGTTTGAAACGCCGTCCGGTCTGCTGACAAAAAATTGGACAATCTCGGGTTCCGCACTGAGCGCTGTTGGTCCAATACCTTCACGATTGACAGGTACTGGACGGTAACCAAGGAATTTCATACCCCTTTCTACTGCCGCTTCTTCAATTAAATCCCGACATATTTTGTTCATGTCTTCTTCTTTAGGAAGAAACACCATACCTGTGCCATAATAACCTGGTTCCTCCAATTGTATACCCAAGCTGATACATTCTTCCCATAAAAATTCATGGGGAAGTTGGATCATGATACCTGCTCCGTCACCACTTTCTGGATCACAACCGCAAGCACCCCGGTGCTCCATATTTTCCAGCATGGTCAATGCATCTTTTACTTGTGCGTGTGATTTATTCCCTTTGATATGGGCAACAAAGCCTACCCCACAGGCGTCATGCTCAAAATTAGGGTCGTAAAGGCCCTCCGTTTTCGGTCTTTGTTCGATCATCTTTCCTTTTCAAATAATTATAATTGCTAATATAGGAATAAAAAACTTAAATATTATAAAAATTATAATGAAAATGTGTTTAATTTAATTTTATTACTTCTTTTAGTGTGTTTTATTGCTGATATTGTATTTAACGATTACGACTGTTGATAGCTGTTTACGCGTACCTGAAATATGCATCATTTGGCAATATTTTTATATTGTATATGGGAAATGCATCTCAAGATTGCGATAATATATATAAATTAGGCAAAGTATTGCATATCCTTTATACGGTATCGCTATGGCTTAACTAAAGAGAATAAGATGAAAATAACTGAAATTGAAATTTATCGATTAAGTATACCAATGGAACCTTTTGTGATTGCGACTGGTACGATGGATTATGCTCAGAATACGTTTATACGTATTCATACTGACGCCAACTTCTATGGTGTGGGTGAATGTTCAGCGTTTCCGATGATCGTAGGAGAAACACAAGATACCTGTTTAGTGCTGGCAAGAGATTTTGCAAAGATCTGGAAGGGGCGCGATCCTTTGGCTATAGAAGAACGATTGGCTGAATTGGACTTATATATTGCGGGCAACAAAACAATTAAATCAGCTTTTGATATGGCCTTGCATGATTTAGCGGCCAAACATGCTGGTCTGCCGCTTTATCAGTTTCTAAAGGGAACGAAGCGGGAAATTACGACAGATATCACCTTAGGGATTGCTTCTCCGGAAGAGATGGCACTGAAAGCAAAGCGTTTACAGGACGAAGGTGCGGTCATGTTGAAAGTTAAACTGGGGAAGGATCCGAAAATAGACATTGCACGTATTCGAGAAATACGTAAGGCTGTTGGATTCGAGATGCCTATTCGCGTTGATGCAAATCAAGGTTGGTCTTATGCGGGTGCAATAGAAGCATTGCGGGGATTAGAGCCTTTTAAGATACAATTTTGTGAACAGCCTATGCGTACATGGAACGATGAGTATTTGCCTCAGTTGCGCGCAGAAACAATTGTTCCTGTGATGGCGGATGAATCGGTTTATTCTCACCATGACGCGGAGCGCCTCTGTAAAGCCGGTGCTTGCGATTATATCAATATTAAATTTTCAAAATCAGGTGGTATTCAAGAAGCTTTAAAAATTCATGATATTGCCGCTGAATATGGGATTATCTGTATGATCGGTGGCATGTTGGAATCGCGACTTGCGTTGGCGGCAAAAGTACATTTTGCGTATGCTGCTCCACATGTCAAGTTTTTTGATTTGGATACCTGTATGGTTGGCCATCTTAAAGATCCCGTGATCGGAGGTATTCAATATGAAGGATATAAAATACATATTTCAGACGAAATTGGTATCGGGGCTGATATAGACCAAGTGTTCTTGGATAGTTGTGAGAAATGGATCATTTAAATTGTGGTAAATTATGAATAGTATGAATTGGGGAATAGGGATACAAGAGATTATTGTTCTGATTATTATCGTTATCTTTTTGGTAGCGGCCTATTTGTTTTTCTCTAAGTTGTTGAAAAAGTAGGTTTAGTTGGCGTTTAAAAAAAAATGTGCTGTATACTCGTTTTGAATCTCGATTGGAACGAAAATAGATTATATTCAGTACCTTTGCGGTACTTATTATTTTATAAAAGTTAGAAAATATCATGAGTACTCAAAAAGGACCTATTTCTCAATTTATTGAGCATAATTACCGTCACTTTAACGCTGCAGCATTAGTAGATGCTGCGAAAGGTTACGAGGAACATCTGTTGGATGGTGGAAAAATGTTGATCTCTTTAGGAGGTGCAATGTCTACCGCTGAATTGGGTGTTTCTTTAGCAGAAATGATCCGTCAAGATAAAGTACACTTTATTTCTTGTACTGGTGCTAATTTGGAAGAGGATGTGATGAACCTTGTGGCGCATTCGCATTACAAAAGAATCCCTAATTATAGAGATTTGACAGCTGAACAAGAAAGAGAGCTATTGGATAATCACTATAATCGTGTGACAGACACTTGTATTCCTGAAGAGGAAGCTTTCCGTCGTTTGCAGAAGCATCTTGAAGATGTTTGGCATGATGCTGAAGCAAAAGGCGAGCGTTACTTGCCACATGAATTTCTTTATCAAGTCGTGAACTCAGGTGTATTGGAACAGTATTATGAGATTGATCCAAAGGATTCTTGGATTGTTGCTGCCGCTGAGAAAAATTTGCCGATTGTATGTCCGGGATGGGAAGATTCAACGACAGGTAATATCTTTGCATCCAATGTGATCAAAGGTAAATTGAAAGCCAGTACAGTGAAGTCAGGTATCGAGTATATGATTTATTTAACAGAATGGTACCGCAATAACTCTGCGGGTAAAGGTGTTGGATTTTTCCAAATTGCTGGTGGTATTTCTGGTGACTTCCCAATCTGTGTAGTTCCGATGATGTATCAAGATCTGGAATGGGAAGAAGTTCCTTTTTGGGCTTATTTCTGTCAGATTTCTGACTCAACAACGTCTTACGGTTCTTACTCAGGCGCTGTTCCGAACGAGAAAATTACTTGGGGTAAATTGGATATCGACACGCCTAAATTTATCGTTGAATCTGATGCGACGATCGTAGCGCCATTAATCTTTTCCTATATCTTAGGTCATTAATCTTTTCGATATACAGAAAGGAGCGATTTATCGCTCCTTTTTCTTTTCCCTTTTCTTGTTTATCTTTACTTTCTTATATATCTTTTCTTGATGAGCAATCTTACAACAGATAATCCGGTAGCGCTTCAGGTGTTAATGGATGAAACAATCTTTGCAAATGGTTTTGATTTTCAAAAGGATGTGTCTATTCATCCTATTCCTGAGGGGAATAGTACTCCTATATTATCTGCTGAGCTCAACTCTTCAGCGGCGAGGGACACCTCGTATCTGGCAGTAGGATTAGATGCCGAGGAAGCAGTTAAGGGTATGGGGTCTGATAATGGGCGGCAGGATGTGGTTAACGATCTTGAAGTGTTGGGGGGTGAGTTTATCTATCAGGGAAGTAAAGAACAAGGTATACTCTTTATTTTACGTTATGAGCATTATCCTTACTTCTCGCCAGCAGCCCTCGATGCCTTTGAGAAGACAATTGGTGCCTTGAAACTGACCAAAGAGACCGTTGCGGTACTCAATTTGGCCAATTCACATAATCCGAATGATTTTAAGCGCATTATGCAGTTTTTTCAGCCCACTAAGATTATATTGTTGGGTGTGGAGCCGGCATCCTTAAAATTGCCTTTTATTGCCCATAATTCTTATATGAAGGGTCGTATTGCTACAGTTTTCAATACCTTCAGCTTTGAGGAGATGTTTGCCGATGTGAATAAAAAGAAACTATTCTGGAACGAATTTAAGACCTTTATTGGCTCTTAACTTTTCTTAAATACCTCATGCTGATACTGGGGTATACTAGATTTAGTGGGATTGGTAAAAATCTTTTTTGGATTTTAATATTGGATAGAATACCATCTTTTTTAGGATAGACCTGATGTAGACTAATCCATTTACACCATTTTTTCATTGTATCAATCGGATATGTGTATTTTATGGCTAAAAAGCGTATAAACTGCCTATTCCTTATCAATAGATTGGGTGGAGTGGTCTTTTCTTAAATATAGGTGTGGGAATGTTAATGTGGATAAGATTGCATATTTTTGATGGGATATCAAAATAAATAGAAAATGCTAGAACTTGTGTTTGCCACCAATAATACCCATAAATTGGAAGAAGTCCAAGCAATTGTGGGAAATGCTTTTGTCATTAAGAGTTTAAACGATATTGACTGTCAGGATGATATTCCAGAAACAGGCGTAACATTTCAGGAAAATGCACAACAGAAAACAGATTATTTAGTGAATAAATATGGTCTTTACTGCTTTGGTGATGATTCTGGATTGGAGATAGATGCATTAAACGGTGAACCGGGAGTTTATTCAGCCCGCTATTCTGGGTCAAGGGATATGGAAAAGAACATCGATCTTGTCTTGGAGAAATTGGGTAATAACCCTAACCGCTCGGCGAGATTCAAAACGGTTATTTCCTTATATTTGAATGAGCAGCAGCACTTTTTTGAGGGAAGTATTGAAGGTAAAATTAGTGCGGACCGTAGAGGTGTTGATGGTTTTGGTTATGATCCTATCTTTATCCCTAATGGCTATGACAAAACTTTTGCGGAGATGACTGCCGAGGAGAAAAACAGCATAAGCCATCGTGCGATTGCTGTGGGTAAACTTGCTGCTTATTTAAAAACGAAGTAAGTTATAATAACGATCTCGTTTGAATTAATTATAAATAGAAATTTTTATTGATTTAATTTAATGAATGAGCGCATCTAAGAGGAGCAGCAGATAGTCTTGAATCAAAAAAGCAGCGCAAAACAATTTGTTTTGCGCTGCTTTTTTGTGCGACCTGGTAGTGGCGGTTATTTAGCTTTTACCTTTGTCTGTGTACTATCTTGCGC
Organism: Sphingobacterium sp. UBA5996; assembly: GCF_002429765.1. Lineage (NCBI taxonomy): Bacteria > Pseudomonadati > Bacteroidota > Sphingobacteriia > Sphingobacteriales > Sphingobacteriaceae > Sphingobacterium > Sphingobacterium sp. UBA5996. The sequence continues at coordinate 201,409 of NZ_DJAS01000023.1, forward strand.
CGGTGTCATCGCCGGTTTATTAGTTGTTGAGCCGGACTTTGCAGTTGCTTTGTCGGCTGCAGTTTTTACATTTGGTTGCGCTCCGTTCGTTTTGTCTGTCGTTTCAACCGGTTTGACTGTTGACTTTGCAGTGTTCGTTTTATTATTTTCGGATGTAGGATTTAAATCTTTCCCTTTCTCGCCACTCTCGTTCGAATCTGCTTTTTTTGCAGTATCCTTTTGATTGGTAGTAGTTTTATCCCCTTTTTTTATAGACTTCATTGTCCCTGATTCCTCACCTTCCGGTGCAGTAGGAACCGTAAATGAAGCTTTTGAAAGATCTCTTTTTCGATTTAATAAATCGTCTTTTGACTTAGGCCGGTCTTCAGGTCGCCAAGTGAAATTCGGAAGGAATTCCTTATCGGCAGTGACTTCAGCAATAGGATAGACCTTGCCGTCTACTTTACGGATGGACACATATTCCTTCAACTTATTGTCTTCCATCAAGATCTTGAAACGACTGCTGCGGTCATGGACAAGCTCTGTGGTTACATTGGTCTTCTCATCAATATTGTAGAATATGTTTTCCGCATTACCATCAACGAAAAGGCGTTCCATGCGGTTATTGGTGAAAAAACTTGTGATTTTTCGGCCTTTTATCTGATTAAATTTGAGAGAGTCACTCGTTGCATTAACCATAAAAGCATTCCCTACGAGTAGTGAATTGTCTAATTTCTGATTCTTTACTTGTAGGAAGATGGTATCTCCTGAGATTTGTGAGTTTTCGGCCCACATCATTGGTTTCCCCATAAGTCTGAACATAGAATCTTGCATACCATAATACATGGAATCGGCTACAGCCTGCAAATCAGATTTAAACAGTCGCGCATTATAGTAGGCTTTGATAATCCTCGTTTTTGCTGTGTCCTGCGCAAGGGAATCGCTTTTTCCTTCTTGTGCATTTTTTAGTGCAGCTCCCATGAGTTTATCGGATTCTCCACCCTTTGGGATAATCGCTTTTTTGCGTAATACACTATCAGCCTTTAGGTTTTTTTCAATTTCTATTTTGTTCTGATCACCAACGATAATTGGTGCTTTTTTCGGAACAACCGGCTTTTTATTCGTCAGCTTATCGCGTACTTTGTTTGTGTTTTTTTCTACTACGGGTTTCCTGTTGTCTTTTTTATGCAGACTATCGAGGTCTTTTTGAAGACTATCTGCAACGGTTTGTAAAGCATCGATAGAGTCAATCTGTGCTGATGTTGAATCTGTTTCGCCATAATCGACCTCATTATCGTCTTCAATAGCTCCACCTTCACGATCCAATTTGAAATCTTTAGCTACATAGTCTTTGCGGAATATCATTTGCGAGAACAGTGTATCGGCCGTCATAAAAACTGAATCTACTTGTGCGTTAGACTGTAACTGTTCTTTTTTGCCGCTGTTTGTGTTTTTACCCGAACGATCCTTTTCTTCGACAATTCCTTCTGATGCGGTCTTATTTGATTTGAGGTTATCTTTCTGTCGATCTTTCTCAATTTCCTTTAACTCTTTAGTTTCTTTTTTGAGCTCTTGCCCTGGTTTTTGTGGAGCAGGAGACAAAGAAGATACAGAATCTTTTTGTGTTGAATCTTTTTTGACAATCGAAATGATCAACGGCTTATCTGTCATGGTGATGGATTCGTTCCTCCCATTGTATAAGCCAAATCCGCCGTAGGCGTAAAATTTGTCTAATGTGTCAACAAAGACCACGTTTTTTACGGCTTTACCTATTCCCACCTGCCTATCGTAGAATAGACTATCTCCCTTGAGAAACTTTGTTCCTTCGGTGTAGAGATTATTTTTAGAAAAATAGGCTTGGCCTGTTGCCATGTGATATCGGCCTTTTTCAGTATATAAGTTTTCCCCCTTATTCCCTTTGATATTAGTAGGGCCATAGAATTCGGTAATACGTGTATTGCCATTGTATTTCATGGAGTCCGTGTAGACTTTTACATTGGTTGATCGAACCACAACTTTTTGGTTGAAATAGGACTCGCCTGTATTTTCGAAGTAAGTAGCCCGCTGGCTGGTAATCGTATCACTTCCTGAAAGAATACGCCCACCACTGTAATAATTACCGATTTTACTCCGCATATTATAGACAAGGTGGTCGGTCGTCAGTATGGAGCCATTGGTACTGACCATGCGCACTGCTCCCGTAAGTGTAGCAAGTTGCATGGCAGCTTCATAGTGTAATTTATTGGAAAATATTTGGGTACCGTCGGGTTGAGTGATGATAACATTCCCAAAGGCTTCAAAAAATTGTCGGCCAATGTTGTCTTTATGCAAATAGCCACTATCTGAGGATAGCGTTGAGCCTACATGTTCATAGACTGGACGGTAAAACAGGATATTGCCATCTTTTCCAGTAATAATATGGGATGATGAAAGAAGCTTTAGCTCATCCTGTTTCTGTGCTTGTACCGACAAGCCAGTTAAAATAAATACAATAAGTGTATAAATGTATTGTTTCACATGGGCAAAAATATGGATTTTAATTGCTACTTTACTGGATTTCACAAATTTTAAGACTTGAATTTATCTTTGACATAAAATATACCTTAACTTTGTTCTATGAATGTGCTGGAAAGACTAAAGGGCTATATTGAAAAGGAGCATTTATTAATGCCCCATCATAAGGTATTGCTTACAGTGAGTGGAGGAAAGGATTCAATGCTCATGGCACATCTATTTGTAAAAGCGGGTTATACCCTTGCTATTGCACATTGTAATTTTAAATTGAGGGGGACGGATTCTGATGAAGACGAAGCATTGGTTAGAAAGTTCGCAATGGAAAATAATGTTCCGATATTTGTGCGGCATTTTGATACAAAAGCCTATGCGAAGGAGCGACAGATTTCGATTCAAATGGCTGCCCGTGAACTTCGTTACGCCTGGTTTGAGAAATTGCGACATGAAATGGGGTTCGATCGAATTGCAGTGGCTCATCATCTGAATGATCATATCGAAACGGTACTATTAAACCTCTGTCGCGGAACTGGTCTTCAGGGACTTCAAGGTATTCTCCCTCTCCGGGAGCGCATCATTCGACCCTTACTTTTTCTAAAGGCCAGCGACATTGAACATTTTGTTAATATGTACGGTATTGCCTATCGGGATGATCAATCCAATTTTTCAACAAAATATGCCCGAAATAAAATACGGATTGATATCATTCCGCATTTTCAAAAGCTTCAGCCAGATTTCGAAATGGTCTTCGAGCAGAATATTAATCATTTTAAAGAGTCTTATCAGCTGCTGCAGCAATTTGTAGAGCCTATTCGGAGAAAGCTCTTTTATCCTACTGGCGAAGGGTGGGAGGTTCGGAAAGAAGATTTAGAACCTTATCTTGATAATCTTCCACTGCTCTATGAGCTATTTTCGCCCTTTAATTTCTCAAAGGCGATATTAAGTGATCTCCAACAGGCGTGGGTAAGAGAGTCGGGGCGTATTTTTCAATCTGATTGCTACGATATGCTCTTGGACAGAAATGAACTTTTTATTCGAGAGAAGGAATTTATTTCTGCTGATGAGGTTTTGATTACCTCTGAAACTTCGACCGTGGAGTGGAAGCAGTATTGTTTTCATGCTGAGGTTTCTACAGATGTAACTATTATCAACGCGACAGAGGTTGCGAAACTGGATTATGACCTATTGGTCTTTCCTCTCACGATTCGATCGTGGAAAGTTGGCGATAGCTTTTATCCTTTAGGTATGGAAGGGCGTAAGAAGCTGAGCGATTTTTTTATCAATAAAAAGATCAGTTTATTTGAAAAAGAAAATATTCCGATAGTGGTGAATGGAAACGGAGATATTCTTTGGGTAGCAAATTATCGGATAGACAATCGTTATAAAATTACCTCCAATACAAAAAAAGTCCTTACTTTAGTTTGCAGAACGGATTAGCGAAAAATGCTGACGCTGATTATGACAAAAAACTCTGTTTTTGGAGAGAGTACAATGTGTTTCTATGATCTAATACAGTATCGTGTGGATGGTGAATCCATAGAAGCAAAGCGATGCTATTGATAAGTTTAAATATACGAAAACAATGGTATTGAGTCTCCCAATTGACAGCTAAATCTTAAATAAATGAAAGAAGGTGTACTCTATTCGGAAAATCAATATTTAGGTCGTGACCGTGTTTGGATAAGCGTGCGTTTGGTGCTTGTACTTTTTTGCTTTACTGCATTTTATCTAAATTTGGATCATTTGATTTCCAGTCAATTGTTTTTTATTGTCGGGGTAGGTATTATCATCACATCTATCGTAATGATGTATATGGTGTTATTCCGTACGGAGGTCTTTCAAGATCATATTCTTATTAGCGGGCTTTGGTCTACCCGAGTGGTCAAAATAGATCTTGCTTCTATCACAAAGATAGAAAAGGCACCATATAGCACTTTCTTTTTCAATAATCCAGTTTACAATCTTCATACAAAAGGTCGAATTAAATTTTTTGCTGGTGGCAAAAATGCTGTTTTTCTGACAGATAAAAATGGCCTTACTTATGTTTTGGGCACGCAGCGTCAAGAAGAACTTTACCGGATTATTATGGAAACGAAAGAGAAATTAGGAAAGTCTTAAAATGTGTTAATAAATTCTTATCTGACATTTTAAAGACATCAATTTTCCGAGTTATTGGTTAAATTTGATAAAATAACAACGAATTAACTATGGCATTTTTAAAATTTATACTTATTGCATTCGCTGTTTACTTTGTAGTAAGATTCTTATTTAAATTATTTTTACCTTTTGCGATGCGCAAAGCAGCTGAAAAGTTAATGAAAAAAGCGCAGCAACAGGGGGGAGCATATAATAGCCAAGGGCAAGGCGGAACCTTTTATTATGAATTTAACGGCCAACGACAAGAGCAAGCTAAAAGATCGCAGCCAGAAGGTAAGGTGCATGTAGATTACATCCCGCCAAAAGAAGGTGTCGAACGTAAGGGGACGGAAACAGCTGGTGAGTTTGTCGATTTTGAGGAAATTAAATAATTTTTAGCAATCCAAATAGCGTATCTTTGTGCCATGTGGCTCAAGCAACTTTCTGTTCTAAATTTCAAAAATTATTCGGAATCATCTTTGGAATTTCTTCCTGAGGTAAATGCATTTACAGGTGATAATGGGGTTGGAAAAACTAATCTTTTAGATGCGATTCATTATTTATCCCTTTGTAAAAGTTATTTTAATCCGATCGATTCACAGCACATCAAATCGGGCAACGACTGGTTTATGGTACAGGGAGAATTTGATAAGGAATCATCCAGTGATTTTATATCTTGTAGCTTAAAAAAAAATCAAAAAAAGCAGTTTAAAAAAAACAAGAAAGATTATCCTAGATTGGCTGATCATATCGGTTTGTTTCCTTTGGTCATGATTTCGCCAAACGATAGCATCATCGTCACAGACGGAAGCGAGGAACGAAGGAAGTTTGTGGATAATGTTATCTCACAAACTGATAATAAATATTTGGATACGTTAATTGTCTATAATAAGCTCCTGGCGCAGCGAAATAGCCTTCTCAAACAAGCGCGTCAAACGAGTGTACTTGATCTTGGACTAATTGAAATTCTCAATTTTCAACTTGAGGAAGTAGGAAATATTATTTTCCAAAAGAGAAGTTGTTTCATGGAAGAATTTCAGCCCGAATTTGACCGACATTATCAGTTTCTCACTGACGACGCGGAGTCGGTACAATTACACTATGAATCACCTTTAATGACTGATTCTTTTTTACATATCTTAGAAAAGAACTTGGAGCGTGACCGTGTGTTAGAGCGTACCACCCAGGGCATACATAAGGATGATCTGATATTTACAATTCACGGTGGAATGCCTTTGAAAAAATTTGGTTCTCAAGGGCAACAGAAATCTTTTCTAATTGCGCTAAAACTTGCTCAATATTCTTATTTGCAACATAAAAAGGGTTTTAAACCTCTGCTTCTTTTGGATGATATTTTCGATAAACTAGATGATCGTAGAACACACAAATTGATGCAAATGGTTTCTGAAGATGATTTTGGACAGATTTTCCTAACCGATACAGATTCAAAAAGAATTGAGCGAATATTTGAGGAAATCAACCGTCCTGTTCGTATATTTGATATTGTAGGAGGACAAGTCAATGTATAAGAAGCAAGCTAAGAAAAGCCTGGAATTTATTCGGTCAAGCGATGATATAACGATAAAGGAGGGAGTTGAACGTCTTCTTGAGGCTTATAAACTGCGCAGGAAATTTGACGAAACATCGATAGCTTCCGTTTGGCCTCAATTGATCGGTAAAGCTATCGCTAATCGCACACAGCAGCTATATGTTCGTGATAAAAAACTGTTCGTACGTGTAGAGTCCGCTGTTATTAAGAATGAATTGGCGCTTATGCGAAGACAAATTCTAGGAAGGGTAAATGAATATGTAGGTCACGTGATTATTGAAGAAGTCGTGATTTTATAAAACCTCCCTTCATGTTAGATCAACTCTTTCAAGATTTTTTTCCTATTTCTGAGGCTAGTGCCTTAAAACTTTTCTCAAACTTCGAGCGTATTGAATTAAAACGAGGCGAATATCTTATCAAGGCAGGGGATTATTCTTCCAATCTGTTTGTGATAGAATCCGGATTGATCCGTCAGTATGCTTGGTCAAAAAAAGGAGAGTTTACACAATGGATAGGTACAAGAAATCATTTTGTGACAGATCTTGCTTCTTTCATCTTTGACAGGGCTTCCATATGGAATTTCCAATGTATTAGCGATTGTACGGTATACCGTTTGTCAAAGTCCGATTACCAGCGAATGGAATCCGAAATTGTGGAATGGAATAAATTTGAGAAGGCTTTTTTAGCAAAATGCTTTTGTACCATGGAGCAGCGAATCTCGGATTTTATTTGTCTAACAGCGGAAGAAAGATATGTCCAATACTTTGAACAGCATAAATCATTATTCAATCAAGTTCCTCTTCAATATATCGCCTCCGTGTTGGGTATGAGCCCAGAAACCTTGAGTCGTATTCGAACGAAAATAAGTTCTTGATAAAAGTCAAGAGCGAACTGCCTGTCTTTTTCTAGTTTTGTCCTGTAGCTGTTTACGAACAGCTTGCTTAATGAAACACGTAAGCAAAATTTTGTGTATTTATACGGCTCATAATAAGCTTGGAATAGTTTGTTTGCAGCTGTAATAATTGATATTAAGACGAAACTCGAATAGCATCACATACGCTTTATCGTTATTTGAAGACAGGTGAAGAAGCTTGAGCTATTTTGTCGTTTCAGCGATAAAAAGAACAAAATGAAAAAGATTGAAACGAGTATTCTCATTGAAGCAACAATAGAAGAGGTTTGGCAGGTATTAAGTGAATTTAAGGCTTATTCCCAGTGGAGCCCAACAATCAAACAGTTTGAAAAGCAACCGGTAGTCGGAAAACGCTGCAAAGTGCTTTTACAACAACCAAACGGATTCAAGATCAAAATGAATCCAAAATTCCTGTCTATTGAACAGCATAGCGAACTGCGCTGGAAAGGAGATTTATTCTTTCCAGGTATTTTTGATGGCGAGCATTATTTTAGGTTAGAACAAGTGGGAGCTTCACAAGTTAGATTTGTCCAAGGCGAATTATTTTCTGGATTGTTGGTTCCTTTTCTGGGAAAACTACTGACAGAAACGAAGCGCGGATTTGAACTTTTCAACATAGCGATAAAAAGGCGGGTGGAGTATCGATCTTAACTTTCCACAGAGATCTGTTAATATAGTTTATTTATAAACACGATATTTAACGAATTTGTCGATGAATGTTATCTTATACACATTTTTATGTGTATAACCCCATAGTTTTACACATTTTGTTACTTTTTTGAATTCTTTCGGGTTGTGTTATTAACAATTGTGTGTTGATAAATGACTAGTTATGCACATTTTATGTTAATGCCTCTATGTTGATAAGCTGCTTATTAACATTTCTTATGTTAATAAGTAGCTTGTTTTGTTGATAAGTATGTTGATGGGAGCATTTTTTGCACAAATTACCAACAATGCTGCTGTCGGGGATTTTGCAAATAGGTTAGTAAGGGGAGTTTTTATTGCAGGTTGTTTTTTATAGGAATTGCTCTAAATCACCTTTTCCTTCACGAATCACATCAAAAGTCCCTTCGGTAACATCGATCACGGTAGATGCGACATTATCGCCATAGCCGCCATCTATAACAGCATCAACTAGATCTTCATATTTCTCGTGAATTAATTCAGGATCAGTAGAATATTCAATAATTTCATCTTCATCGTGAATGGAGGCTGTCACAATAGGGTTGCCTAATTGTTTGACAATTTCACGAACAATATTATTGTCTGGAACACGGATACCCACAGTCTTCTTTTTGGAACTTAGGAGCTTAGGTACTTTAGTTGTTGCATTAAAAATAAAAGTAAAAGGTCCGGGTAAGGCTTTTTTTAATACACGGAAAACGGAGGTATCGAAGGATTTTGTGTATTGCGAAATATCTGTTAAATCATAGCATATAAATGATAGATTTGCTTTTTCAGGCTTTAGTCCTCTTATTTCACATACTCGTTCTATGGCTTTTTGTTGCGTGATATCACAGCCAATACCATATACGGTATCGGTAGGGTAGATGATTACACCACCACGTCGAAGAATATCAACCGCCTGTTCTATTGCCTTGGGGTTGGGATTGTCGTTATATATCTTAATTAGCATTTTCTATTTTTGTTAAGTACCCGAATTAGGTTAAATCTTAGTCCCTGTTGTAGGATGTCGATAGAGCGATGGTTATTAGCTGCATTCAGATACGCTATATCTAAAAGAACAACAGCCAAAATATTTTGTTTTGGCTGTTGTTCTTTATATTAAAATTCTGCGTTTTTCGGCGTACGTGGGAATGGAATGACGTCGCGGATATTGGTCATTCCTGTCGTGAATAAAACGAGGCGTTCAAAACCTACGCCAAATCCAGAATGCGGTACCGATCCAAAACGGCGTGTATCCAAGAACCACTCCATTTCTTCTGCGGGAATACCGACTTCAGCCATACGATTAAGTAAACGATCAAGATTTTCTTCACGCTGCGAACCACCGACCATTTCACCAATACCTGGGAAAAGAATATCCATGGCACGGACGGTGTTTCTTCCTTGCGCATCCGGCTCATTTTGCTTCATATAGAAGGACTTGATTTCGCGTGGATAGTCTGTTAAGATAACAGGTTTCTTGAAGTGTTTTTCAACCAAATAGCGTTCGTGTTCCGATTGTAAATCAGCACCCCAATCATCAATTAAATATTTGAATTGTTTCTTCTGGTTTGGTTTGCTACGCTTTAATATTTCAACAGCATCGGTATACGTAACGCGTTCAAAATCGTTTGTTAATACGAAGTTTAATTTCTCAATAAGATTTAATTCTGAGCGTTCTGCAGCAGGCTTAGATTTCTCTTCCTCCAACAAACGATTGGTTAAGAACTCAATTTCTTCTGGGCAGGTTTCCAATGCATATTTAATCACATATTTCAGCAAAGCTTCGGCCAAGTCCATATTGTCCTCTAATTCATAGAAAGCCATTTCGGGTTCGATCATCCAAAATTCGGCTAAGTGACGTGTTGTATTGGAGTTTTCAGCTCTAAATGTCGGACCGAATGTATAGATGTTTCCAAATGCCATGGCACCAAGCTCACCTTCCAATTGGCCCGATACCGTAAGGTTCGTCGATTTTCCAAAGAAGTCTTCCTTGAAATCGATATCTCCATTTTCTTTGCGTGGCGGGTTTTTTAAATCCAGGGTTGTAACCTGAAACATTTCTCCAGCACCTTCCGCATCCGAACCTGTGATGATCGGTGTGTGCATGTAGACAAAATCGTTTTCCTGAAAAAACTTATGGACAGCAAATGCCAAAGCATTACGCACTTTAAATACAGCATTGAAAGTACCGGTACGGAAACGTAAATGCGCAATTTCACGTAAAAATTCTAAGCTATGCTTTTTGGGTTGTAATGGATATTTTTCGGGGTCAGAATCACCAATAATGCTTACCTCAGTAGCTTTAACCTCAACTTTTTGACCTTTACCCAGCGATGCTATCAACTGACCTTTTACGCGAACTGCTGCTCCAGTGGTGATACGTTTTAAGATATCCTCAGGTGTATTTTCAAAATCGACAACTGCTTGAATATTATTGATTGACGAACCGTCATTGATTGCTATAAACTGATTGTTACGGAAAGTTCTAACCCAACCTTTAACAACGACCTCTTTGCCAAATTCTGTGGCATTCAATAGTTCCTTTATTCTTGTGTGTTCCATCTTAATTTTTGGAGATTGACTTGTAAAAGATGCTTTGTTAAAAAAGCAATACAAAAATACGCTATTCTGTTGGTTTATTGGCTATAAATGTTGATTTAATTCAATTCACGACGGGGCATTCTAGGTCATGGGGCAAATATTTTATAGAAATCAAGACAGGTGGAAATTGCAAGATTAGGGAGTGAAATATGTCCTATTTCTATAGGAGACATAACTTTGATAAGAGGGGCTTCATAAGATGAGGTGTAATAACAAAAAGCGCGAATTATTTGTAATTCGCGCTTTTTGTTATGATGATTCAAGGAATTATCCTTTCAATACTTTCGTTACTAATTCAGCAGCTTCTTTCAATAAGATTGCAGAATAGACTTGTAAACCGGATTCATCAATTAATTTTTTCGCTTCTTCAGCATTAGTACCTTGAAGGCGAACAATAATAGGAACTGGAATGTTGCCAATTTCGCTATACGCATCAATTACACCTTGAGCTACGCGGTCACAACGAACAATACCACCGAAGATATTAATTAAGATCGCTTTTACATTAGGGTCTTTTAAGATGATATTGAAACCAGCTTTCACAGTTTCAGCATTTGCCGTACCACCTACATCTAAGAAGTTGGCAGGTTCACCGCCAGCTATTTTAATGATATCCATGGTAGCCATTGCCAAGCCAGCACCATTTACCATACAACCTACGTTACCATCTAATTTAACGTAGTTTAGGTTTGATTCACCAGCTTCCACTTCTGTTGGATCCTCCTCAGTTACGTCGCGCATAGCTGCGTAATCTGCGTGACGGTATAAAGCGTTCTCATCAAGATTTACTTTAGCATCAACGGCTAAGATCTTATCGTCAGAAGTTTTCAATACAGGATTGATCTCAAACATGGAAGAATCTGTAGAATCGTATGCTTTGTAAAGGGCAGCAACAAATTTTACCATTTCTTTGTGGGCAGCACCAGAAAGACCAAGATTGAAAGCAATTTTACGTGCTTGGAATCCTTGTAAGCCTACTTTTGGATCGATTTCTTCTTTGAAAATCAAGTGCGGTGTTTTTTCTGCTACTTCTTCGATATCCATACCACCTTCTGTAGAGTACATAACAATGTTACGTCCTTTAGCACGGTCCAATAATACGGACATGTAGAATTCTTTTGTTTCGCTCTCACCTGGATAGTAAACGTCTTGAGCTACCAAAACTTTGTTTACTTTTTTACCTTCAGGTCCAGTTTGAGGCGTTACTAATTGCATACCAATGATGTCAGTTGCTCTTTGTTTGACTTCATCTAAGTTCTTAGCTAACTTGACACCACCACCTTTACCACGGCCACCAGCGTGAATTTGAGCTTTGACAACAACCCAATCAGAATTGTAGTCTTCTTTCATTTTTTTGGCCGCTTCCACAGCTTGCTCTGGAGTATCTGCTACGATACCTTCCTGTACGCGCACACCAAAGCTCTTTAGTATTTGTTTTCCTTGATATTCGTGAATGTTCATTTGCAAAAATATTTGGCGTAAAAATATAATTTTTTGGGGGATAAGACAAGTGATAAATTGCTCTTTTATCTATTTTTTGACATTTAGACAAAATAAAATGGCTGGAATTGAGAAATAACAGCTTATTTATTCAAACGCGTTGTATCGTAAATTTATTTATCTTTGTCCTATGATGTTACATGCCAAAGGAATTCACAAAGCTTATGGGTCATTACCGATTTTGAAAGGTGTTGATATCGCTGTTGAAAAGGGCGAAATCGTTAGTATTGTAGGTGCATCGGGGGCTGGAAAAAGTACGTTGCTGCACATCATCGGTACCTTAGATAAACCCGATCAGGGATCGGTTTTGATCAATGGTGTTGATGTCCAAAAATTGAGTGCTAAAAAGTTAAGTGCTTTTCGCAACGAACATATCGGTTTTGTATTTCAATTTCACCATTTGCTGCCTGAATTCACTGCTTTAGAAAATGTATGTATTCCTGCTTTTATTCATGGAAAGGGAAGATTTGAGGCGGAAGAAAAGGCGAAGAAATTGTTGGAGTTATTGGGGGTTTCTCATCGTATTGACCATAAGCCTGCTGAAATGTCTGGAGGTGAACAGCAACGTGTTTCTGTGGCTCGTGCGCTGATCAATGATCCTTCTATCATTTTGGCAGATGAACCTTCCGGTAATCTCGACTCTGAAAATGCAGCCGCTTTACATCAATTGTTTTTTGATCTTAGAGATAAATTTCAGCAGACATTTATTATCGTTACGCACAACGAAGAGCTTGCTCGAATTTCGGATCGAACGATTCATATGCGTGATGGTGTAGTCGTTTAACAGATCCACAACATCCTGAAATATTGGGATTATAAATAGGTTTTAATGAAAAAAATACTCATAACTTTCGGGACTAGGCCTTTGGCGATGCGTATAGCAAAAAAGCTCGGCGCTAATTTCGAAGTATTATTTGCAAGTTCAGAAGAAATCCCCGGATTGCTTTTAAAGTCCGATAAATACGCCAGAATTCCGAAAGGTCTTCTTCCTACTTTTGCACACGAGGTGCTTAAATTATGTCTAGATCAACAGGTGGATTATGTATTGCCTTTGGGCGGCTTCGAACTTGAACCCCTGTCTGTAGCCAAAGTTTTATTTGAGGAATATCAAATCTCAGTTCTTGTTCCGGATAAAGATCTGCTCGAAACAATCCCTCTTATGGAAAACCCTCCGACAGACCTGCCTTATAGACTTCTTTCTAAGGGTAACGATTTATTGGACTCGACGACTATCGAAAGATCATTTGACGGCTTGTTTGCTGCTTCTGATTCTGGAGAGGATTTAGCACTAATTTGTGTGTCCAAATAGCCTCTTATTTTCGCTGCCAGTGCTATTGTTTTTGTTTTTATCGATGTAGGCACTTTCCATAATTTAAGCTTTATTCATAGATGATGTTTCCAGAAGAAAAAAAGGTTTATGTTTTTGAATTAGATGATGTTATTTTTTCTAAAAAAGATTACCTACTACAGGTCTATTACCTTTTCGCTAATTTTATAGAATTTACTGAGACGGTTCCAGCTCAAGCAGATTTGATTCAATTTATGAAAGATCACCTTGAGCGTCAAGGAGAAGATTTATTGTTTGAACATGCGCAACAAGCCTTCGGATTGGACCAAAAATATAAGGAGAATTTTGAGCGACTTCATGTGAATGCTATTTTGCCACTGAGATTACAGTTGTTTGATCACATTAATATGCTATTTAAAGCGTTAAAAGCTGAAGGTAAGCATATTTGTATCTTAACAAAAGGAAATCCTCTTGAACAGCTTAATAAAGTGAAATTTGTGGACTGGGGCGAATATGAGGATGAGGTAAAAGTTTACTTTTTGGATGAACTTATTTTTAGGGGGATCGTGCCTTTGGACTTCCTTGCGAATGAGTTTACTGTTGAACCAAGCGCAATTCAATTTGTAGACTAAGTTTACAGTAAGTATATTTGTTTAATCTACCAAGACGATATTGTCATTAGAATCGTAGTCAATATTGTTGGAAAAAATTATGATTAGGGATATAAAAGCCCTATTTTTATATAAAGCCCTTGGATTTATGAACAAAGTGAACAAGCCTGCCACGATTAAAGAAATTGCCAAGAAGCTGAAAATCAGTCCTTCAACAGTTTCTAGAGCATTGAATGATCATCCGAGTATTGGATTGGTAACAACAATGCGGGTAAAAAAAATGGCCGAAGAATTGAATTACGAACCCAATCAAACAGCCATATTCTTCAAACAGCGCAAAACATTTACCATTGCTGTTATCTTGCCGAGTCTGTCTGAACCGTTTTTTTCCTTTGCTATCAGTGAAATTGAAAATGTTGCATCTGAGCACCGATACACTGTTCTAATGGGACAATCATTGGATGATCCCGATCGTGAAGAGCAGATCTTAAAAACATTTAAAAACCATCGTGTCGATGGAATTTTAATGTCTATCGGTAAAAAGACTACTAATTTGGAGTTTATCGAAAAATTGGGTGCTTCGGATATCCCGGTTGTCTTTTTTGACTGTGTACCAAGTTTGCCTCATATCAATAAAGTACAAAGTGACCTTTCTACTGGTATGAACGAAGCCGTTGATGCTTTCGTGGCCTGTGGTCACAAAATTATTGCTCTTGTAAATGGACCGAAAACATTGCCAGCTAGTGAAGACAGAAAAGTTGCCTATCTATCTGCTATGAAGAGAAATGGTATGGATATTCTTGATAAGAATATCATCGAAACGGATTTGAGTACGGAAGGAAATGAAAGCGCTATGGATAGTATATTTGCGATGTCTGCGCGACCCTCAGCGATAATTTCTTTTAATGATTTTGTAACGCTTGACTTGATGAAAGCAGCACGGCAGAAAGGTCTTGTATTGAATCAGGATATCTTTTTCATCAGCTATGCGAACTATCCTTTATGGCAATATATGGAAAATCCACCAATGGGACGTATTGAACAGTTTCCGGGAATGCAAGCGCGCAAAGCAGCAGAAATTCTATTCGATCGAATAGATAATCCTGAAGCGCCAGACCAACAGATCGTCTTTAAGTCAAGACTGGTTATGTAGCTTCTTTATTCATTCGGAAAATAAAATTTTATTTTCCGAATGCTATAAGTGGATTACTTCTCCGTAGGCATCAGCACAAGCTTCCATAATTGCTTCACTCATGGTAGGATGAGGATGGATAGTTTTAATCATTTCGTGACCTGTTGTTTCCAATTTACGGGCAACAACAACTTCCGCAATCATCTCTGTCACATTGGCTCCGATGAGGTGTGCACCTAGGAATTCACCGTATTTAGCGTCAAAGATAACTTTTACAAACCCATCTTTTGCACCAGCAGCTGAAGCTTTTCCAGAAGCGGAGAAAGGGAACTTACCAACTTTTATTTCATAACCAGCTTCTTTAGCAGCTTTTTCGGTATAACCTACAGATGCAATTTCTGGTGAACAATATGTACAGCCGGGGATGTTGTTGTAATCGATCGGTTCAACATGTAGACCTTTGATTTTTTCAACACAAGTGATCCCTTCTGCTGACGCAACGTGAGCCAAGGCTTGACCTTTAACGATATCTCCGATAGCATACACGCCTTCGATGTTTGTTTTGTAGAAATCATCTACTACAACACGTCCACGCTCAGTTTTTACACCAACTTCTTCCAATCCTATATTTTCGATATTTGGAGCAATACCAACAGCAGATAATACAATCTCTGCTTCGATCACTTCTATACCTTTTTCGGTTTTGATTGAAACTTTGCTCAACTCACCTGATGTATCAACAGATTGAACTTCTGACTTTGTTAAAACAGAGATGCCTTGTTTCTTCAAACTTTTCTCTAATTGTTTTGAAATTTCTTCATCTTCAACAGGAACTATTCTATCCATAAATTCGACGATAGTCACTTTCGTTCCAATTGCATTATAGAAATAAGCAAATTCGACACCGATAGCACCAGACCCTACAACAACCAAAGATTTTGGTTTTTTAGGTAGTGTCATTGCCTGACGGTAACCAATTATCTTTTTACCATCTTGAGGTAAATTAGGCAATTCACGCGAGCGTGCACCAGTCGCAAGGATCGTATGTTTTGCCGAATATTCTTTAGTAGAACCGTCTGCTCCTTTAACATCGATTTTACCACCTTTTTTAATTTTTGCAGTACCATTGATAACGTCGATTTTATTCTTTTTCATCAAAAACTGTATACCTTTACTCATTCCTTCAGCAACTCCGCGACTTCTTTTGACGATAGCTTCAAAATCGGCCTCACCACCTTGAACATTGATGCCGTAATCAGCGGCATGGTTTAAATATTCAAATACCTGAGCACTTTTCAATAATGCTTTTGTAGGGATACAGCCCCAGTTTAGACAGATTCCGCCTAATGATTCGCGTTCAATAATCGCTGTTTTGAACCCTAACTGAGCGGCTCTAATGGCAGCAACATACCCGCCTGGACCACTACCGATTACAATGATGTCGTAATTCATATAAATAAATATTCTGTAGTTGAGTGTTATAGCTTCAAATACCAAAATATGTGAAGCCTATATTCATTCAAAAGTACGCATTTTTTCTGATGAAACTGAACAATTTATTGTAAAATTGGCGGTTTCTGATAAAACACTGTCGTTGTTTGTAGGTGAATGTCACATCTTAGTCAAAGGGGTAAAAATAATAGTTAATCCTTATTTAGAGTCTTATTTTTGGAATTCACAATAGACAGTTTATCATTATGTTAAGAATATTTAGACAGATTGCACTGTGGGAAGCTATTTCCACAATTTGCTTGTTTTTTATTGCTATGCCTCTGAAATATTTCGCGGGAATACCCGAAGCAGTGAAAATAGCAGGCTCCATTCATGGCTTTTTTGTCGTTATTTTTGTCGTTATGCTAATTATGTCTACCGTAGAATACAAGTGGCCTATCTTAAAGGCTATTAAATATTTCTTGGCTTCTTTGATTCCTATTTTTGGCTTTTGGGTAGAATTGGATCTAAAAAAGGAAATTGAAGGAAAAAGACAAAAGTCTTAGTCTTGTGATACAGTGTATTGATGCCTGAATTTTCTTAGCGAGTGAGATCGAAAATAGAAATGAAGAAAAGCCTATCTGTAAGACGAACAGTAGTTCGCACGATTATTGACAAGAAACACAGATTTTAAGAACAACAGGGAGATGTTTAATCATCTCTTCCTGTTTTCTCAATACCCATGTAAGCATAAGTGATGCTGTTCCTGCCATGAGGTGCGGGATTGCCATCCTCATCCAAATTTACAAATACCAGTTTTTCGATCGATAGAATTGTCTTTTTGGATATTTTATTGCGGACTTCACAGCGCATAGTTAAGGATGTTGTTCCAAAATTGATGGCTTCAATGCCCAGTTCTAGAATATCACCTTGTTTTGCTGAGCTTACAAAGTTTATTTCTGAAATAAACTTTGTAACTACTTTTGGGTTCCCAAGTTGAACGATAGCATAGATTACCGCTTCTTCATCTATCCATCGCAGCAATGTTCCTCCAAATAATGTTCCGTTAGGATTTAGGTCTTCGGGTTTGACCCATTTTCTTGTATAAAAATTCATTGTGTATAGATATTTAAGGCAAAGGGGAAAAGTTTCCTTTTCCCCTTGAGTATTTTACATTGACGCCTAAGCGTGTATTGCTCGATTTGCTGTAGCTGCTAGCGCAGCTTCTTTGAGTGCTTCTGTATAGGTTGGGTGTGCATGGCAAATACGTGCGATATCTTCTGCAGATGCGCGGTATTCCATGGCTACCGTAGCCTCAGCAATTATATCTGCGGCACGTGGACCAATCATATGTATGCCTAATACTTCATCAGTAGTGGCATCAGCGAGTACTTTTACGAAACCATCAGTATCGCCAGACGCTTTTGCACGGCCAGAGGCTTTGAAAGAGAATGATCCTGCTTTGTACTTAACACCAGCTTCTTTAAGTTGCTCTTCAGTTTTTCCAACAGATGCAACTTCTGGCCACGTATAAACGACGCCTGGAATCAAATTATAATCAATATGTGGTTTTTGACCTGCGATATATTCTGCGACATATACACCTTCGTCTTCAGCTTTATGGGCTAACATCGCTCCAGTGATTACATCTCCGATAGCGAAGACGCCTTGTACGGCTGTTTCAAGGTGTGCATTGACGGGTATTTTTTTACCTCTTTCTTCTACAGTAATGCCGATATTTTCTAATCCTAATCCTTCTGAATATGCGGTACGACCAACTGCTACGATGCAATAGTCGCCCTCTAAAGTAATTTGTTGTCCCTTCGGATCCTCTGCAGTTACATTTACGACATCGCCATTAGCGGAAGCGCCTGTTACTTTATGCCCCAGATAGAACTCCATTCCCAATGATTTTTTCAAAACACGCTGTAGTTCTTTCCCTAAGCCAGCATCCATTGTGCCGATAATGGATTTTGCAAATTCAACAACAGAAACTTTTGAACCTAAACGGGCGTAAACTGAACCCAATTCCAAACCAATCACACCACCACCGATGACAATAAGGTGTTTAGGTATCTCTTTTAGGTTAAGCGCTTCTGTAGAGGTAATGATTCTCTTTTTATCAACCGGCAAAAAGGGCAATGAAGTTGGTTTCGATCCGGTCGCAATAATTATATTTTTACCAGTGATCTGTTCTGTAGAACCATCTGCTTTTGTTATTTTGATCGTGTTTTTGTCCACAAATGAACCCACACCCTGAAAACTGTCAATTTTATTCTTTTTGAATAGGAAGGTAATACCGGCAGTATTTTGTGCAATGACATCGTCTTTACGAGCAATCATCTTTGCCATATCTACTTTCAGGTCTTTCAAACTGATGCCGAATGTATCAAAATTGTGCGCAGCATTGTGGTAATGCTCCGAAGCATCTAAAAGTGCTTTAGAAGGAATACATCCAACGTTAAGACAAGTACCACCAAATGTGCTATATTTTTCGATAACAGCTGTTTTTAATCCTAATTGGGCACAACGGATAGCTCCTACATATCCACCTGGACCACTTCCGATTACAATTACGTCGTATTGCATTGATTACGTTTTATTTTTTTGTACCACAAATTTAATGATTATTAATGGGATAGGAAATCAAAACTTACGATTTGTGACTAAAGCGCCTTACTTTACATTTATTTGATAAATAGCGAGAAATTACACACCATAACCAAAATGATAGGCGCTTGGGAGGGAGGATAAGTAAAAAGGTATTCATGTTTTGAATACCTTTTTTTTATTTACTGATTATTCTGCAACAATTTTTCCTTGCATGACACCGTAGTGACCAGGGAAGCTACAGATAAAGGTATAAACACCTTTTTCAAGTGTAAACGTGATTTTATCAGTTTCTCCAGGTCCCAACAATTTGGTGTGGGCTGCAATTGAAGATAAAGCCGATTTTGGGATATATTCGTCTGCAGCAGCTGCAGCAGCTTCCGCACCAAAAGTGGGCAGATCAACTCCTGGTTTTAAGATAACTACATTGTGCCCCATAGACTCTTTAGGCATTGTACCTGCATTTTTAAAAGATAATTCAACAGGTTCACCAGCCTTTACACGGAATAAATCCTTGTCAAATTTCATTTGATCGTTACCTTCTAAAGATAGGTTGTTGGAAATAGCTACGTTTTCAATACCAGGTACTGTTTCTGTTGCTTGGCTTTCTGTCGAGGTTGCCGCTTCTGTACTCGTAGATTTTTCAGACTTGTCACTGTTTCCACCGCAAGAGGCAATTGATAAAGCAACTGCAATTGCTGGTATCATAAAAAGTTTTTTCATTTGAATGATTGTTTGTTTATCTTCTATTTATTATAGGCATTTCCACTGCCTTCAGCGGTTTAGTGATGAAGTTATTATAAACTTTGATCCCTTTCTGGATATATGTTCATGACAACCAACATCAATACATATTGTTTATGTTCTAAAAGTAATCAATTCATTGATAAATTGAAACTATCATTTCAATTTTGACAATAAAGTATCAATTGTTTTATATAGCTTGATCGGGTCGAATGGTTTTCCAACAACTTCATTTGCTCCAGCATCAAGAGCTTCCTGTTGTTCGGCTTGCAGCACAGACGCCGAAATCGAAATGATGGGCATATTGGCGATTACCGGATTTGTGTTTCGACGTATTTCCTTAATTGCTTCAAAACCGCTCATCAATGGCATGTGTGCATCCATAAATACCAGGTCGATTTTTTTCTTATTAATCTCTTCTAGGGCAATAAGACCATTGGTTGCCAAAGTAATATTGCAATTCCAGCTTTTGAGGATATTCGCCAACATGAAACTGTTCAATTCGTTGTCTTCAGCAATTAGAACCATTGGGAAATTGAACTTCGGCAATTCTGTGTAGAGTACTTGGGTTTCTTTCTCTACAGGCTTATCTTTGATTTTGTCAAAATTACATTCAAATGAAAACACGCTGCCCTTTCCGTATTCACTCGAGGCAAATACTTGACCGTTGAGCAGTGCTGCAATCCGCTTTACGATGGCGAGACCTAATCCTGTACCTCCAAATTTTTTGGTAATGCTATCCTCGCCCTGTTCAAAAGCAATAAAAATTTTTTCAAGGGCATCTTCTGCAATGCCAATTCCTGTATCGATGACCTGAAACCGCAAACAAATATTGTGGTTGTCTTCCGATAAGAGCTGAATTTTTAAGAGGACAGAGCCTTCGGCGGTGAATTTGAAACTGTTGGAAATAAAATTGGTCAATATTTGTTTCAATCGCAATGGATCTGTCAGAAAATAACTTGTGATGCGATCGTCGACATCAATTGAAAAATTCAGTCCCTTGTAGTTGGCTTTATCAATAAAGAGATTGTTTAGGTCATCTGTGATATCATGCACTGATGTGGATTCCATATTGAGCTTCATCATTCCTGAGTCAACCTTGGAAAGGTCCAGTATGTCGTTGATGATATTCAGCAAATTTTGCGATGCAGAGTCCAGTTTATTGATCCAATTTTCTTGTTCTAGGGTAAGCTGGGAGTTTTTTAGCATCTGTGTAATCCCCATAATACCATTAATAGGAGTACGAATCTCATGGCTCATATTCGCTAGAAATGTTTCCTTGGATTTTCTGGCAAGGTCGGCCTCCTCTTTAGCTTTAAGAATAGCTTGCTTAGATTCCTCTAAGGCAATGTTTTTTTCTTTAATTTCTTGCTGAATCAGTAGTTGCTGAACGAAAGATTTTACTTTTGCTATAGTGGCTTCTGGATTAAGTGGTTTATACAGATAATCTACAGCTCCGCTATTGAGCCCCTGTATAAGGTATTTATCTTCTTTAGAAATTGCCGTTACCATAATTGTGATAATATGGTTAGTTTTCGGATTATTCTTTAGAAAGGAAACGAATTCAAAACCATTGATTTCCGGCATCTGGACATCGACGAGCGCTAAATCAATCTGTTCTTTCCAACAGATCTTTAAAGCGTCATTGGGATCTGTACTCGTCACTATGTTTATATTTTCTATATCCTCCAACAGGGCTGTTAGACTGATAATGTTTTCAATTTTATCATCGACAATCAATATATTTATCTTCTTCATTATAGCAAATCTAACTACAATTTATGTCAACTGCTTGATGTAATCTTTAATTTCTTGAATGGTCAAAATACGTTCTTGTGCTCCAAGTTGAATAGCTGCTTCGGGCATAACGGGAACTTCAGCAGTTGTAGGATCTTGTACAACAGTTTTTCCTCCATATCGTTTTATCATGAGTAAACCTTGTGCGCCATCTTGATTCGCTCCTGAGAATAATATAGCAATACAGTTTTCTCTATATACTTCGGCTACAGACTCAAAAGTTACATCAATTGAAGGTCTTGAGTATTGAACAGGTTCAGAGATATCCAAAGAAAAACTATAATCTGGTTCAACTAATAGGTGATAACCAGCAGGTGCAAAGTAAATAGTGCCATTTTCTATTGCTTCTTTATCATCAGCGGTCTTTATTTTTTGAACGAGTGCTTTGGAGAGTGTTTCTTCGATGGTAGAAGCGTATTTAGGGTTTCTATGTACAATGACAATAACGGGTATGCGTATAGGGTGTTCCAATGATTTAAGAATGTTCAGAATCACACTAAAGCCACCTGCAGAGCCTGCTAACAAAAGAATTTTTCTTTCCATTTTCTATTACCCAATTTTTTGGTAAATATTATGTTTTTTGTTTACGATCTTAAATTTGGCAGCATCTTTATAATTGATCAGAGATTCCTTCGCCCCCAAACAGAGAAAACCCAGGTGACAGAGTGAATAATAGAATAAATCCAAGACTTTATTTTGCAAAGCAGTATCAAAATAAATCAATACATTACGACAGGTAATCATCTGAAATTCGTTAAAAACGCCATCGGATACTAAACTATGTATAGAGAAAAGGATATTTCTTTTGAGGCTATTATTAATTGTTGCGGCATTGTACATCGCTGTATAGTAATCCGACAATGAGTTTTTGGGTTCTGTTTTGATAAAGTTTTCCGAGTATTCTTTGACTTTTCCAAGAGAATAAATACCGCGTTTTGCTTTTTCTAGCACTTTGCCGTTAATATCAGTGCCATAAATGAATGCACGTTGGTAAAGATTTGCTTCTTCCAACAATATGGCTAGCGAATATACTTCTTCGCCCGTCGAACAACCAGCGCTCCAAATTTTAATATGGGGATAAGTTGCAAGATAGGGGAACACCTCCGTTTTGACAGCTTTATAAAAATCTGGATCCCTAAACATTTCTGTGACATTTACGGTGATTTCCTGAAGAAAATAGGTGCTGAATCCGGGTTGATTGATCAAGTTGGATTTCAATTCCTGTAGATTGAATTTATTGAGTTCCATAATTCTCGTTACACGTCTTTTGAGAGATGCTCTGGTATAGCCAGATACATCATAACCGTGGAGATTTTTGACTACATCAATAATTTCTTCTAACTCTTCAAAACTTATCATTGCCACTTTTTTAACGGTTAACTCAGCCATACACGCATTAAGGATATTAATTTGTCTACGTCAACCGGTTTACTAATATAATCGTTTGCGCCAACAGCGATCGTTTTTTCGCGATCACCTTTCATTGCTTTCGCCGTCACAGCAATAATAGGCAGATTCGCAAATTTTTTGTTTGCCCTTATTTTCCCAATAGCCTCATAACCATCCATAACAGGCATCATAATATCCATTAAAACAAGATCAATCTGGTCATTTCGTTCGAGAATATCCAATGCCTCCTGACCATTATTGGCAATCTCAATCTTCATATCATAACTTTCAAACGCCGTGCTGAGGGCAAAAATATTCCGCATATCGTCATCTGCTAGTAGTACTGTTTTGGAAGCTAAATTGTTCTCAGCAATTACAGAGTTCCCCGAGTTGTTGAACATCGTGTATTCGTGTTTGTTGCTACGAATTTTATTTAAGAATAAATTTACTTCATCAATTAGACGGTTGTTTGACTTAGCGGATTTGAGAACCATGGCTTGGCTATGATGGAGTATTTCAGAAGTCTGCTCGGTACTGAGTTCCATTGCCGTATTGATGATAATCGGTAAATTCTTAAATTGATTGTTCGATTTGATTTCGTTCAGGAGTTCAATCCCCGATCTGTCTGGGAGATTTAAGTCCATAATGATACAATCAAATGATTTCTCCTGATTCAATAAATCGAGTGCTTGTCCCGCATTGAAGGCCTGAAAGATCTGAATATGCTGTTCTTCCAAAGATTGTTTGATAAAATCGCTTTGGATTTCTTGATCTTCCACCAACAGAATTTTTTTCAGTGGATGACTTGTCGATGCCTTTATTTTTAAGAAAGTTTCGGCCAGAGATTCTTCTGACACTGGTTTGGACATAAAGCCGATGGCTCCCGCGGAAATAGGTTCATCATGTAAAAATGTTCCTGCCGACATCATGTGTACTGGGATATCCTTGGTGTTGTCATTTTTTTTCAGGTTGCGAAGTACTTCCCAACCATCCATTTTGGGCAACATAATATCTAGAATCACCGCGGCAGGTAGTAAATTTTTAGCTTTTTGTAAGCCATCTTTTCCATCATAGCTGATGTAGACATCATAACCATTTTGTTCGGCATAGTCTTTTAAAATATCTGCAAAAATAAAGTCGTCCTCAATAATCAGCAATTTATTGTTTTTTCCATCGTTTTCTATCCCCTGAATTTTTGCAGTAATCGGAGTTTCATTTAGAATTAGCGGCGGATAATTATTTTCATTATCGATAGATGCTACTTTTAATAATGGGGTTTGTATTTCCTGTTCTAGTGGAATACTAAAGATGAAGATGCTACCTTCGCCGATTTTGCTGGATAAGGTTATTTTTCCTTTCAATAAATTGGCGATTTCCCGACAGATCGATAAACCTAAACCAGTGCCGCCATATTTACGGCTTGTTGAACCATCTTCCTGCTTAAAAGCATCGAAGATAAGCTCTTGTTTTTCAGGGGCGATTCCAATACCGTTATCTTTGACCGTAAAAATAAGATTTTGCGCGTCAGCTTTTATTCCAAAAAAAACTTCTCCTCTTTCACCCGTAAACTTAAATGCATTCGATAATAAATTCTTAAGGACTTGTTGTATACGATGTTCATCACCAACAAATTCCTGTGGAGCATTCATATCGACATCAAGTAGGAAGCGGATACTTTTGGATGCTGCGGTATCGTTGAAAAAATCTTTAATATAATTTACGAGAAAGTTGGTGTTGATCCGCTCTTTTTGTACCTCAACTTTGCCGGATTCTATTTTTGCCAAATCCAACAATTCATTGATTAAATGTAATAGATCTGAGCCGGCACTATGAATGACAGAAGCATATTTAATTTGATCTTCTGTGAGATTTTTCTTTTTATTATCCTGAAGCAATTTGGCTAGAATCAGAATACTATTAAGGGGTGTCCGTAATTCATGGCTCATATTGGCCATAAATTCAGATTTATACTTGCTAGATAGCTCTACTTCCTCTATTTTTTGGGCTATCGCCTGACGGGCTTTTTCCAGATCTTCGTTTTGAGCAAAGAGTAGTTTTGCTTTCTCATCCAACTCATTATTTGTTTGGATAAGTTCTTCTTGCTGCACTCTAAGTTCTTCTTCAGAGGCTTCTAATAGATGCGTTTTATGTATTAGCTCTTCATTCGTTGTTCTCAACTCTTCCTGTTGAGTCTCCAGTTCTTCGGTTTGTTGTTGAAGTTCCTCATAAAGATCGGCAAGCTTCCCATGCGTTTGGGCCACTTTAATGATAACGGCAATGTTATCTTTCGCTTTATTTAAAAAGTTAAATCGCAGTTTTTCGTCTTTCTTGTTGACAACTGGGCAGCATATCTCCATGATACCGACACAATGTTTTTCATAAGAAAAAGGAATAATATAAATCTCAGTTTCTACCCGATCTGCCAATGAGGTTTCTAATAAAAGGTGCTTGTTGTTAATATCTTTAATTTTAACAACCTCATGATTGTTTGCGACCTCGCCTAATATACCGTCATTTTCCTTAAATGTTTGTTTGATATATTGTGTTGCGGAAATGCCGATTTTGTGGCAAAGCTGATATTCCTGATAATTGTCGTCGAAGATATAAACTGTTCCTCCCAGTGCTCTAGTCGACGAGGTAATCGCATGTAGGCTTATTTCAGCAATTTTCTTGTCTGTATAATCTCCACGTAACTGTTCATCGATGCTACTGATTGCATTCAAAATCCAGTTATCATTGTTTGTTTGTTCCTGCAATAGTTGGAGACGGCTGTTAGACTCCTGCTGACTTTTCACGGTGGCCCTTAGAAATCTTGAGATAGAAGAAATCTTGGAAAGAATATAGAAGAATCCACTTAAGCCTATAGCAATGAACAGGTAGGTAATGTATTGTGCTATTTGCAGGTCGTTTCTAGATTTTTCTAAAAGATTTCCCCGCTGATCCAATAAGTCTCTTGACATTAGATCGATCTGACCTAATATGGAGGCTTTTTGTTCGTGAATGTGATTGGATCTGAATTGAATTTCTCTTGCATCTGCGATATCTTTTTCAAAGTTATAAAATGCTGAAATTTCTTTGCGCAAGCTTTCAATTTTGTTCAATGGGAAATGATAGAAATCATCTTTAAGGCTTAATGAGCGGAGTAGTTCATCGGTTTTTCTTAATTCCAATTTGTAGGGAATAAATAGCGAAGCATCTTTCTTATTCAGGTAATCAAGTTTGACATCATTTACTTCGTCTACATTTGATTTAATTTCATTAATAGTATTAAATCTATTTTCGGCGATTTGAACGATAGTTCGCTCGTTATTTAAATTATGATGCAGCGATATGAAAAAATATAGGGCTGAAAGGAAGATAAGCAAAAAAGAAATGATCACTCCTAGGGTAATTTGCTTTCTATAGTTTTTTCGATTCATGTGAGAATGAGTTTATCGTTTTACTTTTCTGTAGGTAATGTTTTTTGATTGTACCTGGGGAAAAAGATATATGTAAAATAACAAAAAAACTTGCTATTAATCAAAAGCTACAATAGAAACAACGCTATAGAAAAGTCAAGGGGCATCCCAAATACATTTATATCGACACGACAGTCGTTTTCTATTCCTGATGTGTAGCTCATTATTCGGGCAAGTATAGCATCGTATAAAAAAGTTTGGGCTAGGATGCCAATGGATCAGCTTCAAAGCTGTGCACTAAACAAATAATTTGGTCAATCTGAACAGGAAAGAAAGTAGGTAAAAACAAAACCCTGATGATGGGCACCAGGGTTCGTTACTAACCAATTATAAACCTAAATTATGAAAAGACTCTTTAAAGGCCGCTAAACTAAATTAGTTGCCGTTTTTTTTACTATGAAAACTAAAATGATTGTTTTTTTATCTTTTGCAAATAAAACGTGAATAACGTCTTTGATTGCTTGCTATTAGTGTTTCATAGTGAGATAACCTTTAATTATCTTCAACAAAGATACAGTAAATATGCAGTAGCGTCCAAATATTTTTTCTAATAAGTTGCTAATACAACTATGTTGTGACACACAAATGATATTTTGACTAATCTGAATAATTATTTGACAGGGTTGGTCATTGGATTAATGTCATTACTCGAATTATTTATTAGAAATGCCTTACATTTACAAAAATATATTTTTATGATATTGACCGAATTTAAATCGATAAAGGCTTTTGTATTGGAT
This sequence comes from Sphingobacterium sp. UBA5996, assembly GCF_002429765.1. Classification (NCBI taxonomy): domain Bacteria; kingdom Pseudomonadati; phylum Bacteroidota; class Sphingobacteriia; order Sphingobacteriales; family Sphingobacteriaceae; genus Sphingobacterium; species Sphingobacterium sp. UBA5996. Next base: position 228,470 of record NZ_DJAS01000023.1, read on the forward strand.
GTGGACGGTGTGTTGACTGACGGAACCGTGCAGGTAAATGAAGACGGACATCAATTGCGCACCTTTAATATCAAAGATGGATACGCAATGCAGTTGGCAATCAAAAAAGGTTATCCGATTTTTATAATTACCGGGGGTGGATCGATCGGTGTTGAAATGCGTATGAAAGGATTGGGTGTTAGTGAATTACATTCAAAAGTGAGTGATAAGCTTTCAAAAATGAAAGAACTTGCTTATGCTTACAAGTTGGAATTAAATCAGTTGATGTATATCGGTGACGATGTACCTGATTTCAGCTGCATGAAAGCAGTTGGTGTAGCTGTTTCTCCAGCGGATGGTGTGGAAGAAATTAAGGAAATTTCACATTATGTGTCTGGTTTTGGCGGCGGTAAGGGGGTTGTGCGTGAAATGATCGAAAAAGTAATGAAAGTGCAGGGCAATTGGTATGAGGACGAAACGATAAAAAGTATATAAGAATGTTGGAAAATATAAAAAATAGTACAGTGATATTAGGGTCTCAATCCCCACGGAGAAAACAGTTATTGGCAGGGCTTGGTCTGACATTCGAAGTTGAGGTAAGGGAGACAGCAGAATCGGTTGATCCAAATCTTTCTGCTATAGAGGCTGTTCGTCAAATCGCTATTTGTAAAGCCGAAGCATTTAGGGATAGAGTAGATTGTTTGATTATCTGTGCCGATACGGTTGTAGTTTCTGATAAGGGCGAAATTTTGGGTAAACCAAAAGATGCGCAGGAAGCTATAACAACTTTAACAAATTTATCTGGTAAGAAGCATTTGGTATTGACTGCAGTAGCGATCTTGTGGAAAGGCAAGATTAGCACTTTTGTCGAAAAGACAACAGTCTATTTTTATGAATTAAATCGGGATGAAATCGAATATTATGTTACTAAATTTGCTCCGTTAGATAAAGCTGGTTCTTATGGAATACAGGAATGGATCGGCTTAATTGCCATAGAAAAAATAGAGGGAGAATATAATAATGTCGTCGGATTACCAACAGCAAAGCTTTATCAAGAATTGAAAAAATTAGTATAAAAAAGCGGCAGAAACCGCTTTTTTATACTAATAGATTTTCATTTTTATTTGATGAAATACCGAATACCAGTGTAGAACATGCGTCCTGTTAAAGGCCCCCAAAGCATTGATGTATCAAAATAGTTTCCAAAAGGTTGATCTGCTGCGAGGATTGGCATACGTTGGAAATAATTAGATAGATTTTCTCCACCAACATACACGGTCAAATTTTTCTCTTTCCCAAAAGTTTTGCTAATCTGTGCATTCATTGTCGCGTATGCTTTCGATGCTGTAGGCATCTGATATTCGACAGGGTTTTCAATGGTTGATGGAATGCGTTTTTGTCCAACCACATTTAATGTATAATCTACACTCCAGCCAGCATGGTGGTTATAGGCTAGGTTGACAAAGCCGCGGTGTTTAGCCAATAGCGGTTTGGTCTTTCTGCCACTTTCGAAATCAGTCTGCACATCAAGTAGGCGATAGGCCAACCTCGTTTCAAAATGAGGAGCTGGCATAAAACGAAATTCTGTTTGTAAGCTATTGGAGAAAGAATTTCCAGACAAATTATAGAAATTGATTTCTCGGGGATTTTCATAATCTACGACAACCTGGTTAGAAAAGCTGTTATGGAAGAACTCAACAGATGCCGAAGCCTCTCGTCCAAATATTTGCAAACTTTGGTCTATCGCTATTCCGCTGTTCCACGAAACTTCCGGTTGGAGCCCATAAGCTTTATCGTATACATTAGGTGATTGAATAATCAATTTTCTGCTACTTGCCAGGACTGCGGTATTCTCTGCAAATATATTTGCTGTACGTTGACCTCGTCCAGAACTAGCCCGAATTGTTGTTCCTGAAATCGGCGCATAACGTAAATGTATACGAGGAGTTGTAAACCAACCATACAGGGAGTTGTAGTCTTGGCGTAGACCAATGATAGCATCAAACTTTTCTGATGGACTATAGGTATATTCCGCAAATGCGCCCGAAACAACCTCTTTACGTTTGAAGTTTTTGTCTTTTAAGTACCATTCGTCGTAATTGTCATAATTAACCGATGCTCCAACACGATATTTATGGGCAACAGTTCCAATGATATCTTGAAATAAGAGGTTGGCATAGCCATTTTGTTGCTCCGAATCGTAGTTATTAAGCCCAAAATAGCTTTTCTGATTATAGTTTGATCCTGCGAGTTGGAGACCAATGCTACGGTGCTTATTTTCGGGGAACACGTAACCAATTTTGGCAAAACCTTCTACGCGTTCAATATCAAATCCTAAACCATAGCGATTTGTGGTTCCCTTATCTGTCTTTTCGTTGAAATCAATCTGTCCACCCGTACGGTCATCATTGAGATATTTGACCCCCAATTGTACCATCAGCCCTTTTCCATTTTCATAAAACCAGCGGTTGACACCGGAGAATAAATTACCCACTGGTATATCTCTAAACCCGTTGTGACTAAAGTTCATAGACTTATTGTACATAAAATTGTCGTGCAATAGGACTGCCGTCGACCAATGTTGACCAATTTTTTGTGAAAGATTTAAGTTGACATCTGTGCGGCCCATGTTGTTCGCATAGGCATTAAAAAACAATCTTTCCGAATTTTGAGGTTTCTTCAGTTCGACGTTGATCTGTCCGGCCATGTTTTCGAAACCGTTAGCAACGGAACCTATGCCTTTCGCGATTTGAATTGATTCAATCCATGTTCCTGCAATAGAATTTAAGCCTAATGGAGAAGCCAGCCCACGCGGCCCGGGTAAGTTTTCGACAGTTAATTGGGTGTAAATACCACTCAGGCCTAGCATCTGAATCTGTTTACTACCTGTTACAGCATCAGCACTGACAACATCGACAGAAGCGTTAGTTTCAAAGCTTTCGCTTAAATCACAGCAAGCTGCTTTAAAGAGCTCTTTTCCCGTGAGAACTTCTAATCGTGCAGGTGTCATACGGTCGATGTAATTTGAGCGTCGTGTTCCTTTAACCTCAACTTCCATCAACACATTACCCTTTGCTGTAATCATAATGACTTCATGCAGATCTTTGATGGTGATGGTGTCAGGTTTCATTCCAACGTAACTTACCACCAATTTGTCGAATCCTTCTTTATGGTCTAATTTAAAAACGCCATTTTCGTTTGTCCTTGTATTTTTGGTAGGCAGGTTGGCCCAGTGTAAATTGGCCCCAACAATGGGTTTAAGATCCCCCTTTTGGTTTTCTTCAACGACCACACCGGTTACTGTATGTGGATGGTCATGGTTATCGGTTGTTATAGTTTTCTTTTCGGGTATTTTGCCATTTTCCAATCGCGGATACATACAACATTCATGGAGCTTAGCATAGGATTCATCAGTGGCAACTAAGTTGTCTACATCATGGCCAACTTGAGCGATATTTTTCTTGATTGTCTCCAGCTGAACTTTTTGGGAGTTATATCTGATTTGCAAGAGGTTGTCTCCTGTATTCCAAACGGCCGTTTCTACACCATGCATTTTCGCTGCGGTTTCAATGCGTTTTTTACACATGGCACAATTCCCAGCTACGGTAAGCGTCCTCGTACTGTCGGTCTGTGCCTGTACAAACGCCAGAAAGAATAAGGTTAGAATGGTTGTCGTATATATTTTTTTGAAAATTTGATTCATCATTTTAATTAAGAGTATTCGCTTCAACTAGCATTTAATTTTTACCTCCATGATATCGCGCAACCATATGCAAGGAGTACGGATTTATTTTTTTCAGTTCTACAATTTTTTTGCTGAAAGATTTAAAATCCGCTTTTTTTGTTCCGTGATACGCTACGGAAAGATGATTGTTGGGAATAGCAGTCTGCCATTCTTATGAAAATATAAAAATTATACTGCGCTTAAATCAATTCAAGAAAGTGAACTGCGTTCAGTGAAAAGAGGTAATATTAAATTCTAAAATTTTGATTGAGAATAAAAACAGGAGGGCTCTGTCTATTGTTGCTCGCAAAACCGGTATACTTTAGTTTAGAAAAATCGTCTTCCTCCCCAGAGAAATGATAATAATTAAGTATCCAATGAAGCGTAATTATTGCGGGAGAAAAAGTATTAAAATCAAGATTTTGTGTTACTCTGCTGAAGTTGTCGACCTTGTGTGCTTCGATCTTAACATCTTTACAGCTTCCTGTTTCATGACAGTGTTTCTGCTGTTTTTTTGTAGACTTGGCACAAAGAGGGCAGGCTATATTATGGCTTTCCGATAACGAGACACTTTGTGTTTCCCCTTGGCAAAAATGAAGATGCACTGAGGCACCACTTGCTGCGAGCAAATAGAAAAATAAGCCGATAAATAGTGCGATTTTCTTCATCGAGATAAAAATAGAGAAAATATGCAATTTTTTTTTGTAAAATTTTGGATAAATGTTATAACTTGTAGACACAAATGAAAAACCAAAAATAACCAGAGTTATGTATGTATTATTTATCAATTCGGTCGGCTCATATTTATTGGCTAGCTTTTTGATTGTTGGGGCAGTACTATTATATAAGGGCTTTTACCATCTCGCTCGTCGTATACAGGAATAACGTATCGGATCTTCTTTCGGTGTAGTTTTTTGACTTGAATGTGCTTTATCTCTGTTGAAGGCAATCGTATTCTTGTATTTTGTATTCCACTTTAATCGTTCTGTAAATGTTACGAAAGCGGTTTAGTCAGGACATTGTGTGGGTCAGCAGCAAAGTCGAATAAACGTGGGCTATCCAGTCTTTTTGAACAGCCCTTCTCTTTGTTTATCGATTGAATAAGGGATCGCTTTTTCCTGCATTTCCAATCTCGACACGACCGGCATAGTGTTCCGCAAAGTTTGGAAAGCCAGCGCAAGTGAGCCGGAAGTCATACCAAAAGTGTTGATTAGCCAAATCAAAATGTATGATGATAGCTTGCCCAGCTTTAATTTTCACGGTCTTTTTTTTCTGACCATAGCTGACATCTTCAAACATAAGTTGCTGAGCTGTTTTTCCATGATTTGTACAGGAGAAAGATAAACGGCCACTAAATGCTGATCCATTTTTACATTTTTCATAAGTGCATCGTATCTTTACATGTGGATTATTCCCATCGCCTTTAAATTCGCGATAAAATCCATTTGGACCGTGAATTTCGAGATGATATATTTCTTTTTCGAAGTCGTTTAGTGACCAAAGGTCTGTTACACTGTCTCCTGGAGAAATAGCATAATTTCTTGAGGTTCCAACTTCTCCTTTGTATTTAGCTGCATGGTAGACTGTAAAAGGCGAACCCGCTGAATGCTCGCCAAAGATTTTATTTGAAGCCTCAAATGTGACCCAATAATTCCCTTTGGGTTGGTATTCGCCATGTACATAAAGTTCATAAGGAAGGATACACGAATCCCGAAGCCCCTTTTCTTGTTTTGGGAAATAGGGCGAACTACTAGGGGCTTGTTCAATTTGTGTGATTTCCGATGGATCAAGCGCTTTAAAGCCCATGGGAACGCCTTTAAATTTTGCTTGGTGGATCTCTTGGATAAAAGGCTCTCGTTCAAGTACCATTGGTTTATTCATAGTTTCACCATGGTAGGGTCTAAATGCCGAAGTTAAGTCTCCACATACGGTACGTCGCCAAGTGCTGATGTTGGTCTCCTTTACCTCTTTCTTGGTTTTATATGTTATAAATTTCTCTAGGAATTGTAAACTGGAGGTATGGTCAAATACTTGCGAATTAACCCAGCCACCTCTGGTCCATGGAGAAGCTATGACCATCGGTACACGATAACCGAGACCTATATTGCTTTCTCTTCCGCTTTCAGGATAATATTGCTCATCACGACGTACAAATTCTAGCGCAGGATTTATTCCATCTGATACTTTCCCACTTTCTATTTCGTTAGGATTTGGTGCTGTAAAAGGTGCAAAGTGATCAAAATATCCGTCATTCTCGTCATAGGTAAGTATAAAGACTGTTTTTTTCCAAACTTCTGGATTCTGGGTAAGAATGTCCATAATTTCGCTAACATACCATGCTCCAAACCAAGGAGAATCGGGATGGTCAGAAAAAAGCTGCGGTGGAGCTAACCAAGATACCGTGGGAAGTTTACCCTCCTCAACATCTTTTCGGAACTGATAAAGAACATCGCCTTTAGGAATCAGTAACTTTCGCTGTTGATCCCCTTCCTGATACTGCATAGTTTCTAATTCCATGTAATCGGGCTGTGCGCTGTTGTTAACAAAAGCACGGCGATGAATATCTTTTGTCCGCTCGTCAAACTTCTCAAAGTTCTCGGCGGTATATAACTGTAGTTCCTCTTGGATATGCTTGAGCTCTTTATTTAATTTTTCACGTATGTCGACAGCAGTTGTTTCGTTCATTTTACGCTCGAGATCTTCCTTTTTTAAAGTAAGAAGCTGACGGTAGCGCGGATGATATTTGACCTGATATTGTGGAAAGTACTCCATTGGATTGCAGCCAAAATTAGCTAACCAGCTGTTTGCTTCACCACTATATCCCGCACTGCTCGAAGAAATTTCATTTTGATAGATCTTCCAGTCTACACCTAATTCTGAAAGGCGTTCGGGAAAGGTTGTCCACGTCGCCTTGCCACTAAACTCGGAGTCGCCATTCCAAACTAAAGCTTTTCCCGTCAGATTTTCTCTGATATTAGCAGTCCAGAAGTAAAGTCTATTGGGATTAGTACCGGTGATACTTGAACAAAAGTGCTGATCGCAAATAGTGAAACAGTCTGCCAGTGAATAGTAAAAAGGAATATCTTCACGGGTATAATACCCCATAGTCAAAGGCAGATTGGCAAACTCTTTAAATCCGGAATGTTTGACATCCAGCCATCTGTTCATTTTACCATTATTTCTTGCGTCGGTTTGATCGGTCCAACTGTGTGGGAGACAACCCATCCAGGTAATTTTTGAATCTTTGATATCCAATCGAAAGGGAGCAAACGTTTCTCCGGATTTTTGCGTCTGAAACCAGACTTTATTCCGATTGGGTTGCCGGATAGCTCTAGGATCATTAAAACCTCTTACACCACGCAGTGTCCCAAAGGCATGATCAAATGAACGGTTTTCCTGCATTAATAAAACCACGTGCTCGGCATCATAAAAAGTGCTGCCCAATGCTGGATTTATGGCCATTGCCTTTGCAATAGCGGATGGAATAACATGGGAGAGAGAGGCCCCTCCAGCAAGCATAGCTGCTTTCTTTAAAAAATCTCGTCGAGTATCCATGGTTATATCAGTATTGATCGCCTGGCTGTTTTATTCCTTGGTGAATCAAGACAGCAAAGTTATTCGCTTTGAAAAAAAATATATCTTCAAAACTGCCTTAAAAATAAGCGTTCGATCCAAGAAAAAAGAATTTAGATCGAACGCTTATTAAAAAAATAATGTTTTGCTAATTTTTAGCTTGTGGATTAAGCTCTGATGGACGAAATAAATGATGGGATTTGGTTGAGGTAATCCTGATCTTTTAACCGTTTAACAAATGCGGTGCCTATGATAGCTCCTGCAGTATCTCTAGTTGCCTTTTGAAAGGTTGTTTTATCAGAAATACCGAAGCCGACGATCAAAGGGTTTTTTAATTGAAGGTCATTTACCCGCTTGAAGTAAGCTGCGGTATTGTCTCCGACATCGAGTGTTTTACCCGTTGTGGCATTTGAAGAAAGTAAATAAATAAAACTCTTAGAAAGGCTGTCTATTTTTCTGATTCGTTGTGTCGATGTCTGTGGTGTTACAATAAATACATTGGCAACTCCATTTTTCTCGAATGTTTCTTTATAAAAGTCTTCATATTCATCCATGGGTAGATCCGGTATAATCACTCCGTTTACACCTACATTTTTACATGCTTCACAAAATTTTTCAACACCAAATTGTAGCACAGGATTAAAATATCCCATGAGAAATACAGGGATACCGATATGCTCACGGAGGTCATTCAATTGGTCGAACAGCTTTTCTAGCGTCATACCGTTTGCCAAAGCAATTTCTGAACTGTGCTGAATGACAGGTCCGTCCGCAACAGGATCGGAATAGGGAAAACCAATTTCCAGAAAGTCCGCTCCGGCTTCTTCCAATTTCTTGGCAATACTTATTGTACTGTCCAATGTTGGATACCCAGCTGTAAAATATATCGATAAAAGGGGAGTACCTTCTTTTTTTTCAATTGTATTCATGACTTAAAAATCAAAGTATTTCATATAATTATCCAGATCCTTATCGCCGCGGCCAGAAAGACAGATAACGACGGTCTCATCACCTTTAAAAGGAATTTTCTCTAAATAAGCGAGCGCGTGTGCACTTTCAATTGCTGGTATGATACCCTCTAATCGTGTAAGTTCAAGGCCTGCACGCATGGCCTCGTCGTCAGTCACACTAACGTAGCTGCCTCTACCAGATTTGAATAACCAGGCGTGCTGCGGGCCGATTCCGGGATAGTCGAGCCCAGCGGATATGGAATACGGTTCTGTGACCTGACCATCTGCTGTTTGCATGAGGATGGAGCGACTTCCATGCAAGACTCCTTCTTTTCCTAACGCTGTTGTAGCAGCGGATTCGCCTGAATCAACACCGTGGCCAGCGGCCTCGACAGCATACAATTGAACCGATTCTTCATCCAGATAATGATAGAACATACCTGCAGCGTTGGAGCCTCCTCCGACACACGCCAACACTATATCTGGATTTTCTTTTCCCGTCTTTGTGAAGAGCTGTTTTTTCGTTTCTGCAGAAATAATAGACTGAAACCGAGCAACCATATCAGGATAAGGGTGTGGGCCTACAACAGAGCCAATGATATAATGGGTGTCGACAGGATTGTTTATCCAATCCCTTAATGCTTCATTTGTAGCATCTTTTAGAGTTTTTGACCCTGATGTCGCTGGGATAACTTCGGCTCCCATCATCTTCATCCGTGCAACGTTTGGAGCTTGGCGTTGAATATCAATTTCACCCATATAAACCGCACATTGTATCCCTTTTAGTGCACACACTGTAGCGGTGGCAACACCATGCTGTCCTGCACCGGTCTCTGCGATGATACGCTTTTTACCCAAGCGTTCTGCTAATAGAATTTGGCCAATGGTATTATTAATTTTATGGGCTCCGGTATGGTTAAGATCCTCACGTTTTAAGTAAATGGTAGTTCCATATTTTTCCGATAGACGCTTGGCATGATATAAGGGGGATGGACGTCCAACATAATCGCTGAGCAGTTGATTAAATTCCTCCTGAAAGCTCTCTTCTTCGATAATCTTGAGATATTCTTCACGTAGCTCCTTCACATTCGGATAGAGCATCTCAGGGATATAGGCTCCTCCAAATGGGCCATAATATCCTTTTTCATTGACTTGATATATACTCATTTTTAATAGTATTTATACTTTGGCTTAATAGATCAATATCTTTTAACCCGGGTTCTACTTCAAATTTTGAATTTAAATCCAGGGCGTATAGCCGAGGATCATTTCTTTCTAGCGCTGTTTTGATATTTTCAGCGTCCAAACCACCGCTCAGAAAATAGGGCGTGATAAGTGTGTATTGGTCCAATAGGGACCAGTCAAATTGTAATCCCGTACCGCCGTAGGAATTGCTTTTCGTATCAAATAAAAAGTAATCTACAATATTGGCGTAAGAATCCAAAGCTATCCAATCAAAGTCTTGATCTACTCCAAAAGCTTTAACGATCGTAGCTTTTGATTTTTCTTTCAATTCTCGGCAGAATTCTGCAGATTCATCCCCATGTAGCTGAATTACATTTAATTTAAATTCAGTTTTTTTAACAAGAATTTCTGACAGGCTTGCATTGACGAAAACTCCAACCTTGTTTAGATTCTCAAGCTCCTTTATATATATTGAAGAGTTTTCGCCAACATAACGTTTGGATTGATCATAAAATATAAATCCCATATAGTCCACTCCCAAAGAAGCTACAGCCGCTATATTGTCGGAATATTTCATACCACAAACTTTTATTTTGATCGCCATCTTATTTTTTAATTAGTTTTTGGAAGCTTCGCAAAGCTTTGCCTTCCATCAATGAGCTTTCAGCTTCATAAAAACAGTCACCGAAAGATTTTTCGGGATTAAATGTTTTAATAGCAAAGGCAGCATTGGTCAAAACAATATTATTTTGTACATCTGTTCCTTTGTTATTCAAGATAGATAAAAATGTTTTGGCAGCGTCTGCTACGCTGTCACCCCCGGTTAACTCATGCGCTGAAACCGTCTTAAAACCGAGATCTTCCATACTGTAGTAATTCTCCCCTTGATTATTGATTACCTTGAAATCGCCAGTCATGGATATCTCATCATATCCATCTAAAGCATGAATAATGGAATATTGTTTATTGGTGTTTTGATATAAATATCCATATAGTCTTGCTAATTCTAAACTAAATACACCAACAGATTGAAATCTTGGATTGGCCGGATTTGTCAATGGTCCCAGCATGTTAAAGAATGTCTTAACGCCTAGCGCACGGCGTATTGGAGCAACGGTTTTCATGGCCGGATGAAACAGCGGTGCATGTAGAAAACAAATATTGGCCTCATCAAGCTGACGTTGTAGTTCAGATTTATCGTTGCTAAATTGATAACCTAAATATTCCATGACATTGGATGACCCACAGCTTGAGGAGACGCCGATGTTACCATGCTTCGCGACGTGATAACCAGCTCCAGCTGTAACAAAAGATGCTATCGTTGAGATATTGAAAGTATTTTTACCATCACCACCAGTACCACAAAGGTCAATTAAATTATAACCGTTAAACTCCAGTTTGAGGCATAAGTCATACATCGCATCTCTAAATCCCCCGAGCTCTTCAACACGGATACTTCGCATACCATAGGCCGTCATAAAAGCAGCAATCTGGTGGCTGTCATATTTGCCCATCGTAATGTTGGTGAGGATTTCGTAGGCTTCTTGCCGAGAAAATGTCTTGTATTCAAATAAATGAGCTAAAATTTCTTTCATGGTTAATTTAAATAAAAAAAGGCTTACCTAATTTAGGCAAGCCCATCATATCTTGATGTATTAATCAAATAATGCAATAGGATTTTGCCACAACGTTATCCGTTGCGCCACCACCAAGCTTTATTTGATACAGTTATTATCATTGTTATTTTTATTAATACAAATATGGTTGATAGAATTATAAAATGCAAGTGTTTTTATTGAAAAATTTTTAAGAAAGCATCATTACCCTCCTATTGCTTATAATTATGCTATACAATATAGTGTCAAAAGACTACTTGAATTTTTCTTTGATAGCGATATTTAAATAAGTGATATAAAATGACCTAGGTATAAGAGCTTAAGAGAAATTAGTAAAAAACAAAATGGGCTTTGTTATTGCCTTTAGAGACTAATGTGAGCGATGCAATTTTTTTATCACGAATGACTACAGCAAATACAAAACGTTTGAGATATTTGACAAAGTAAACTTGCTGCGGATCAATACCTTCTAGATCTATATCGCTTGTTTCTTTCCTTCCCGCTTGATCAAAGCTGAGATATTCCAATTTTTCAATATCCTTACTTTGTATATTTATCCTGATTTCGTCGATACTCGCCAATAAGTACTCCTGCATATCTTCTTCTTGTTTTTCTGATGTTATTAGGTCTTGACTTAGAATAACATCGGTAGCTAGATTATGATCATGTAGACGTTGGACAAACCTTTTTAAAACAACAATATTTTTATTGGCAATTTGTTGTTCTTGCGCAAATGAGCTTTGGCAGACCATACAGCTTATAAACAAAAACAATAATAGCTTTAATTTTATCTTCATACCTATGAGACTTGTCTTTATTAAAATGGATTAAAACTATAGCATAAAAACCTTTGTGAGACACCATATGAGCTACACTGTATCGTCTACGAATGGCAGGAGCAGCCTTTAATAAAAAACGCCTTTATTTTAAAGGCGTTTTTTATTTTTTAGTATTCATCTTCATTGAAGAAGAAATCGTCTTTTGTTGGATAGTCGGGCCAAATTTCTTCGATATTTTCATATGGCTCGCCATCATCCTCAAGAGATTGTAAGTTTTCAATCACCTCAACAGGTGCACCCGAACGAATAGCGTAATCGATTAATTCATCTTTTGTTGCTGGCCACGGTGCATCTTCTAGATGCGAAGCTAATTCTAATGTCCAATACATATAAAAACAATTTAAGTTCTCTATTTTCGCAAAACTATGATTTAATTTAACTTAAGCAAGTAATTTGCATGTTATTTTTGAGGGATTAATGTAAGTTGTTGATTTATAGTTTTATAATATTTTTAAATATTCTCGAAATCACTTCCCTTTTCATTTAAAGCATTCAATCTTGGGGACACTGATTTAATATCGGGGTTAGGATAATCATTTTCAATCAGCCCATCCCGCATACGTACAATACGGTGTGCATGTAACGCGATATCTTCTTCGTGTGTGACTAGAATGATGGTATTACCTCTAGAATGAATTTCTTCAAGTAGGCCCATAATTTCAATGGACGTTTTGGTGTCGAGGTTTCCTGTTGGCTCATCGGCAAGAATAATGGATGGATCGTTAATTAGTGCTCTTGCAACAGCAACACGTTGTCGTTGTCCTCCCGAAAGTTCATTGGGCCTATGGTCCATACGATGTCCTAAGCCCACGCTTTCTAGTGCAGCAGTGGCTTTTTCTTCCCGCTTAACCTTAGTATACCCCGCATAAATAAGCGGGAGAGCTACGTTTTCAAGTGCTGTATTCTTAGGTAAAAGATTAAATGTTTGAAAGACAAAACCAATTTCTTTATTTCTTACTTCCGCAAGTTCATCGTCAGTCATCTCGCTAACATTAATTCCATTGAGGATGTAATCTCCCCGGCTTGGTGTATCCAAGCAGCCAAGAATATTCATTAACGTGGATTTTCCTGAGCCCGAGGGCCCCATTAAGGCGACAAATTCTCCTTTATGGATATTGAGCGTTACAGAGCTTAAGGCATGAATTGTTTCAGCGCCAATCTGGTATTCTCTGGCAATATCCTTGATTTCGATTAAGATCTTTCCTGACATATTTTTTGGAGATTCTCTAGGTTATGAAAATACGATTTATTCTTCATAATCCAATAGGATTGCATTTTCTCATAGACCACTTTCTCCAATTCTGCTGCATTATCATCGTTAAAATCTTTGGTTTCTATCGGATTGAATACATGTATTTTAACAATTCCTGGTCGAGATCCCCTTTTCGAACCGTCATCGAAGAAGATATCCCAGGCATTTTCGATAATAATTGGAACCGTGGGTACATCGTTCTGAATCGCGATACGAAAGGCACCAGATTTAAATTTGTGTATCTGAGGTGGAAAACTATCGTCAATTTTTCCTTCTGGAAAGATAACGACACTTCGGCCATTTTGCACAAGTTCATTGGCGCGCTGGAATGCCTTGAATGACGATACTTTACTTCTTCTAGTGACGGGGATGTCTATTGTTTTGAAAAAAATTCGTGTCACCGGATTTTTAAGTAGTGAAGCTTTTCCGATAAATGAAAAAGGGGCGGGGCACAAATAGGTGAGGGCTGTTATATCCAGGACTGAAGTATGATTGGGACACAGTACCATGGAACGGTTCCAATCTATTTTTGATTCATAGCTGACTTTAAAAAATACACCGGCCAGCGCCGACCCACCAACTGATACCCAGCGCCTCATCCGCGCAATTTTGGCATAGTTTATTTCGGGACGCAGTGCTAAAAAATAGATATAAGGGAAAAATAAGACGAAAACAAGGAGAACGCTGATAAAGTACCAATACCGATGGATTTTTTTAAGCAATAGGATCATACAAGTCAACTAATTTTGACCTAAAGTAAAGAAAGAAAATGGATAATTAATTACCCATTTTCTTTTTTAGTCTACTGTGAAGCCATATTTTCTGTAAATGAACTTCGCTGTCGGCGATTTCATGAATTTTAAAAAGTCATCGGCAGCCCGGGGATGTGGCGCATTTTTTAACTTAGCAGCAACGTAGCTAGCATTGGTGTTGTAAGCATCCGGAATGATAATTCCTTCAACAGGATGACCAATGAGTTTTTGGTATACTACTTCTGAAGTCCAGACTGGAGCCGCGTCTGCCTGATTGTATAATATCCGCATAGGGCTCTCGCGATGGTGAATCTTGGTTAGGTAAGTACTGCCATCTTTGACCTTATCTTCCATGATTTTCTTGACGAGCTGTTCGCCGCCCGCTTTTTTATAGGATGCTTTGATCTGTTCACCGATTCCTTCCCATTGAGGGTTAGGCATGCTGATACGAATATTTTCCTTTCCCAGATCATTCAATGTGCTTACATTGCCAGGATTTCCTGCTGGAACCATTAAACAGATATTGTTGTAGCAGTAAACCTGTGTATAGCTGAAATAATCTGCCATTTCATTGATCGCTCTTTTACTTGCGGTATAAATATCTGGCTTATGTGTAAGGCGTAGATTACCTATCGTGATTGATCCGCCTTTAATCTGCTTAGCTAAAATGCCTGGTGGGAGAGTTTCAACAAAAATACGCTCGTATTGTGGGTATTCTTTTTTGAATGATGCAACTAGATCATCGACCACCATAAATTGATTGCCCGCGAAAAAAACGGTAAGCTGCGGATTTTCGATATCACCATATAGGTCTGGAATATTGTCTATCCCGGGTACCGTAAAATTCAGCGCTGATTCGGGTGGATTATTCCAAGGTGGGTCAAAACGATGCTCTTGTGCTTTAGTTTCCTGGGCTCCCAATAATGCGATTGTTAGACCAAGCAGTAGAAAATTTTTCATTATACTTATGGTTTAACGATAACCCAACCTTCATTTGCTCGTAAGATTAATTCACCATTGCCACTGGGTACGTAGCCTATAAAATCAAATAGCTCTTCTTTGGCAATATGTTTCTCTTCCAAAGTGTTTAAGCATTGGGCTATGATAACACCTTTCTCTACCAGATCCTTCAATGGTTTCTCATACTGACTGTTCTTTTTTAAGTAAGCTTCTGTACCACCAGAAAATGCAACTAATTCAACCTGCAAGTGCCCCTTTAATCGCGGGTCTTTTAATACATTGTTAATATTACGGATTGCTTTTTCAATTGTTTTTGGATCATTACTGTCCAACTGATAGATCGCTTTATACGTTTTTTTCTTTGCAACAGCACCAGTGTATTGCTGATTATTGAGCAACAATTTGTTTTCCTGTGCTTTCGCTTGTATAGTCGTTATCGCTAAAAGAATACAAGCGATTGTAAATTGTTTTTTCATATTTATTATTGATTTAATGGGGTGTCTATGGTTAGAAATTATAAGGACCGCGTTTATGTTGTTCTATGCTTATGTTATCGTCGTACGGGGGGTATGGGCTGTCTTTGGGCTTTCTGTTTAGATTGGGATAGTCCAATTGCTTATTTGATTTTTGGGGCCTATCGAAAGAATTGATATATGCTGCGACATCATAGGCCTCATCGTCCTTCAATTGCGGCGCGTCATAAGTTGCGCCCAAAGGCATATTAGCTTTGATAAAACGGGTAGCGGTAAGTAATCGTGCCATTCCAGCACCATCATTGTAGCTATCTTTTCCCCATAAGGGAGGATATTGATATCCTTTTCCAGCCGCTTGTGGAAGTCCTTGTCCATCCTTTCCATGACAGCTTGTACACTTGTTCTCAAAAACCAGCTTACCATGTTTCAAGTTTGCAGCGCGGTTGGGAATATCCATTTTAATAAATCCTTGACCTGCCAGCCGACCCTTGTTAACGGTATTTACGCTAATATTCTTAATATAGGTGACGATAGCTCTCATCTCTTTGCTGTTTTCTGGTATGGCTCGGCCGTTCATGCTTCGCTCAAAACAACCATTAATACGTTCTTCGAGTGATTCAATCTTATTTTCCCGTGCGATATATGTTGGGAAAACATTCGTGAGACCAACATATGGAGCCGCAAAAGCTTTTGTGCCACCATTGAGATGGCAGCTGCTACAGGAAAGCTTGTTCCCTATTTTGACTTCCCCATCATAAAAATAATCGTAGGTTCTTTTAATTAGATGTTCACCATAACGGACCATTTCGCCCTCGGGATTATCATTGAAGGAAATTCCTTTGAATTGGGAAACGTGGGTAACAAGCGAGTCGTTGCGTATTTCAAGAGAATCTGGTTCTCTTTGATGTCCCTCATATTTTAACGGAAATACACATAAAGTTGTACACGTAATGATCAATGCGACAATGATCCAGCTTAGGGCTTTTAAATAATTTGTCAGACTTTTATAATCCATTACACTAATTTATTTGTACAAATCTAGTTGCCTCAACCCCGAAATTAAAACCCCGTTTTTTTATGAGATATAACCTTTAGTTATAACCCGAAGTTTTGTCGCAGGCAGAATTGTAGAAACTGATTAGGCGTGCCCGAAAGACCTCCATACAAATGGGTAAAATAAAAGTAACGTTCTATTGTCAGTTGTGGAATATCGATAATGGTCAGCAAATTATTTAATACTTCTTTTTGCACTGTATGAATAGACAAAAAAGCGAAGCTGTTGCGACGGGCTAGGTAGCCTTTTATACTCTCTGTTGAAGGTAAGATCATTTCTATATGTACTGTTGATAAGTTAATGCGATTATCTTTTAGTGCGTTCTCAATAATTGTTCGTGTCCCCGAACCTTGTTCGCGTAGTACCAAAGGCAGTCGTGTCATGTCTGACAATGCAGGTTTTTTTAATTGTGCTAATAGTGGGTTTTTGCTATTTGTGACTAGGACGAGCTCATCCTTCATAAAAGGAATATATTTCAGGGCTCTATTGTCTGTAGAACCTTCAGTAATACCTAGGTCCAATGTTTTATCGATAAGTTGTTCTTCAATGCTGCGGCTATTGGATTGAAAAGACTCGATGCGATTGTTAGGATATTGCGTTAGAAAGTCGGCAAGTAAAGCTGGTAAAACGTATTGAGAAATAGTTGTACTAGCCCCTAAAATAAGTTTTCCTTTTCGGCCTTCCTGCAATTCTTGTATTTCTTGGCCAGCCTGATTATACAGCGTAATAATCTGTTGGGCATATTTATATAAAATTTGACCTGAATCAGTGAGGTTGAGGTTGTTTCCCTTTCTTTCGAAGAGCGGTACTCCGAGTTTCTTTTCCAGTTCTTGGATATTTTTGCTTACTGCAGGTTGCGAGATGAAAAGTGCCGAAGCAGTTTTGGTGAAATTAAGGTGTTGAGCTGCAGTATAAAAAACAATTAAGCGAAAATCAAAATCCATAAAACGATAAAAGGTTATTTCTAAAATTTAAAAATAACCCTTTATCTAATGAAAAACTAAATTATTTACTTAGTTCTGCGTAATATTTATGAAATAATGGAATTGTTGAAATTCCCATGAGATAATTCTCAATACCATATTTTTCATTTGGCGAGTGTAGGTTGTCGCTATCCAAGCCAAAGCCCAAAAGCACTGTTTTTAAACCTAGTACTTCTTCAAAAAGAGCAACGATTGGAATAGAACCGCCGCCACGGGTAGGGATAGGCTGAACACCAAATGTTTCATGCAGGGCTTTTTCTGCAGCTTTGTAAGCGACGCTGTCAGTCGGTGTCACAACTGGTTCACCACCATGGTGAGGTTTGACCTCTACCTTCACATAATCTGGGGCAATAGCTTCAAAATGTTTTTTGAAAAGTTCTGTAATACGTTGGGAGTTTTGGTTTGGCACAAGGCGCATGGAGATTTTTGCATTCGCTTTCGAAGGCAATACGGTTTTGGCTCCTTCACCAATATATCCACCCCAAATACCATTTACTTCTAAGGTTGGGCGAATACCGGTACGCTCTAGTGTCGTAAAGCCTTTCTCTCCCCAGACATTTTGAATACCAAGGTCTGCTTTGTATTCTTCAATGTCAAAAGGCGCTTCATTTAATGCTTTGCGTTCTTCGGCAGTTAATTCGACAACGTCATCATAGAATCCTGGAATAGCGATATGATTGTTCTCATCATGTAACGACGCGATCAGTTTTGCTAATATTGTCGCCGGATTGGCAACAGCTCCTCCATATACGCCGGAGTGTAGATCTCTGTTCGGACCAGTAACTTCCACTTCGACATAAGAAAGCCCACGTAAGCCAGTTTCTAAGGAAGGTTGCTCCATGCTAATCATCGATGTGTCCGAAATAACGATAACATCAGCTTTCAGTCTTTCTGTATTTTCTTTAACGAAGGTACCTAAATTGACTGAGCCAACTTCCTCTTCACCCTCAATCATAAATTTGACGTTACATGCCAAGGCATTATTTTTAATCATGTATTCGAAGGCTTTTACATGCATATAAAATTGACCCTTGTCGTCGGCAGAACCACGCGCATAAATTTTGCCATCACGGACTGTCGGTTCGAAAGGAGGGGTATCCCACAACTCATATGGATCAGCAGGTTGTACGTCGTAATGCCCATAAGTCAATACAGTAGGTAGCGCCGGGTCAATAATTTTTTCTCCATAAACGATTGGATTACCAGCAGTAGGACAAACTTCTACATTGTCGGCTCCTGCTTCACGCAATTTCTGAGCAACAAATTCAGCGGTCTTCTCCACATCTCCTTTAAATTTAGGATCAGCACTTACTGACGGTAAACGCAATAAATCAAACAACTCATCTAAAAAACGTTGCTTGTTTGCTTCTACATATTCTTTAATGTTTTGCATATTGTTTGTGTTTGAAACAAATTTACACAAATGAACACATTTAACTCAATTTGTTGTAACCTTTTCGGGAATGACGGTGACTAATGAGTAAACTAATTCAAATAATTATGGAAAAGCAATCAGTAGCAGCCGTTTTGGGCGTCGGATTATTTACGTGTATTACCTTGTGTGTTTATTTTATTATGCGTTATCGGAGTACCGCAGTACATGTTCCCGGCGAGAGCAGAAAAAGGGAGCCTATAGATTGGCAAAAGCCGGGGATTTTGGTTCTAGGTATCGGAATTGGTTTATTCATTGTCGGTGTATTGGACAATTATATCAAGACTGATTTGCCGGATTCACTCGCCGTAGCAATTTTGATTATTTCTGCAGGGCTTGCAATGATAATTGCTAACCGATTGGATAAAAAACGCGATATTTAACCCACCAATGGATGAGATCTATATTCGGAAAGTTCTGTCAGGTGACGTGGAGTCTTATCGTTATTTTATAAAAACGTATCAGGATATGGCATTTTCTGTCGCTCTTTCTATTGTAAAGGAAGAGCATTTGGCAGAAGATGCCGTTCAGGAAGCATTTATAAAGTGCTATCAATCGCTGTCATCCTTTAAAGGAAAATCCAAATTTAGTACCTGGTTTTACCGGATTGTGGTGCATGTGGCTTTTAATGCCATTCGCCATAAGAAACTAGACATGGTCAATTTTGATCTATCCCATCATGACACGTCGCATGAGGATTCTGTATTGGATGAAATCATCGAACATGAACGAAAAGAAATGATCAACGATGCACTCACTATCCTGCCTGCCCGGGAGTCTGTTGCGTTACGCTTATTCTATCTCGAAGAACAGTCGATGGATGAAATTCAGGAAATTATGGGGTGGACATTAGCAAATACAAAAGTGATCTTGCACCGGGGCCGTAAAAATATGCACATCATATTGAGTCAGTTAATTAAAAAAGCAGAATATTATGGATAAGCAGCATGAAAAATTCAGTAAGGTTATGCAAATGAGCAAAGTAGAAGTGCCATTCGGCGATTTTGAACAACGGATCATGGGTAGTATCGCAGCACTTGAGAAAAATAGAGAGAAAGCGCTGTCAAATAAAAAATATGCAATTACATTTTTTCTCCTGGGAACCGTTTGCGGAATCATGTTGAATAACTATCTCATGGCCAAAATTGAACTGGCAGACATAAACCCAAATATTAAAAATTATAGTGGGATAGCTTGCCAAATATCTTTTGCCGTGTTGATATGTTTCTTCTGTCTCCAGTTGTGGCAGTTGATCTATATGCAACAGAAGAAACATTATCCATTATCGTAAAAAGTCTTTTTTTGGTGGAATATACAGGATCTGAGTTTTTGCGAAATGGACTTTCTTGTTTCCGTCGATTACTAGAGCTAGATGCGAGAATCCATCTTTCAAGAAATAAAATTAAATTTACTGTAACAAAACATTGGTTTTATCTACTAATGTTATATTTATAATAATTCACTATCCAACAATTTTATGAGAAGAGTTTTACAAATGCTCTTATTTTTTATTTTTGCTATTCCTGGTCTGGCTTTAAGTCAATCCAAGATTGCTGGAAAAATAAGTGATGTAAAGGACCAATTAAAGTTATCAGACGCAACAATCATGCTGTTGACTGCTAAAGACTCTATATTAACAGGCTTTACAAGATCTGACGAAAATGGTCTGTTTTCCTTAGCCAAGCCCGATACAGGATCTTATGTGCTCATTGTGAGTTATCCCAAGTATGGCGATTTTTATACGGAGATTCAACCTGGTGTGGATTACTCCAGATTGGCTATTGGTATGACAAATACAGCTACATTATTACAAGAGGTTATTGTTACTGGCCGTATTCCGATTACAATTAAAGGCGATACCACAGAATATGATGCCGGTAGCTTTAAAGTGGAAAAAAATGCCAAGGTCGAAGATTTGCTAAAAGCTTTGCCCGGAATCACCGTTGATGCGTCCGGAAAGATTACTGCACAAGGTAAAACAGTGAAGAGAGTATTGGTAGACGGAGAGGAGTTTTTTGGCGACGATCCGACCTTGGTGACGCGCAATATCCGATCGGATATGGTGGATAAAGTTCAGGTTTACGAGAAAAAATCAGAACAGGCCGAGCGAACTGGGGTGGATGATGGTCAGCGTGAGCAAACCATCAATGTTAAGTTGAAGGACGGTTCCAAAAACGGCATGTTTGGGAAAGCACTTGTTGGAGGGGGGACCGACGACTACTATATGGGGCAATTGATG
The DNA here is from genome assembly GCF_002429765.1 of Sphingobacterium sp. UBA5996. Lineage (NCBI taxonomy): Bacteria > Pseudomonadati > Bacteroidota > Sphingobacteriia > Sphingobacteriales > Sphingobacteriaceae > Sphingobacterium > Sphingobacterium sp. UBA5996. The sequence goes on from NZ_DJAS01000023.1 coordinate 249,481, forward strand.
CTGAACAAATTTAAGGGAGCACAGAAAATATCCTTATATGGGCTTTTTGGTAACAATGGTACAACGAGCATGAATTGGCAGGATGCACAAAAGTATGGTGGTGATTCGGGGGTATCTTATGGTGAAGACGGATCGATGAGCTGGTCCAGTTTTACAGATCCTTTTTCAGGAGAAGGGGTAGTTGGTGTACCTAAGGCTATAAATTCGGGCGTTAACTTCTCAGATAAATTTGATAAGGATAAACATACAGTTAACATGAATTACAAATATGGACGATTGAGCAGCGATGGAAATGATGAAACGATTATGAGCGGTTTGATCAATAACAAATCAGTGAAGAATGTTGATACTGAAAATGACCAGCATCGTGCCAATCTGAAATATGATCTGAAATTAGATTCATCAAATCTGCTGACCATACGAGGTGGAGCATCAAGAAAGAATCTTTGGTCAGATAACAAACGTGAAGCTTATCAGTTTGGCCAAGACGCAGATACAACCATTGCCGAGAATACAAGGGAATTGGTGAAAAATAACATCAACGAGTTCAACTTTAGCGCCTATTTTACCCATAAATTCAAGAAAAAAGGACGCTCTTTTACATTTGATGGTCAATGGAAAAGAAATGAAATGAAAGGTACTGGGCATCTCAACTCCGATCTGAGAAATTATGGACTAAAAACAGATTCATTGACAGATCAAAGTAAGGTGCGCAATAATACAAGCGATGTGCTGAGTGCTTCAATTTCCTATACCGAACCCTTATCCAAAATTTGGAATCTTGTTGTCGGAACAGGAATTGAGCAGAGCAACAGTAGTTCTTTAGTGGAATCTTTCAATAATGATGGACAGGGGAATTATAATCAATTGGACCGCCGGTTCAGTAATAACTATGATTTTGATCGCAACAGTAGTCAATACAAATTAGCCATAGTTCATACCACTGAAAAATTTAAGTTCACGGTTGCTAACAATTTCAATAATGACAAACTGAAACAGTTCAATAACTATACGATCCAAGGGATTACGAGAAGCTACTTTACGTATAATCCAAATGTAAGTGCAGGCTATTCTTTTACGAAAAGTAAGGGTTTATGGCTGAACTATACCGGTAAAAATCAATTGCCTTCCATGAGTCAAATTCAACCGATCTTAGATAACTCAGATCAGATTAACCGTTATTTAGGGAATGAAAACTTAAAACCATCATTTAGGAATTCATTGAATTTGAATTATAACTCTTTCCGTGTATTGAGTGGAAATTATCTCTATGTCGGAGGTAATATTTCTACAGAAAAGAATCCAATTACGCAGAATATTGATACGCTAAAAGGAATAAACACTTATACTTGGAATAATGTGGTGGGCAAAACAAATACTTCCCTGAATGTCTGGTCTGGAGTTTACTTCAAATTGAGTAAAAAACTAGGACTGTCAAATTCACCACAGTTTTATGTGAATATGAGTGACAACTATAATATGTTCAATCACCAATTGAATAAAGTAAATACGACGAATTTCAATTTTACGTATAATTTCAAGAGAGATACCAAAACTGGTCTAAATTTCGATCTGAACTTTAGTCCACAATATCGTTTGATGAAATCAAGTTTGGAACGCAATACCAACAGCAACGGTTTTGTATTTGCTTCCAATGGAAGTGTGGAGTATTTTTTCAACAAAACATTTAAGGTTTATACCAATTATACTTACTCCTATGAAGCCGCTACAAAAGCATTTGACGAGAAGTTTGAGCAGTTTCTGTTGCATCCGGGTGTGAGTAAGAAATTCTTGAAAGACGAATCATTGGTCTTGGATTTTATGATCAACGATATTCTTAATCAGAATAAAGGCTTTAGCCGCTCGGCATCGACTTCTGTCTTCACCCAACGCCGGTATGATACGATACGCAGATATTATATGCTTAAACTATCATGGGATTTTACAAAAATGTTTTTATAAAATATTAAGCAAGATACAATGTTAAAATATATCTTTTTTCTCCTTTTCTGTTGTTCTGCCCTAGGTTTAAAAGCACAGTACGTGCTATTTGGACGAGCTGGGACTATTTCCTACGACAAAACGATGTACATGAAGAATATCGTGACTAAAAAATTTATCAGTAAGGCCGATAATAACTCAAAGCAGTTTTTTGAGCGTATAGTACCTAGGTTGCCGGAAAGTGCGATATTGAAGAAATCTCTGAAATTCAATACTACAGAGACTTTATTTGAATCTATAAAAGATGATGGGCTGGACGCTGAGATTAAACAGTACATTATGATGCTTGCATTGGATTTTGATGCAACAACACTTTCCAATATGCTTAACCGATCGTTTTTGAGATATAACGATATAGTAGGTGAGAAAATCATCGTTCAGGACTCGATGAAGCGTATCAAGTGGAAAATCACAGATGAGTATCGCGAGATTGCAGGGTATAATTGTAGGAGGGCCAATGGTATTACACCAGACTCTATTTATGTCATTGGCTACTATTGCAATGAAATTCCCATCAGCGGCGGTCCCGAATCTATCAATGGTCTGCCTGGGATGATTTTAGGGTTAGTGGTGCCAAGTCAGCACGTTTCCTATTTTGCAACAAAAGTCGAATTTAGTAACACCGTTGTGATGGATAAAAAGAAGTTAGAGAACACTAAAGTGAAACGTTTGTCAAGAAAGGCGATGACCGATCAGTTTACAAGTGTACTATCTGAGCACATGAATAAAGAAACTGTTCAATTTATTATGGAACTTGGCAATTTATAAACATTGCAAAATGCTGTTCCAATAATAATTACCTTTTTGTCAGCTAACTTGTAATACAAAGTAAAAACGATGGAGGGGAAAAGGTCTAAGAGAGACTGCAGACTTCTAAAAAAAGGCCTTTCATTTGAAAGGCCTTTTTTATGTTAACTCCGAAAAAGACTATTTTCCGTCGTTTTTCTTAGCAGTTACTTCGTTACGAATTTCTTGTGCTAAAGTTTTGATTTCTTGTAATCCTTTACGTACACGTGTACCAGCTGCAGAATTACCATTGTTGAAGAACTTGTCTGCATCAGCTTCGATAGAAGCTACTAACTCTTTTAATTTTACGTAGTTTTCCATTTTTTTATAATTATAATTTTAGTTTTTATGGTTTTTCCTAAACACTCCTTAAATATACAAAAACGAATCAAATAGAAAATAAATTTCGTTTTTTTTATTCGAAAAAGCTGAAAAAACTATTCAACAATCTTTAGTTCGTCAATAATGTTGGTCGCCCCTGCAAATTTATCGATGATAAATAATACATAACGAATATCCACTGAAATTGTACGTTGTAGCTTATGGTCAAAGATTACATCACCAGCCATTGCTTCAATATTACCATCAAAAGCTAGGCCAATTAATTCGCCATTACCATTTATTACTGGCGACCCGGAGTTTCCGCCTGTTATATCGTTGTCACTTAGGAAGTTTACTGGTAAATATCCTTTTTTGTCCGCATAGCGACCATAGTCCTTATTATTATACAGGTCAATTAAACGTTGTGGTAAATCAAACTCCTCATCACCTTTTTTGTACTTTGCAATGGTACCTTTTAATGTCGTGTAAAAGTTCTTGTCAGCATCGTTACGCGGATCGTTTGGTAAGCCTTTTATCGAACCGTAAGTTAACCGTAAAGTACTGTTGGCATCCGGATAGAATTTACCTTTTGGATTCGAGGCCAATACCCCGGCAACATACTTACGATAAGCAGCTTCAAATTTGTCGTCCTGGATTTTCCAGTTAGGATCGGTTTGACGATATCTATTGAGTAAAGCTGAAGAAAGTTTATACAATGGGTCATTTGCCAAGATTTCAGCATTCGGAGTGTCCAAGTAATTGTTCAGGCGTTCAGCCGAAGCGAAGATGCTGTTCTTCACAGCTTCTTTGACAAAAGCTGTAAAGTCGCCATTGTTCTTAGCTGCCAATTCTGCAATATATGGTGCTATATTTCCAGCCTTTTTAGCATACAGGTTCAATTCGTCAATCAATACTTGCTCTTCAAGAGGCATGTACATCTTTTCATAACCCGCATCTATGGCAGATTTTAAACGTGGGAGAATTGCATTCCTTTGCGCTTCGTCTCCAGCAGTATATACTTCCAATCCGGATCCGATTGAATAGGGAAGAGCTGCAATCGCACTGGAACGCAACATGCCCATTAAATAGTTGTCATGTCTAGCTTTATCGTTCGTTGCTGCATAAAACTCATTGATTGTCTTGATGACATCACCATATTCGGCTTTATTTGCAGTTTTATTGGCCCATTTGTCAAATTTAGCCTCGTCTTTTGCTTTTGCTTCCGCCGTTTTATGCAATGTCAAAGCGTCAATCATCCCTTGACGATTTTTCCAGTAATTCGCTACTTGAGAGTATTTAGACGCGTAGTTCAATTTGACCGCTTGATCTTGATCCATAAATTTTTTCATCGCATCCATACCAGTTTTAGACGCTTCTACCCAGGCTGGATAGGCGAATTTCACATTCTGATTGATCCCTCCTGAAGGCATCCAACGGTTTGTACGACCAGGGTAACCTAAAATCATCGCAAAATCTCCTTCTTGAACACCTTTTAAGCTTACAGGAAGGAAATGCTTAGGTTTCAAAGGAACATTGTCTTGTGCATACTCTGCTGGATTCCCATTCTTATCAGCGTAGACACGGAAAATTGAGAAGTCACCAGTATGACGTGGCCATTCCCAGTTATCGGTATCACCACCAAATTTTCCAATGCTATTTGGAGGGGTTCCTACCAACCGAACGTCATTGTAATCTTGGTATACAAAATAATAGTACTCGTTGCCTTGGTAGAATGATTTTACCTCAACTACGTACTTCCCGTTTTCGCTATTTTCCTTTTGGATTTTAGCCGTCTCAGCTGCGATGATCTTTTTACGTTCATATTCAGACATTTTGTTGTTCACCAGACCTAAGATTCGCTTGGAAACATCATCCATACGAACAAAAAAGCGAACCGACAGAGATTTTGGCTTTAGTTCCTCAGATTTGGATTTGGCCCAAAAGCCATTTGTCAAATGATCATTTTCCGGCGTAGAAAGTTCGGCAATGGCACCATATCCACAATGGTGGTTAGTAAATACCAAGCCTTGGTCTGAAACGATTTCTGCTGTACATCCGCCGTTGAATTGTACAATTGCATCTTTTAGACTAGAGTTGTTAATGCTGTAGATTTCTTCGGCACTTAAACGAAGTCCTTTTTTCTGCATATCTGACTCATTCAGACGCTTCAAATACATTAAAAACCACATCCCTTCGTCGGCAAATGCAGTAAAGCCTGTTGTTATGAACAACAAACACATCCATAATTTTTTCATATCAACCTGATAAAAAGTTTGTTTATACAGTACAAAAATGCTTTAATTCTCTTAAAAACCAAAATATTAGACTTTATAATGTGCTTTTCGCCAATTTTTATGTCAATTAAAAGTAAATGTGTGTGGTATTGATCGCCAAGGAAAGCCAAATGGACTCTTTTCCTTATCTTTGCAAGATGCAGCAATCATTTGAAAATTTTAAATTCAATAAACAGATCTTAAATGCGATAGCGGAGGCGGGGTATCAACACCCGACCGAAATCCAAGAAAAGGCAATTACCCCCATATTGGCCGGACAGGATGTGATGGGAATCGCTCAAACGGGAACTGGAAAGACGGCGGCGTTTGTTCTGCCTATGCTGATGAAGCTAAAGTATGCTCAAGGAAGTGATGCACGGGCGTTGATTTTAACACCGACAAGAGAGCTAGCCATGCAGATAGACGAAAATATCAAACTATTTTCTACTTATCTCGATTTGCGTTCAGTGGTTCTCTATGGCGGATTAGGACCAAAAACTCAGATAGAGACGCTCGAAAAAGGAATAGATATAATCGTGGCGACACCAGGTAGATTTTTAGACCTGTATCTCGAGGGGCATATTGTTGTCAAATCGCTCAAGTTTTTGGTCTTAGACGAAGCAGATAAAATGATGGATATGGGCTTTATTAGTAAAATCCATCGCGTTTTGGAAATCGTACCCCGCAAACGTCAAAACTTATTGTTTTCGGCTACCATGAGTGAACTCGTACGGAAAATAGCAGGTGATTTCTTAGCGTTCCCGACCGTAATTGAGGTGTCAGAACAAGCCACACCAGCAAAGACAGTTAGTCAGGCATTGTATGTTGTTCCCAACCAAAAGACAAAATTGAATTTACTTCAGCATCTTCTGAAAGATGATGAAGCCTTTAGCCGATTGATTGTTTTCTGTAAAACAAAGCAAGTTGCGGACAACGTCTTCCACTTTTTGGAGCGTAAATATGGTAAAGATGAGGTTCGTGTTATTCATGCCAATAAAGGTCAGAATACACGTATCAATTCTATCAATGCATTCAAGGAAGGAAATGTTCGTATTTTGGTCGCGACTGATGTCGCTGCGCGTGGGCTTGATGTTTCGAATGTGAGCCATGTGATTAATTTTGAAGTCCCTATTGTTATTGAAGACTATGTGCACCGTATTGGACGCACTGGACGCGCCTTTAATGAAGGTGATGCAATTACGTTTTGTAATGAGGCTGAGAAGTATTACGTTCGTAAGATAGAAAAGTTAATCAAGCAAAGTATACCTGTATATCCAATCCCTGAAGATGTCTTTATAGAGAAAACACCTTTTCATGAAAAACAAGACATTGCGCGCGAGATTGACAATCAGAAGCGAAAAGACAATCCAGATTTTCAGGGTGCTTTTCACGAGAAAAAATATGTTATCAAACAGAAAGAGGTCCGAGATGCACAGCGCGCTTCCGGATTTAAACCAAAAGCAAAAAGTAAAAGTAAGTCTGCAGGCGGAAAATCGGGAGGAACTAATCGTAATTTTAAAAAACGCTAATTTATTACTTCGTGCGCTTTACTCCACTAAATATCGCTAGTGCAAGCCTTGTTGCCTGGTTTGTCATGGAAAATTCCGCTGATGAAAAGGCGCTGTTTACTTGGGGTGCATTTATCCTACTGTTGCTGATATTCACCCTAGTTGATATCGCATTTAGGGTCTTTGTAAAGCAAAATAAAAAGATGTGGTTATTACAATTAGCTTTTTTGGTAGTTGTTTGTGTGACCAGTTTAATTGTCAAAGTAACTTTTGCGTAAGAAATCAAATTAAAAATAATAGACAGGTTATGTCTTGAATTATTGGAGAATATCACCATATTACGAAACATAGCTCAATATAAATAGTTCAAATAATATTTAAGATGAAAAAAGCTGAAATAAAACTACAGGTAGAATTAGATGAAAACAACGTGCCTGAAAATATCATGTGGTCGTCTACAGATGGCAATAGTGCAGAGGAGTTACCTGCAAAAGCCATGTTTCTAGCCTTATGGGATTCACATTATAAGAATTCAATGCGTATCGACCTTTGGACTAAAGATATGCCCTATGATGAGATGAAGCGTTTTTTCTATGAGACTTTGCAAACATTGGGAGACTCTTTTATCCGTTCTTCAGGAGGCGATCCGATGGCGGACAAAGTTATTGGTGACCTACGTGACTACTGTGCGCATTTTGCCGATAAAATGGAAGTTTTAATGCCGCAACAGTAGGTTTATAACGTTTAATAATAAAATTTGACCATGCAGTACTTCTTAGTAAAATCTGAACCATTTAAATATAGCTGGGAGCAATTTAATAAAGATGGACGCACCTTCTGGGATGGTGTCCGCAATTATCAAGCTAGGAATAATATCAAAGCGATGAAAGAAGGGGATCTGGTTCTATTCTACCATAGCAATGAAGGAAAGGAAGTTGTGGGTGTAGCCAAAGTAGTAAAGGAATTTTATCAAGATCCAACAACAGATGATGAGCGGTGGGTTGTAGTTGATCTGGAACCTGTAGAGACACTGAGTACCTCAGTTACACTAGAAACTATTAAGGCAGATGAGCAGTTGCAGGATATCGCCTTGGTGAGACAGGGACGTTTGTCTGTTATGCCGCTTAAACCTGAAGAGTTTGATCGAATTTTGGCACTTGGCAACGCGTAGGCTATCGCGAATGAACAAGACCAACATATGCGATATAATTAAAAAAGGGAAAACGTTGCGTTTTCCCTTTTGCTTTTTTAAACAGTATGTGAACAAACAAAGTTAGGCATCAGTTCTTTTGGCTAAAAAGGTTGACCAATGCTTGTAATTTTTTTGCATTTTCCGGCTTTAATTTCCCTGCAAGAATGAGACGCAGTTCTCTTCGCTGTAATGCATCTTCATATGCTTTGCGTTCTGAATCTGTTTCTGGAATTAATAGCGGTACCGCTTTAGGATTATTATCCGAATCAACAGCAACAAAGGTATAATAGGCTTCGTTTGTTTTTACACGGGTGCCTTCCGGTAAATTAGATGCGAAAATTTCCATGCGTACTTCCAAAGAACTATTAAACGCGCGTGTTACTTGAGCTTGTATCGTGACGACCTCACCCAGTTTAATGGAGCGCTTAAAAGATACATTGTCAACAGATACTGTTACGACGACATTGCTACAGTGTTTTTGAGCAGCAATAGCCGAACAGATATCCATCCAATACAATAAACGGCCACCCATCAAATTTCCAAATGTATTGGTATCGTTGGGTAATACCAATTCGTTCATCTCGGTGTATGACTCTCGCGCAAATTTCTCTATCATATCATTATTTGTCATTATCGTCCAAATGTTTTGAATTGATTATCTATGCTAGCCAAAGCATCCGTAAATGACGTCGGCACATAACCCAATTCAGCGTTAGATCTAGTCAGATCAAAGCCTGTCTGCCGTGGCCTGTTTTCTGCCTGTCCAATGCTGGCAGCGCTGATCTCCGAAATCAATCCTTTATCTAGCTGCCAGTAGTCCGCAATTTGGTAGACAGCCTCATGGATTGACATCAGCTCAGCACCTGAAATGTGAAACATTCCCTGCGCCTCTCGGTCAATTGCGAGTTGACAAGCATAAGCCAAATCATCCACAAAGGTAGGCATTCTCCATTGGTCATTGACTACTTTTATGGGCTCATTTTGTGACAACTTACTTTTAGCCCATAATACAAGATTGGAACGGTTGGGGTCAGCATTGATTCCGTAGACTAATATCGTCCGTAGGATAGCATATTTACAGCCAGACTGCGCAAGCACTTGTTCGGAAGCATATTTACTCTTGCCATATTGACTTTGCGGATTGGGAAGATCTGTTTCAATGTAAGGTGCATTTTTTTTCCCATCAAAAACAAAGTCTGTAGATAAGTGAATCAATTGTGTTTGTTGCTCAGCACAATAGGCGCCGAGATAGCCAACAAGATCGACATTAAGCAATTGACAAGTCGCTTGATCTGCTTCACAAGCTTCTACACTCGTCATGGCTGCAGTATGGACAATTGTATCAAAAGTTTGCGCAGACAAAAAATCTGTTAACTGTGTACGGTCCAATAAGTCTACTTGAAAGAAAGCGTAATCCGCTTGATTCGGGTTTCGGTTTGGACCTTTTGAAAGAGCAACAACATCATATTTGTCATTGCTAGCAAGTAAATCAACGACTTTTTGACCAAGGAATCCATTGGATCCTGTCACTAGAATTTTTTTCATCAACAATAATTAAATGATATCCAAGCACCTGTTCATAGAGACTCATTTACGCTATCTCAAGTGCGCTGTTTAGTTTATTTGTGTATATCTACAAAGCGGCTTATCTATTCGTGATGTAGCATTTGTGCAGACAAAAAGTTAAAGTGTCACATTTCGCTAAACGTCAGTCCGCTTTTTATTGTTTAATTGGTCCATACAAAATCCATTTTATTGGATTGTTTCATAATATTTTCAACTACTGTTTTTTCAAGATCTAATATGGATTTTAAAGCGTTGTAATCGATTTTATCGGCATCATCAGTCGGCATATGGTAGTCTGGGTGTCCGCCCGTATGGAAAAACAATACCGGTATATTCTTTTTGTAGAATGAAGTCTGGTCAGAGCCGCCATTCCCATCCCGGCTTAGATTAAATTTTATAGGTGCCTGAATATCTTCGAATATCGCTGGCCATTGGCTACTTGTTCCGTAACCGATTACAGCGAGACCATTGCTGGGATTATAGCGACCAATCATATCCATATTGAGCATGGCTGTGATTTTTTCCAAGGGTAGGGTAGGGTGTTCCGTAAAATATTTAGAACCAACTAAGCCCAGTTCTTCTGCGCCGAAAGCAATAAACAGTAAGTTGTAGGCTTCTTTTTTATTGTTGCTGCTGAAATAACGTGCGAGCTCTAATAAGCCAGCAGTGCCAGAAGCATTATCGTCGGCTCCGTTATGTATTTTGCCTACCCCTAAGGAATCTTTTGAACTTCCTTGGCGGCCTGTTCCAAGATGATCGTAATGTGCGCCTATAACCACAGTTAAAGCTGCGCCATTATCAATAAAACCAATGATATTATCTGCCTGACGAATGCTGTCATCAACTTTTACTTTCCATACTTTCGCCTTGAAGGATTGGCGATACCCTTTTTCACCTTTGGGCTGAAGTTTGTATTTTTTAAATTCCTTTTCAATGTAATCTGCGGCTTTAAATACTTCCTTACTGCCTGTTCCCCTGCCTTTCATTTTGTCGTCGGCGAGGAAGTAGATATGTTTTTTTAAGTTGGAAACTTCAATCTGTTGTGCCTGCGCCGTTTTGATTCCGATTAAGCAGCAGAGTATCAGAAGTAGGCTGATGTTTTTCATGTTAATAGCAATGTTTAAGTAGTTTCGCGTATTATATATACAAAAATAAAAGCCTTGAGATTAACAAGGCTTTAGGGATATTTCGTTAATCTTCAACGATTTCACTATGGATGCTCGATTTCTCTTCTTTTTCCGTTTTAAAATACCGTTTTTGAAATAAAAGAATCAAAATAACCCCTACAGAAATCGCAGAGTCTGCAATGTTGAATACAGGTCGGAAGAACAAGAATTCTTCACCGCCCCAAAACGGCACCCAGGAAGGGAAGTTGCCCTGAATCAAAGGAAAGTAAAGCATATCAACTACTTTTCCATGAAGAAAGGATGAATATCCACCTCCTGCCGGAAATAGACTCGCTTTATCATACCAGGTGCTTTCACTAAAGATCACACCATAAAAAGCAGAATCTATGATATTTCCAAGCGCACCAGCAAGAATTAAGGCCACATTTAAGATAAAGCCTCGATTATATTTATTCTTGATCATGTAATGTAGGCCGTATCCAATCCCTGCTACGGCAAGAATGCGAAATACCGTCAAAAACAATTTGCCATAATCGCCGCCAAATTCCATGCCGTAAGCCATTCCATTATTTTCAATAAAATGAATCTGGAAAAATTTGCCCAAGATATGGTGGCTTTGCCCAATTGTCATGGTTAGCTTAACCCAGATCTTCGACAATTGATCTATTAAAAGAATCGCGACAATAAGTGCGATCGGTTTTGTATAACCCTTCATTGTGTTATAAAAATGGTCTTTGCCTAAGCAAAGACCATATATTTAATGCCTAAAATTAATATTGTTTGTTTTTCGCTTCGATGCTCAGAGTCGTATGTGGAACAGCTTTCAAACGTTCTTTTTGAATCAGTTTTCCTGTTTCTCTACAGATACCATACGTTTTGTTCTCGATGCGCACCAACGCTGCTTCAAGGTTGTCGATAAATTTCTTTTGACGAGCAGCCAGCTGATTAGTTTGCTCTTTTTCTAAAGTAGCTGAACCGTCTTCCAATGTTTTGTACGTTCCAGCAGTATCGTCAGTACCATTAGCATTACTGTTATTAAGCGTTGCGGTCAACGAGGAAAGCTCTTCTTTTGCTATTCTAAGCTTGTCTAGGATAATATCTTTGAATTCTTGTAATTCTGAATCGCTATAGCGTGTTTTCTCGTTGTTGTTTGCCATAATTTAATTTTTTTGGATTAATGCCTTAAGTTCTTTGCCATCGATCTCGATGGTCTCTCCTTCAGTTAGTGAATCTTCAAATACCAATGAATCGGCCAGAATTTCGGTGCAAATATACGATAAATTTTCGTTGGCAGCATTGATCACTTCAGTAGCAGCTGTTAACTTTACGTTAATTCTATCCGTTACTTCCAATCCCTTTTCTTTCCTTAGATTTTGTAGACGGTTAATCAGTTCTCTTGATAGACCTTCTTTTTTCAATTCTTCAGTAATATATATATCTAATGCTACGGTCAATTTGCCTAAATTTGCTACCTGCCATCCCTCAACGTCTTCAGCTATAATTTCTACATCGCTCAGTAGAATCGTATATGGCGTGCCTGTTAGGGCTAATTCGCCTGTTGATTCCAACGTGCTAATTTGATCTATAGTCAACGATTGGATAGACGAAGAAACTAACTTCATATCCTTACCAACTTTCGAGCCAAGAGCTTTGAAATTTGGTTTTATTTTTTTCTTGATAATACCAGTAGTATCTGTTATGAACTCGATATCTTTAATATTGGTCTCAGAAAGTATTAGATCTTTCACTTTTTCTACCTTCTCTTGGAAAGCACTATCAAGTACCGGAACCAAAATTTTATTTAATGGTTGACGTACATTGATGGAGGTCTTCTTACGCAGCGAAAGTGTCAAAGAGGAGATGTCTTGTGCTAAAGACATACGTTCTTCCAATTCTTTATCGACCAAAATCTCGTTGTATACTGGGAAATTGGCTAAGTGCACAGACTCAACCTGCTCCTTGTTCGTGGCTGCATTCAAATCCAAGAATAACCGATCCGAAAAAAATGGCGATATTGGCGACATCAATTTCGCTATCGTATTAAGACAGGTATAAAGTGTTTGATAAGCAGAAATTTTATCTTCTGAGTAATCGCCCTTCCAGAAGCGACGACGGCAAAGCCGAACATACCAGTTGCTGAGATGTTCATCAACAAAGTTTTGGATAGCTCGTGCGGCTTTTGTAGGCTCGTAATCAGCCAAGTATTCGTCTACTTGTTTTGTCAAGGAATTTAATAAGGAGATAATCCAACGGTCAATTTCAGGACGTTTTTCCAAAGCAATATCTGGTTCTGAATACGAGAACTTATCGATATTGGCATACAATGCAAAAAAGGCGTAGGTATTATATAAAGTACCAAAGAATTTACGACGGACTTCATCTAAGCCTTCCATATTGAATTTAAGATTGTCCCAAGGCGCGGCATTACTGATCATATACCAGCGAGTCGCGTCTGCACTGTATTGATCGATTGTCGAGAATGGATCAACACCGTTGCCTAAGCGTTTGGACATCTTGTTACCATTTTTATCCAATACCAAGCCGTTGGAAACTACATTTTTGAACGAAACCGATTTGTACATCATCGTTGAAATCGCATGCAAGGTAAAGAACCAACCCCGTGTTTGATCAACTCCTTCAGCAATAAAGTCTGCAGGGTAGGCATGATCAAATCCAGCTTTAAAAGGAAACTCTTCCCCTTTAGCTAATTTTTCGTGATCCAATCCCCATTGTGCATAAGGCATTGCTCCCGAATCAAACCAGACGTCGATTAAGTCAGGTTCACGGAACAACTTTTGGCCAGCGTCGGAAACAAGAACGATGTCATCCACATAGGGACGATGTAAATCCAATTGTTCTGTGCCAAACTTATCCAAGTAAGCTTTGTTTTTTGCTTTTTCTTCATCAGACAAAATAGCTGAGGTCAAAGAAACTTCCAATAAGGATTTTAATTCAGGTAAGGAGCCTATACAGACCTCTTCATTTTCGTCTTCTGAACGCCAGATAGGAAGTGGAGTTCCCCAGTAACGCGAGCGTGAGAGGTTCCAGTCTACCAGGTTTTCCAGCCAGTTACCAAAACGTCCTGTACCAGTTGCTTCAGGTTTCCAGTTGATGGTCTTATTTAATGCAACCAAATCTTCCTTCACTGCGGTTGTGCGAATAAACCAGCTATCTAATGGATAGTATAGAACGGGTTTGTCTGTACGCCAACAGTGTGGGTAGGTGTGCTCATATTTTTTAACATCGAAGGCTTTATTGTCCTCTTTTAATTTGATAGAGATCAATACATCCGTTGGTTTAAAATCTTCTTTTGAACGTTCCTCTGGACTATAATATTCCTCTTTAACAAATCTTCCGGCAAAATCTGTAATTTCACTTACAAAACGGCCCGTACGGTCAACGGTAGGAACTTCTTTTCCATTTTCATCTTTTACCAAGATGCCCGGTACACCATGTTCTTTCGCTACACGAAAGTCGTCCGCACCATAAGTAGGAGCAGCGTGGACAATACCAGTACCATCTTCGGTGGTGACAAAATCACCTGGGATAACGCGGAAGGCATTTTCTTGTAAGTCCTCGTTGGTGATATAAGGCAACAATTGCTCATAGCGCAGGCCTACAAGCTCTTCACCTACAAATTCAGCGGCAAGTTCCCAAGGAATTACTTTGTCGCCCAATTTATAGTCCTGGAAGGATGCATTTTCTCCTTCTGCTTTAAAATGCTTACCGATTAAATCTTTCGCCAATATAACAGATACAGGAGCGCCGGTATATTTATTGAAAGTTTTAACCTTAACATAGTTTATTTTCTTGCCTACAACCAAAGCCGTGTTGGATGGTAAAGTCCATGGTGTGGTCGTCCAGGCGATAAAAGCGACATCTTCGGCTTCATCGTCAACTAACTTTTCTATCGCTGGATGAAGCTGACTTTTGATCAGTCTAAATTCGGCAACGATGGTCGTATCCTTCACATCTTTATAGGTGCCTGGTTGGTTAAGTTCATGTGAACTCAATCCAGTACCTGCGGCAGGGGAATATGGCTGTATCGTGTAACCTTTATACAAAAGACCTTTCTTGTAAAGCTCTTTCAATAAATACCATAAGGTTTCGATATACTCATTTTTGTAAGTAATATAAGGATGTTCAAGGTCAACCCAATAGCCCATTTTGGTAGTTAGGTCATTCCATACATCGGTATATTTCATTACTTCCTTACGGCAGGCATCATTATATTGTTTTACGGTGATTTTTTTACCGATATCCTCTTTAGTGATACCAAGAGCTTTTTCGACCGCAAGTTCAATGGGCAGGCCATGGGTGTCCCAGCCGCCTTTTCGTTTCACTTGGTAGCCTTTCAAAGTCTTGTAACGGCAGAAAATATCCTTAATCGTACGGGCCATCACGTGGTGAATCCCTGGCATTCCATTTGCAGAAGGTGGACCTTCAAAAAATGTATAGGTCTTGCTCTCAGGACGGTTATTGATACTTTTTTCGAATATTTTTTCCTGTTCCCAACGGGTCAAAATCTCTTTACCTATCTCGGGTAAATTTAACTGCTTATATTCTTTGTACATCAGACTGTTGTATGCTTCTTTTCTAAAGGTCGCTAATTTAGTGATTTATGATGGAAAATGAAAGAGGGCTTTGTAGTGGTAATATCATTAAGTTGCAGAGAACTTTATAGCATCTAACGTCTGTCAAATGGCAAATAGGATGGCGACAGCTGCAACAACAAAGGGACTACCCATGGCAGTCCCTTTATTATTTCATTCGTCAATAAATGCTGTTATGCAGAGAAGCTGCTTCCGCATCCGCAAGTGCTGGTTGCATTCGGATTATTGAATGTGAAGCCCCGTGCATCGAGCCCTGATTTAAAGTCGATTTCCATACCTGCAAGATATAAGCCATGTGCTTTGTTCATAAAGATGCGAATTCCTTGGATTTCGTATTCGTTATCACCATCCTTTTTTTGATCAAAGCCCAAGATATAACTCATTCCCGAACAACCGCCACCTTCGACACCTACGCGTAAACCAAAATCATCAGAGATTTCTTGTTGATCCTTTAATTTATTCAGTTCCTTGATTGCCCCTTCTGTCAACGAAACAGGAGCAACTGCTGTATGTTCTGTACTCATTATAATAATTTTTTTAGCCAATCCAATACAAAAATACACTTTTTTAGTGGCAAATCGCTTGATATGGATTTTTTGACATTTTCGAAACATTCAGTTTTTCGTGTGCATATTTAGCCCATCGTGCCGTATAATGTTCCTTGCCTAATTAGGTAATTTGCATAAATAAGTTGATTTCGCTAAGAACATTTAATAAAATATGGCTTTTTGTCGATATTCTTTATGGAATATGCTATCTTTGAGGCATTAAAATAAACTACAAAATTTACTTTACAACATTTAAAAACAATGGAAAGAGATCAAGCCATTTTTAATTTAATAGCTGATGAGCTTAAACGCCAAGAAGAAGGTATTGAATTAATTGCTTCAGAAAACTTTGTTTCAAAACAAGTGATGGAAGCTGCTGGTTCAGTGTTGACAAATAAATATGCAGAAGGCCTCCCAGGAAAACGTTACTATGGAGGTTGTGAAGTTGTGGATGAGATTGAAACCATCGCAATTGATCGCGCAAAGCAATTGTTTGGTGCAGAATGGGTAAATGTTCAACCTCACTCTGGTGCACAGGCAAATGCCGCTGTTTTTTTGGCAACCATCAAACCTGGCGACAAAATCTTAGGCCTTGATTTATCTCATGGTGGTCACTTGACACATGGTTCACCAGCTAACCTATCTGGTAAGATCTATCAACCATTATTTTATGGTGTAAAAGAAGATACTGGTTTAATCGACTATGAGCAATTGGAAGAAACAGCACTTCGCGAAAAACCTAAAATGATCATCTGTGGTGCTTCTGCGTATTCTCGTGATTGGGACTATGCACGTATCCGTAAAGTTGCAGACGAAATTGGAGCTATCGTGATGGCTGATATTTCTCACCCTGCTGGTTTGATCGCGCGTGGTTTATTAAACGACCCACTTCCACACTGTCATATCGTTACGACAACGACACACAAAACGCTTCGTGGTCCACGTGGCGGTATGATTATGGTCGGTAAAGATTTTGAGAATCCTTGGGGTATCAAAACACCTAAAGGTGAAATCCGTACAATTACGCAACTATTGGATCTGGCTGTATTCCCAGGTACACAAGGTGGTCCTTTGGAGCATACCATTGCTGCGAAAGCAATCGCATACGGTGAGGCTTTATCTGATGATTATATGGAATATATCGTTCAGGTGAAGAAAAATGCAGCGGCATTGGCACAATTCTTTGTAGAAAGAGATTACAAGATCATCTCTGGCGGTACAGACAATCACTTGATGTTGGTGGATCTTCGCAACAAAGATATTTCTGGTAAAGAAGCAGAGGCTGTATTGGGCAAAGCAGGTATCACGACAAACAAAAACATGGTTCCTTTCGATACACGTTCTCCTTTTGTGACTTCAGGGGTACGTTTTGGTACAGCTGCCATTACAACACGTGGTATTAAAGAAAATGAAATAATACAGATCGGCGAATTGATCGATGAGGCATTGAAAAATGCATCTAACGATGCCCAACTGGATTTGATCCATGGTAAAGTAAGAGCAATGATGGCTGAATTCCCATTGTATAAATAAGACATTCCCCTAGGAATAAAAAAAGCGGAATTACCGATAAGGTGGTTCCGCTTTTTTATTCCTTTTTCTAAAGCTATTCTCAATGTCATGTTTACGATATAAGTACCTATCAACTTAACCTATCATAGGAATTTTATACTTATCTGAGCCGTACTTTAAACAGTTCTTATAGGGATTCCGAATGAGGTCCCTATTAGCTCCCTACAAAGTACCAATTATATAACGCACTGGGACCGTGTTGTCCTTCTTATGTGCTACTGCTATTTTTAGTTTGTTTTGTGGTGGAGGAATTGCCGTAAGAGCGGCGTTTTGGAAATGGGGAGAGGAAACTTATTTTTAAATGTTAAAAAGTCTTAAAATAAAATGTAATAATTTGATTACTCATTTATTTTGCTGTAATTTGATTCGTGATTAATTAATTGTTTTACAATAAGAAAGGATAGGTTATACGACAAACATTTACATTTTAACACAGAACTGATAATTTATTTGCGAACTGCTAAAAAAGTAAGTGACGTATGAGACTTTTAAAAAGTAAAAGCGATCAAGAGTTGATCCAAATGTATGTCGGTGGCCAAGAGTCTGGCCTAGAGGCATTGTTGAATCGATATAAATCGAAAATTTATACCTCTATATATATGAAAGTGAAAGATGAATATCTTGCTGAAGATATTTTTCAAGAAACTTTCATTAAAATCATTAACACACTAAAATCAGGTAAATATAATGAGGAAGGGAAGTTTTTACCTTGGGCTATCCGTATAGCACATAATATGATTGTTGACTTTTTTAGAAAGGCAAAGCGTGCTCCGAATATTGTAAATGCTGATGGGTTTGATATTTTTGAGGTTCTCGAATTTAGCGACGAGAGTGCTGAGTCAAAGATGCTAAAAAAACAGGTCGATGTGGACCTCAAGAAAATGATTCAAAAGCTTCCCGATGATCAAAAAGAAGTGCTCATTATGCGGCACTTTTGTGATATGAGCTTTAAAGATATCGCAGAAATCACCGAAGTAAGTATCAATACAGCTTTGGGAAGAATGCGTTACGCACTGAGTAATTTAC
The DNA here is from genome assembly GCF_002429765.1 of Sphingobacterium sp. UBA5996. NCBI lineage: Bacteria > Pseudomonadati > Bacteroidota > Sphingobacteriia > Sphingobacteriales > Sphingobacteriaceae > Sphingobacterium > Sphingobacterium sp. UBA5996. The sequence continues at coordinate 268,014 of NZ_DJAS01000023.1, forward strand.
GTAAGATGATCGAAGGTACTGATCTTACATTACAAATGGGGTATTTGTAATAACTAAGGGCGTTAATCGCCCTTAGTTATTATCCCCTTTTTCTATCCTCTGCTCAATTATACGGCTATAGTTCCAGCCTGCAAAAGTAGTTTTTTAAAAAGCATTAGTTGTATAATTTTACCCGCCAATTGATTTAGTCTATTTCCGAAAGGCATACTGTAAGAACGGCTTCTTGTGTATTGTTAGAACGCGAGGAGGTTAGTTGAAACCTAATATGATGGTAACTTATTTAAAGTCATGAGGTAAATATGTCATGTGGAGATCAGAAGAATATGTTCTTTTTGTCAGGTCAAAGAGTTTTTTTATCTTAGAAGTTTATGTAAATGCCTTTTTTCAAGAACTGGAATAAGGTTTGATAGTCATATAATAACTATAAAAACGATTAAATAGCTATGTACTTGATTTTATTCATTGGGATAATGGTGGTGAGCCTGATTGTCCAAACAAGATTCAAAAACAAATTTAAGAAATACGCTGAGATGCCATTGAATAATGGGATGTCCGGAGCTGAGATTGCGCAAAAAATGTTAAATGATAACGGTATATATGATGTAAAGGTATTATCTATCCCAGACCGTTTGGGAGATCACTATAATCCGTCAGATAAAACCGTGAATTTAAGTCCCGAAGTTTACAGTGGTCGTAGTGTTGCAGCTGCAGCAGTAGCGGCGCACGAATGTGGTCACGCTGTACAGCATGCTAAAGCTTATAAATGGCTGGGATTTCGTTCGGCAATGGTGCCCATGGTAAATGCTGCCTCCAAGCTGACATCTTGGGTGTTGATGCTTGGTGTTATGTTGTTTGCTTTTTCTAAAGGTGGTAATCCATGGCTTTTAGCGGTCGGTGTAGGCGCATTGGCTATTACGACTATATTTTCTTTTATCACCTTACCTGTAGAGTTTGATGCTTCAAACCGTGCATTGGAATGGTTAAACCATGCTGGCGTGACTTACAACGGAGAAGAGCATGAGGGGGCAAAAGATGCTTTGAAATGGGCAGCGATGACGTATGTGGTAGCGGCATTAAGTGCGTTGGTGACACTTTTGTATTATGCCTCAATTTTATTTGGTGGCCGTAGAAGTGATTAAATAGAGGTAGTGTACTTTTTTTACATAAATGCGATTATTTTTTATAGTCGCATTTTTTATGGCGTGTTAATGAGGTTACTATAGACAATTTTTTTAACTTTGCTGTTTATATAGAATAAGATTCAGATTTTATGTTTTCAAATCTTCAAGATAAGTTAGATAGGGCCTTTAAAGTATTAAAAGGACAAGGTAGTATTACCGAGATCAACGTTGCAGAAACGATGAAAGAAATTCGTAAAGCGTTGTTGGACGCCGATGTGAATTATAAAACTGCCAAGACTTTTACCGACGATGTTAAACAAAAAGCTTTAGGTGAAAATGTACTGACAAGTATATCGCCGGGCCAATTGTTGACAAAGATCATGAACGATGAGTTGACTGCTTTGATGGGCGGGTCTGTTACGGAGCTTGAAACTGGGAAAAATCCAACAGTTATTTTAATTGCGGGATTGAATGGTGCTGGTAAAACAACGTTTTCAGGTAAGTTGGCGTTGTATCTTAAAGATAAAAAAAATAAAAAACCATTGTTGGTTGCCGGTGATGTTTACCGTCCCGCTGCGATCGATCAATTGGAAGTACTTGCAGAGCAAGTGGGGGTACCAGTTTTTGTGAATCGTGAATCTAACGATCCTATTGCTATTGCAAAGGCCGGTGTTGAGGAAGCTAAACGTAATGGAAACAATGTTGTAATTATTGATACAGCTGGTCGTTTGGCAATAGATGAGCCTTTAATGGTAGAAATTACTGCTGTTAAGGAAGCTACAAAGCCTGATGAGATCTTATTTGTTGTGGATTCAATGACTGGTCAGGATGCAGTTAATACAGCAAAAACATTTAATGACCGTTTAGACTTTACAGGAGTAGTCCTGACTAAGTTAGATGGAGATACACGTGGTGGTGCGGCATTATCTATCAAATCTGTCGTGAATAAGCCTATTAAGTTTATTGGTACGGGTGAAAAGATGGATGCGCTGGATGTATTCCACCCGGATCGTATGGCTTCCCGTATTTTGGGAATGGGTGATGTCGTGTCCTTAGTAGAGCGGGCGCAACAGCAATTTGACGAGAAACAGGCTGCAGAACTTCAAAAGAAAATCCGTAAGAATAAATTCGATTTCAACGATTTTAAATCCCAAATTCAACAGATTAAGAAAATGGGTAATATGAAAGACCTTATGGGAATGATCCCAGGTGTCGGTAAAGCAATGAAGGATATTGAAGTCGATGATAATGCATTCAGACCCATTGAAGCAATTATCGATTCTATGACTCCCTTCGAACGTGAAAATCCAGATGTCATTGATCAAAAACGTCGTTTACGTATTGCAAAAGGATCAGGTACTGATATTAATGAAGTGAATAAATTATTGAAACAATTTGGTGATATGCGTAAAGTCATGAAGCAGATGTCTAATCCAGCGATGGCCGCTAAATTGATGCGTAATATGCCCAAAATGCCGGGAAAAATGTAATTTTTTAGAGAATAGTTACATCATAATGGGGCATCGTATCAATACGGTACCCTATTTTTTTGTGCCTTAATTTTTGGATGATTACGCTGTTCATTCATCCGATTGTGTGATTACATTGTGAGCCGCATTAGGCGGATGTTGTGGTATACTTCTGTTTATTTTGTAGGATACAAACGGTTTTTAAAGAAATAATTTGTAATTTCAAGTTCCTCACCCGAGTGAACGAAATATTTGTTAAATTTGTAATCATTATGGATGACCCCGCGCAATTATCGGAATACGGCAAAATCCTTATCATTCTTCTGATAGGGGCGCTGTTAGTCTGTGCGACCATTTTTCTGGCACGTCTAATCTCTCCCAAAAAGAATAATCCGATAAAATCCGGTACTTACGAATGTGGAGAGGAACCAATTGGTTCATCTTGGGTTCAGTTTAATCCGCGCTTTTATGTTATTGCCCTCGTTTTTTTACTTTTTGATGTAGAGCTTATCTTTATTTTTCCATGGGCTACTGTATTTGGACAATCGGAATATATTGCAGCAGATGAAAGATGGGGGTGGTTTACTATGATCGAAATGGCCATGTTTATTGGTGTTTTAATCCTAGGATTGGTGTTTGTATGGAAGAAGGGGGATTTGGAATGGGTTAAACCGCAAGTATCGCCGCCGAAAGTCCCCGTATGTATTCCAGATAGCGCCTATGCGAGCTTAAATAGTAAAACATATCAGCTGCGCGATTATGTAGTGGTAGCAGATGAAACAGTAGTTGGAGAAGTAGTAACGGCAAACGAAGTCGTCTCTGTTCCTAAGCCAGCTTTTAAACCGCGATTTAAAAAACCTGAATAAGCATGAGTCTAGATAGTCAATTGCAAAATGATGGTGTTATTGTTGCCAAATTAGATGATTTACTCAACTGGGCAAGGCTGTCGTCCATGTGGCCGATGAGTTTCGGTATTGCCTGTTGTGCCATAGAAATGATGGGAGCAATGGCATCTACCTACGATTTGGATCGGATGGGCGTCTTTCCAAGACCTTCTCCTCGGCAATCCGATGTGATCATTATCGCCGGGACAGTCACCTTCAAGATGGCTGATCGCATTAAGAAATTGTATGAGCAAATGCCTGATCCCAAATATGTTATTTCGATGGGGTCATGTTCAAATTGCGGTGGCCCGTATTGGCAACATGGGTATCATGTCGTCAAAGGAGTGGATAAAATCATTCCTGTAGATGTGTATGTTCAAGGGTGCCCACCTCGGCCCGAGGCGCTGATCGGAGCTTTTATTGAATTGCAAAAGAAAATAGACAAAGAAAGCTTACTTGGAGAACAGTTGTTCAAAGAGAAAGCTTAAAAAGATAAAATTTATAAGATTTAAATCAATTATGGCAAAAGATTTTTATGGCGAACTGCAATTAGGTATTCTTGGCGGTGGACAACTGGGAAGAATGTTAATCCAGGAAGCCATTAATTACAATGTAAACGTTCATGTATTGGATCCCGATAAGAATGCTCCTTGTCGCAAGTTGTGCAATAGATTTGAATGTGGATCATTGGGCGATTTTGAAACGGTCTATAATTTCGGTAAGGATTTGGACATGATTACGATCGAGATTGAGAAGGTAAACGTTGATGCGCTGGAAAAGCTGGAAGGTGAAGGAGTGATCGTTTATCCGCAATCACGTATCATTCGTCTAATTCAGGATAAAGGTTTACAAAAGCAATTTTTTAAACAAAATGATATACCGACATCTACATTTCAATTGATATCCAATAAGGATAATATGATGAATGCTCCATTGAACCTGCCTTATATCCAAAAATTACGTCGGGACGGATATGATGGCAAGGGGGTAAAGAAGATTGTCACACAGCAAGATATTCAAGATGCTTTTGAGGAGCCAAGTTTAATTGAAGAATGGGTAGATTTTGAAAAGGAAATTGCTGTTATTGTTGCCCGGAATGATAAAGGAGAAGTTTCTACCTTTCCAATGGTGGAAATGGAATTCAATCCACAAGCAAATTTGGTTGAATTTTTGATCGCTCCTTCTTTGTATGGTGTGGAAATACAACAGCGAGCGGAGATGATTGCAAAGAAGATCGCAGACGATCTACAAATTGTCGGAATATTGGCCGTAGAGATGTTTCTAACAAAAAACGGCGATATTTTAGTTAATGAATTGGCTCCGCGTCCACACAATAGTGGCCATCAGACCATTGAGGGTAATTATGTGTCGCAATTTGCACAACATTTAAGAGCCATATTTAATCTACCACTGGGGGATACGCGCTGCAGGACGAATACAGTTATGATTAATCTATTGGGTGAAGCGGGCTATGAAGGGTTGGCTAAATATGAGGGTGTTGAAGAGGTACTTGCTATGGAAGGTGTATATATCCATCTCTATGGCAAGAAATATACGAAGCCTTTCCGTAAAATGGGGCATGTCTGTATTATCAATGACGATCGGGAGAAAGCCATTTCCAATGCGAGAAAAGTACAAGAAATATTAAAAGTTAAAGCTTAAAAAATACTATGTCAGTCAATAATAAGGCCCAAGTTGGCATTATCATGGGAAGTAAATCGGATCTTCCGGTCATGCAGGATGCTATCGATGTTCTGAAAGTCCTCGGTGTAGAGTTTGAAGTAACGATTGTTTCAGCACACCGTACACCTCAGCGGATGTTTGATTACGCTAAAAATGCTGCAGTTCGTGGTTTGAAAGTTATTATTGCTGGTGCAGGCGGAGCTGCACACTTACCAGGAATGGTGGCTTCTATTACACATTTACCGGTCATAGGGGTACCTGTCAAATCTTCGAATTCAATTGACGGATGGGACTCTGTGCTTTCTATCCTTCAGATGCCCAATGGCATTCCTGTAGCGACAGTGGCTTTGAATGCAGCTAAGAATGCGGGTATATTGGCCGCTCAGATTCTAGGTACAAGTAATGAAGTAATCGGCAATAATATTATTGATTATAAAGAAGAGTTAGCGAGAAAAGTAATTGAGACAGCTGTGCAAGTAGAGGATACAGAATTCTAAGTTGAAATCTTACTAAATAAAGAAGGGNNCCCTTCTTTATTTAGTAAGATATGCTTGAACATAGTCATAGCTCTTTTTAAGGCTCTCCATTTTATTTGGCATATCAATATTATCCTGTTCAACAAAGGCATATTTAAGTCCCGATTTGTTTTTTTCTTTGACAATTTCAGGGAAATTGATGCTGCCTGTTCCCACCTCAGTATACTTAATATCCTTGAAAATTTGCTCGATAGGCAAATTCCCATCTTTAGGCCACTCAATAGGATTGGATTTTGTTTTGTCCATATCTTTGACATGCCACAGTTTAAAACGATTTGGAAACTTTTCGAAGAGCGCTATCGGGTTTTTACCAGCTTTCTCTGCCCAGAAAAGGTCTAACTCAAAATCAACCAGGTCTGGCTCGGTAAATGCAAGCATTACCTCTTCTCCGGTTGTATTATTTCCAAGATCCCTGAATTCCCAGAAGTGGTTGTGATAAGCTATATTTAAACCTAATTTTTTAGCCTGCTCACCAGCTTTATTCAATTGCTCCGCAGCATAGAGATAATCGTCTTTTTTCAATGCGTTAAGATCGAACATCGGGGTTACAGGAGCAATTACATATTCTTGACCAAGTTCTTTTGCCGCATCAAAATAAACAGCTATGTCCTCTTTGTCTGTATGTACTTTACTCAGGTATTTGGCCATGTCGTAATGACCTGAATGTGTTTTGAGACCATTGTCATCCAATATTTTCTTCAACTCTTTGTAGGGCAATTTCCANNATGGAATAAAGCTGTACGCCTATATTCTGTAATGGATTGTCGCTGATTGCCCCAGCTTTATTTTGACAGGATATAAAGTTGGGCACCAGATAAGCTGCCGAAATACCTATTCCAGCTTGCTTTAAAAATTGACGGCGAGAATTGTTCATCATATAATTGATTACTTGTTAGTGTACAATGTACAATTATTTGTTTAAAAATCAATGGTGCAACAAGGAATATTTTGAAAGATGCGTTGAGTTTAAAATACTAAATATTTGGAAAGCAATAGTTTATAAGTGGATAAGTATGGTCTTTGGAGAGTTAAGGTGGATCACTAGTGTCGGATGACTTTACAAAAAAAAAGGTCTGAATACTTTCAGACCTTTTTTCTATTTAAGTAGGAAGACTTAAACAGTCATGATATCTTTTTCTTTTAGTTCAGCCAATTTATCAACTTTTACAATGAATGCGTCCGTTAACTTTTGGACTTCACCTTCGGCAGTTTTAATTTCATCTTCTGACGCACCATCATTTTTCAATTTCTTGATGGACTCATTGACATCCTTACGGATGTTACGAATACCGATACGGCCTCTTTCAGTTTCTTCTTTTACCTTCTTAACTAGATCACGTCTCCTTTCTTCTGTTAAAGGGGGAACATTCAGACGAATAACGATACCATCGTTCTGCGGGTTGATGCCTAGGTTAGCGTCTGTGATAGATTTTTCAATTGCGTTGATAAGCGATTTCTCCCAAGGCTGAATAACAATAGTCCGTGCATCAGTCGTATTGATGTTTGCCACTTGTGAAAGTGGAGTGGCGCTACCATAATAGTCTACTGAAATACCATCTAACATAGATGGAGAAGCTTTACCGGCACGAATTTTAGTTAATTCGGATTCGGTGTGAGCAACTGCTTTGGACATCTTGTCTTTACAATCGTCCAATTCAATTGAAATTAGTTCGTTCATATAAGATTACGTTTTTAACAGATTTAAATTATTTAACCACAGTTCCAACATGTTCACCATTAGCAAGTTTTAATAAATTGCCTGGTTTGTTCATATCAAATACGATGATTGGTAATTTGTTTTCTTGACAAAGGGTAAAGGCAGTCATATCCATGACATTTAATCCTTTCTCATAAACCTCTGTGAATGATATTTCCTCAAATTTTGTTGCACTAGGATCTTTTTCCGGATCAGCAGTGTAAATACCATCTACACGTGTTCCTTTCAATACTGCATCTGCATTGATTTCGATCGCACGTAAAGATGCAGCAGTATCCGTTGTGAAGTAGGGATTTCCAGTACCAGCTCCGAAAATAACAATACGGCCTTTTTCCAAGTGGCGAACGGCTCTTCTACGAATAAAGGGCTCACATATTTGCTCCATTTTGATCGCAGTAAGCAAACGTGTCTTTTTCCCAACTTTCTCAAGTGCATCCTGCAGTGCCATGCTGTTGATGACTGTGGCAAGCATGCCCATATAGTCTGCTTGAACACGGTCCATTCCTGATTTTTCAGCACTTAAACCACGGTAAATATTACCGCCACCGATAACAATTGCAATTTCTAAACCTTGATCGTGAATTTCTTTGATATCATTAGCGTATTGTGATACACGGTTAATATCGATACCATAGCTTTGGTCACCCATTAAGGATTCACCGCTAAGTTTTAATAAGATACGTTTGTATTTCATAATTGTTTTTTTGGAAATTTTCCAAAGGTCAAAGATAAAATATTTTTTTTATCCCCTAGGACTTAAAGTGATATTTATTGTGGTTTTATTGTTTCACTAATAACTTTTTGGTAATATTGCTCATAAAGAGGCATAATATTAGACAATTGGAATTCTTTGGCATGATTTAACGCTGCTTCTTTAAATTTATCTAGACGCTCACCATCTTCTAGAATATAGATTGCATTTTTTGCCATGTCATCCACATCGCCCACCGCACTGAGAAATCCAGTTACACCATTTTCATTCAGCTCAGGTAAACCACCGGTATTGGAAGAAATCACCGGAACTTGACAGGCCATGGCCTCTAGTGCTGCGAGTCCGAAGCTTTCCGAGCTTGAAGGCATTAGGAAAAGATCCGATACAGACAGTATTTCTTCCACTGCATCTTGTTTACCCAAGAAACGTATGTCTTGACATACATTAAGTTCTCTCGAAAGCTCTTCTGCGTTTCGACGCTCAGGACCATCTCCTACCATTAAGAGCTTCGAAGGGATTACATCATGTACTTTCTTAAAAATACGAATGACATCTTCAGTATTTTTAACCTTTCTGAAGTTGGACGTATGAACCAATATCCGTTCATTGCCCGGAGCAATGGCTTTTTTGAAATGTGAACGGTCTTTATTGCTGAACCTGTCCAAATCAATAAAGTTTGGGATCACCTTGATGTCGCGGGTAATGTCAAAGTATCCCAGCGTCTGATCTTTTAGATTCTGTGATACAGCAGTTACGCCATCTGATTGATTGATGGAGAATGTAACAACGGGACTAAAACTCTTGTCCTTACCTACAAGTGTAATATCTGTGCCATGTAAGGTTGTTACTACCGGAATATTAATGCCATAGGTAGTAAGCAAGATCTGTTTTGCCATAAATGCCGCTGATGCATGTGGGATTGCATAGTGGACGTGGATCAAATCCAACTTTTCGAAACGAACAACATCTACCAGTTTGCTGGCTAATGCAGATTCATAGGGTAGAAAGTCAAAAAGCGGATATTGCGAAACAGCTACCTCATGGTAGTATAGGTTTTCAGAAAAGAAATCCAGCCGTGCAGGTTGTCGATAGGTAATAAAATGGATCTCATGTCCATTAGCGGCCAAAGCCTTTCCTAGTTCGGTTGCAACTACACCACTTCCACCAAAGGTGGGATAACAAACAATTCCTATTTTCATCTGCGTAATTATGTCTGAGCGTATATTTAACTGCATCTCTAGTATGCACTGTTCAATTTTGTTTAAAGGCTAACGTGAACCTCATGTTAGTATTCCGACTATTTTCGTCTAAACACATGCGATGTTTATCGCATATTTAGTACATTTATTCATCAGACAACGAAGAAGCAATTTTAGTCTAACGATTGTCTTCTTCAATCATTTCAAGAAAACATGAAAAATTTAGCATGCTTATTCCTAAATTTTGTGCTGCAAATTTCGACTATTTATGCGTAAAATAACAAAAACCAATTGCCATAGTTTTGTGAATTTTTTGATTGGTTAAAAAGCGCTATCTTTAAATAGACATTTAATCGGTATATGGATAACTTTATAAGTGATATTTCAGGACAGCAGTTTCCTTCTGAACAACGTATTTTGGGGGCTTCAATTCGACAGCCAATTTTTAAACTGATAAAAAAGGAGTATCCGAGCTTTGGTAAAGATAAATACATCGCTTCCACAGAGTTGACACGGTTCAAAGAAGCTTATATATCCGAATTTTTAAGGGATGAGTCGGGACAGTTAAGTCAACTCGATCAACAGGTAATTGATAGCTTCAAGGAAAATAAGGTAATCAGCGCGAGTCTGGATGGGGATACAAATGAACCGATCAGCTTAGGGGACAAAGTTGCAGATAAAGTGGCGGAATTTGGTGGAAGCTGGGTATTTATTATTTCTTTTATCTTTTTTTTGATCGTTTGGATCTTAGCCAATATCTATTGGTTAAATAATAAAGGTTTTGATCCCTATCCCTTTATTTTACTTAACCTGATTCTGTCCTGTGTGGCAGCGTTACAGGCTCCCGTTATTATGATGAGCCAAAATAGGCAGGAAGATAAAGATCGCGAACGGGCAAGAAATGATTATATGGTTAACTTAAAAGCCGAACTCGAAATTAGGGAATTGCATGAGAAAATTGATCACCTCATTATCCGCAAAGAGCAGGAACTTGCCGAAGTACAACGGGACCAAGTGGAAAAATTGGGTTTTTTACTAAAGAAAATGGAAAAGATAGAAGAAGCATTTAAAGAAAAATGAATTTAGAAGGAGTAATAGGCGAACTGACGTTTAAGTTTTCCAGGTCAGGCGGAGCAGGTGGACAACACGTAAACAAGGTGTCATCCAAAGTATTGCTGCAGTGGAATGTCGAGGTTTCCACAGCTGTTTCTGTTGAAGAAAAAGCGATGATTTATACAGTTTTGGCAAATCGCATAAATAAATATGGAATATTGCAACTGGAATGTGATATCGATCGATCACAGATTCGGAATAAAGAAATTGCAATCGATCGCTTTAGGCGTATTTTGGAGTCCGCGCTTGTACCAATAAAGGCCCGAAAGAAAACAAGAATACCTTATTCAAGTATTTTAAAAAGGTTAGACAGAAAGAAGCAACAAGCTCAACTGAAAGCTTCACGCAAGAAGAACTTCGAAGATTAAATTCGAATCTTTAATAATAAGTATTGTTTATCAGTTATTTATTTTAAAACTAAAAATATAGTTGTGAAACTAAATATTTAGTTTTAACTTAGATAACGTATTATTATTACAGTATTTTTTTATTCTATAGAGGTTATGGAAGATTTTAAAGAGTTAACGAAAGCTGAAGAGCAAATTATGAAAGAGCTCTGGGAGATGGAGCGTGGCTTTGTCAAAGAGATTATTGATCGGTTGCCAAAACCGAAACCTGCCTACAATACAGTGTCGACTATCGTTCGTATTCTCGAAACGAAGGGTTTTGTGACGCATGAATCTTTTGGAAAAAGCCATCAGTATTCACCGAAGATTTCAAAAGAGGAATATAAGAAAGGTCTTACAGGAAAATTACTAACCAATTATTTTGATAATTCCCCCAAAAGTATGCTTTCTTATTTTTTGGAAGAGAATAGATTAGACGTTAGGGAACTTGATGAAATCCTGTCTATAATTGAACGTAATAAGTAACAACCAAAACCTTTATAAACTTTTTGATTATGATTTATTTATTGATTGTCAATGTTTCATTGATTATCAGTTTTGTACTCTATAAACTGATTTTTAGAAGGCTCACTTTTTTTCAATGGAATCGGATCTATCTCATCGGAATGTCCATATTTTCGCTATTGGCTCCGGTAGGTATTTTTATTGAATTACCAAAGACTGAGCTGATTTCCAAACATCTTGTAAAGATCGATCTGGGAACATATGTGGATATAGGAATTGGAAGCTCAATTGAACAGCCCTTATTTTTTTTAGATATAATTGTAAAGATTTATTGGATAGGGGTGATACTCGCCTGCCTTTTCCTAATGGTCCGAATCAGCTATCTTTTTCGGGTATTGCGTTCTTCGCCTGATCACCTAAGTTTTTCCTTTTTTAATAGGATTGTAATCGGGAGATTGACCTACAACAAGGAAAATATTGCATGGCATGAACAGATCCATACTGAACAGGGGCATTCATACGACTTGCTATTGATTGAGATCCTGAAAATTTTCAATTGGTTCAATCCTGTTGTCTATTTTCTTCAAAGAGAAATACGGTTTCAACATGAATATATTGTAGATGAAATTTGTTCTGCCGATAAGGTGGCCTATGCAGAAATGTTGGTCGCTCATGCATTGCGAACAGACCAATTGGTTTTTTCACAAGAATTTTCGAATCATTCGTTTTTAAAGTTGCGCATCAGGATGTTATTTAAAGATAAATCGAACCCGAGACAGCGCCTGTTATATGTAACGGTGTTACCCATGCTATTGTTGATAACCTTATCTACTTTAGTATTCAATACGAGTAGGGCAAAAGGAATGGTTTTAGCTGTTGAGTCAGGGGTTAAGCAGGTGGCAACATTCGATCATCAGACCTACCCGCCTAAACAAACAAAGCGTATCCACATACAGTCCAATGAACAATCGGATACGATGCCTTTTGATCAGGTCGAAGTGAAGCCAGTTCCAGAAAGAGGAATGCAGTCATTTATGATTTGGGTAGGCAATAATTTTCAGTTTCCAAAACAGGCTGTGGAACATGATGTCAGTGGTATGATTGAAGTCAATTTTATTATTGAAATAGATGGTAGCTTATCCCATATTAAAGTAAAAAAGGATCTCGGTTATGGCACCAAAGAAGCAACGTTGAAACTCATGGAACGTGCAAAGCGATGGAAACCGGCGCTCGTCGGCGGTAAACCAGTACGAGTTGCCTATACATTGCCCATTCGTCTTAATCTAGCAAAATAAAACATCAAGTATTATAGTATGCACACCATAATCATCCGAGTCTTCTATGTCATTATCGCCTTTGCGACGCTCTCTTCATGTAAATCTTATCAGGTCGTTCCTAACGGTTTTGCTATCGAGGGAGACGAATATTTTGTTAATCTCAATAAAGAGCTCACCGTATTTTTAGGGGATGATATTATGGAGGATAAAAATTGGCAAGGCAATACGAGTCCAATCAATGCCGATAAAGTTACGCGTAGGTTTCGCAAGGTGTTACGCCACTTGCGATATTCGGACACTGCTTACAGCGTGCTATTTTCTGGACATTTAGCGGGGAAATATAGCTATGATATGCTTGCCATAGTGAACAATTCACCAAATGTAAAAGGAAAGAAAAACCATCTGCTGAATCTAAGTTCTTTTCAACGTGAGCAGCATAAAGAAGGTCGATATTTTTATAACATCACAACGTTTAAAAGGCAGAAGTTGCTTCATTTTGTCATCCCTTTTAACGGCCGCCTTTGGCAAGAAAAAATGGTGTCTTTGATTTTTCTCGTCCCCGAGAATTTTACCGACGTTGCATGGGCTAAGGATATCGTAATGTCGAATGTGGCCATGTATCGCGATCGTTATAAGTTTACACCGAGCCGTACCGAAATTTTATGCCCAGATGACGGTATTAGCCGTTCACATTTGGATTATAAAATTCCTGAAGAAAAGATAAACAAAACAGGCTTTATGTTAATGAAAGCCTATGGTGTGGTTGAGGGGAAAAGAAAATTGGTTGTTTATCGTGTGATGAAGCCCAATGATTTTTATGGATCCTTTGTCACCTGTAAAGGAGATTATGAAATTCTGTACACGACTTTGAAAGATAAAATTGTTTGGCAGACCAAAGTAAATACAGAGCGAGATGTCGAATTTTAAAGAATAAATTAAAATCNNGATTTTAATTTATTCTTTAAATGCCAGATTTCATTTTGAAGCTGCTCCACTTTTTCCAATAAATGGCTGGCCACCTGAATTCCGGCAGGATTCACTTCTAGCTCGTAATAGAGATTTGAAAAACGTTCCAGTTTCTGAAGATCGTCTTCATCGATATATTGTTCTTCCTGTTGAATGACGATGTGTATGAGGCCATATTCCACCATGGTTTCCAAAAAGGTTGTTTCAACCTTTCTAGACTGACAGAAGTCTATGACTCTTATAAGTGTCGTTTCCATAATATTATTTCTTTAGATCCTTCAATTGTTGAAACAATGTTTTTTCTTCGGCAGTCAGATTACTCGGCATTTGTATATTCAATGTAACATATAGATCTCCAAATTCGCCCTCCTTTCGATACACAGGAAAACCTTTTCCTTTAAGACGCATTTTTGCACCATTTTGACTTTCAGCTTTTATTTTTAATTTTACTTTTCCACCGAATGTATCTAGCGTAGCCTCGCCGCCTAAGATAGCGGTGTAGAGATCGATGTCAAGTGTTGTATACAAGTCGCTTCCCTGACGTTTAAAACGACCATCGGGCGCGATGTTGATTGTTATGTAGAGATCTCCCTTTGGACCACCATTTATACCATCGCCTCCATAACCTTTAAGTTTGATTTTTTGTCCATCCTCGACTCCCGCATGAATCGTGATACGGATATTTTTTCCGTTGATATTAAATGTTTGTGAATGGGTGGTGTAAGCCTCTTGTAAAGATAAGCTGAGTTCGGCATTAAAATCCTGTCCACGGAATGTGCTTTGCCGTCCGCCACCACTTCTGCTCCCAAACATCTGTTCAAAGAAATCAGAAAATTGGCCGTCGTCAAAGTTTCCGGTATATTCGTAAGAACCGCTGTTTCCGCCAAAGGGATTGCCAGTTCCGCCAAATGGATTGCCTCCAGCCGACTGGGATTGGCGGTATTGCTGTTGCGCTTTTTCATATTCCTCCCCATGTTGCCAGTGCTCACCATATTGGTCATACTTTTTACGCTTTTCAGGGTCAGATAATACCTCATTTGCCTCATTAATCTCCTGAAATCTTTGTTTGGCCTCATTGTCGTTAGGGTTGACATCAGGATGGTATTTGCGGGCTAGTTTTCGATATGCTTTTTTGATCTCATCAGCTGAGGCTGTCTTATCAGTGCCAAGCACTTTATAGTAATCTACAAAAGCCATAAATTATACTTGTTTTTTGTATTAAAGTTAACAATAATTACCCATAAAATGTTTATCCTAAAGGTCATTTTACCGTATAAAAAAAGCAAGTAAACCTTTGTTCACTTGCCTTTTTTTATACGGTAAAATAATTTTAATTGCTGCGGATAATTCGGTCTTATTCCTTATTGGTGTCAACAACGAGGCGATTTTCCCGATTGGCAATTTGCCATGCAGTAAAGAATGCAAGTTGCTCGCGCTTTACCATCAAGGGAAAATCGATCTTGTCATAGGTGTCCGCAGGTGTGTGATAGTCCGGATGCAATCCCGAAAAATAAAAGACTGAGGGTATACCTTTTTTTGCAAAGTTGTAATGATCTGAACGATAATACAAACGCATGGGATCCTTTGGATTGTCATAGGTGTAGTCGATCTCCATTTTCGTATGCATCTCATTCTCATTCTTATTGATTTGATACAACTCCGAGCTCAATTTATCCGAACCAATCGCATGGATGTAATTGTGATTTCCTTTGAGATGCTTATCGTCGACACGACCAATCATATCAATATTAATGCAGGCTACAGTATTTTTCAATGGGAACACTGGATTTTCGGTATAAAATTTGGATCCTAATAATCCTTTTTCCTCTGCAGCGTAGGTAATGAACAACATACTGCGCCTAGGGCCATTTCCAGCAGATTTAGCCTTTGAAAAAACACGTGCCAACTCGAGAACAGCCGTTGTGCCCGAGGCATTGTCATCGGCCCCAAAGAAGATATTTCCTTTGGAATCTATTCCATCGTGGTCATAGTGGCCTCCAATCACCACGACTTCATCTTTTTTATCTGTTCCTTCCAGGTAACCAAGAATATTTGGGTCAGTTAGAGTAGTGGCATTGGTGCCAAACTCGGCTTTAAAATTAGTAGGAATAACAAAAGAACTTGGCTGTCCAGATCGATTAATCTTTGAAACTATAGCGGCAAGGTTAGTTCGCGCTAGATTCAAAACATAGTTGGCTGCATGATCAGTAATATTGACAACAGGGATCATAGGCGACTTCTCCGGTGCGGGTTGATCTATCGCTAAATTATAGCGTCCTTCTGTAGCCCGGTCTCCAGCATCTTCCAAAAGTTGAGATAATTGACTGTTAATAGCCAATATCATCTTAGGATTGTGTTTAAGGATTTCCTTAACTTTTTTATTTCTGGTTGTCGACCAGTTAGACGGAGTCTTTGTGCTGCTAATCCATGAATTACCCTTTTCATCCGTTGGTTCATGCTCATTGATTAGCATAACAATCTTATTATGGAGATCCATACCAGCGATATCCGAATATTTGGGATCATCAATACCATAGCCAATAAAAACAATTTCACTACCCTCGAAAAACTTGTTTTCATTGTTGCCAATGACAAAAATATCTTTGCCATGTTGAAAAGGTCTCTCATTAATACTAAATTGCTTTACCTTGAAGCTATTTCGAATAAGCTGCAAGGGTTGGAAATAAGATCCATTGACAGGTGCAGTAAGGCCATATTTTTTAAATTCATTGGCAATATATTCTGCAGCCAGGCGTCCGCCTTTTTGCCCCGTTCCTCTGCCTTCAAAATCAACAGAAGCTAAGGTGCGTAGATGCTTTTGCGTAGATTCTACGGTGATTTCCTCCGCATATTTACTGTTTACGTCCTGTGCTTTAGCACAGCTCATCAGCACGCATGCGATCCAAAGCAGGTTGTATATTTTTTTCATTGTTTATTTTTTACTGTTACTAGTTTGTAAGCTTTATCTTGAGTTTTCAGTTGGCTCCACCGCCGCTATCTTCTTACAGATAGATGTAAGTACGTTCAGTATCTGCACAATATATAAAAAAAAGCGGATGAAAAGTATTGTTTACCTTTCATCCGCATCTTAAAATATGTTAATTTATTAACAGCTACAAGCGATTTTGTCTACCCGATTAGCGTGACGGCCACCTTCGAATGCTGTGTTTATAAATGTATTGATAATCTTTTTAGCAAGCTCAAGATCGATAAAACGTGCTGGGATACACACTACGTTAGCATCATTATGCTGACGGGCCAAAGCAGAGATTTCCTCTAACCAGCAGATAGCAGCACGAATATTTTGGTGTTTATTGGCTGTGATGGCAACTCCATTTGCACTGCCACAAATTAAAACTCCGGCATCTGCTTCTTTATTTTCCACTGCTGATGCAACTGGGTGTGCGAAATCTGGATAGTCAACTGAGTCTGGAGAATTTGTCCCAAAATCTGTTACTTCATAACCCAATTCTTTCAAAAAGCTTACCAAAGCTGTTTTGTAGTCAAAACCCGCGTGGTCACTTCCAATTGCAATTTTCTTTACGCTGCTCATTTTTATTGTTATTTTATTTTTCTTGTGCTAATTTTTTTCTTTTAACATCCGCAGAAACCATAATACTGATTTCATATAATAGGAACATTGGTGCCGCAACTGTCAGCATGGTGATTATATCTGCCGAAGGTGTAATAACCGCAGCTATCACTAAAATAATGACTGTTGCATAACGACGGCTGGCTCGCATAAATTCCGGAGTCATAATACCGATTTTAGAGAGAATAAATACCAGTATCGGAAGTAGGAAGACAATACCACAGCCCAATGTTAAAGTTGAAATGGTCGAGAGGTAATTATCAATGGTAATCTGGTTGACGATTTCATCACTCAGCGATACATTTGCTAGAAAGTTGATGGATAATGGTACAACAATGTAGTATCCGAAGAGTGCCCCTAAAATAAACAATAGCGAAGCATAAAATACAAACCCACGGGCAGATCGTCTTTCTACGTCTGTTAAAGCTGGTTTTACAAATAACCAAATTTCAAAAAGGAGATAAGGAAAGCCCATCATCAAAGCCATCAATAAACAGGAGTTTATCTGAAGCATAAATTGACCTGCTAGTTCAGTATTGATGATATTAAAAGGAATTTTTTTTACACAAAAGTCTGCCAGATTAAAAGCGTCGGCTGCTTTACACATCATGCGATAAGTCCAAAAATTTAGATTCTTTGGCCCCATGATGATATCGTTAAATACGAAATCATAGAATGTAAAAGCAATACCTGCAAAGATACAGATCGCAATTGCCGAACGGACCAAATGCCATCTTAAAACCTCAAGGTGGTCAAAGAACGACATCTCTGCTTCTATGTTCTTCCCTTTATCTTTAATAGCTTGTATAAGATCTTTCGAATTAGGTGTATTCATAAAAATTGTTTGGAAACAAAAATACCATTCTTATTGTAAAGAATGGTATTTTTTATGTGTGTAAAGATAATTTTATTTAATCTTCTACAGGATATTCAGTTAGGTCAAAAGTTTCCATAAACTTCGTTGTGAAATTACCTGCTCTAAAATTAGGATCACGCATCAATCTTAAGTGCAAAGGGATGGTTGTTTTGATTCCTTCAATGACAAATTCGCTTAGTGCTCTTTCCATAGTGCTGATTGCTTCCTCACGCGTTTGTGCCACAGTGATTAATTTCGCAATCATCGAATCGTAATTAGGCGGAATGGTGTATCCTGAATATACATGGGTATCTACACGTACTCCATGCCCACCTGGTGAGTGAAAGTTCGTGATCTTACCTGGAGAAGGGCGGAAGTTATTAAAAGGATCTTCTGCATTGATACGACATTCAATGGCATGCATCTGCGGTTCATAATTTTTTCCCGAGATAGGAATTCCTGCTGCCACTTTAATCTGTTCTTTGATCAAATCAAAATTGATGACTTCTTCCGTTACTGGATGTTCTACCTGGATACGGGTATTCATTTCCATAAAGTAGAAGTTACGATGTTTGTCAACCAGGAATTCGATCGTACCAGCGCCCTCATAGTTCACCGCTTTGGCACCTTTGACAGCAGCTTCACCCATTTCGGCTCTCAACTCAGGAGTCATGAATGGAGATGGAGATTCTTCGATCAATTTTTGGTGACGGCGTTGAATTGAGCAGTCACGTTCAGATAGGTGACATACAGTGCCAAATTGATCACCTACAATCTGGAATTCAATATGACGAGGTTCTTCTACATATTTTTCAAGGTAGATTCCATCATTACCGAAAGCCGCAGCTGATTCAACACGTGCAGAATCCCACGCCGGTTCGAATTCTTCATCTTTCCAAATGATACGCATTCCTCGACCACCACCACCAGCAGTTGCTTTGATGATAACAGGATAACCGATTTCATTGGCTAATGAAATGCCTTCTTTTACATTTGAGATCAAACCTTCAGATCCGGGCACTGTAGGAACACCAGCTTTTTTCATGGTATCCTTAGCACGGGATTTATCACCCATTTTCTCGATCTGTTCGGCTGTAGCACCAATAAATTTGATGCCATATTCTGCACATATCGCTGAAAAGCGCGCATTTTCGGATAAGAAACCATATCCTGGATGGATTGCATCAGCATTTGTCAGTTCGGCAGCAGAAATAATATTCGGAATGTTTAAGTAAGAGTCTCTACTTGGAGGAGGACCGATACAAACGGCTTCATCCGCAAATCTTACGTGTAGGCTATCTCGGTCAGCAGTAGAATATACTGCAACACTTTTGATACCCATTTCACGACAGGTACGGATAATGCGCAGGGCAATCTCTCCTCTATTTGCAATTAATATTTTTTTGAACATTGTCTTGAATTATGAAGTTTGCAAAAAAATGTAGCCCTTTGGAGGCTACATATATTCATTTACACAATTGTAAATTATTTAGGCTCAACTAAGAATAATGGCTGGTCGAACTCAACAGGTTGAGCATCTTCTACCAAAATCTTAACGATTTTACCTGAAACTTCAGATTCAATTTCGTTGAATAATTTCATTGCTTCAACGATACATAATACAGAACCTGTATTGATATCATCACCAACATTGATGAAAGACGGTTTGCCAGGTCCTGCCGAACGGTAGAATGTACCGATCATTGGTGATTTGATTGTAATCAAGTTTGCATCTGCATTTGCGGCTGGTGCTGCAGGACTAGCTACAGGAGCTGGTGCCGCTGCTTGCGCAACTTGAGGAGCAGCGATAGGGGCAACAGCAGGAACAGAAGCTGTTACATACGTAGGCTCTTGATTTGTTTTTATTGTAATTTTAAAATCTTGCTCTTCAATCGAGACTTCATTCACACCTGATTTTGAAACGAATTTAATCAAGTCCTGAATTTGTTTGATATCCATACCCATAGTATTCTAGGTTTTGTTTGTTTCTAAAAAATTCTAACTGTCAAAAGTAATAAATTATACCATAAAATGGACAATTAATACGCCCATTTTAAATAGATGGATCCCCAAGTGAAACCACCGCCGAAAGCGGCAAGGATAAGATTATCTCCTTTCTTCAATTGCGATTCCCATTCCCATAAACACAAAGGGATTGTACCACTTGTTGTGTTACCATATTTTTGAATGTTCACCATGACCTTCTCATCCGGCAATCCCACGCGCTCTGCTGTAGCATCAATGATACGTTTATTGGCCTGATGAGGTACCAACCACGCGATATCTTCCGATTTAAGATTGTTTTTGACCATCACTTCGTGCGCAACATCTGCCATATTGGTTACCGCAAATTTAAATACTGTGCGGCCTTCTTGATAGGCATAGTGCAATCCGGCATCTACCGTTGCATGCGAGGCTGGGTTAAGTGATCCACCACCTTTGATATTCAAAAATTGTCCCCCAGAACCATCGGTTTTTAAAATTGCATCTTGTATACCTAAACCCTCTTCATTAGGTTCCAATAGGACACAACCACAACCATCACCAAATAGGATACAGGTATTGCGGTCTTGATAATTGATGACCGAAGACATTTTGTCTGCACCGATAACGAGTACTTTTTTATGTGTACCAGCAATGATAAATTGCGTTGCCGTGTTCAAACCGAATAAAAATCCTGAGCATGCAGCCTGAAGATCAAATCCCCAAGCATTGGTCGCTCCAATTTTATCGGCAAGAATATTAGCTGTGGCAGGGAACAGCATATCTGGAGTACTGGTACAAAAGATGATGAGATCAATATCTGTAGCAGCTATGCCTCTTTTTTTCAATAAACCTTGAACGGCAGGTACAGCAAGATCTGAAGTAGCAAGCCCTTCGCCTTTTAAGATGCGACGCTCTTTGATTCCCGTTCTGGAAACGATCCACTCGTCGTTAGTGTCGACCATTGTTTCCAATTCTTTGTTGGTTAGGATGTAATCCGGAACGTAACCATTTACAGCCGTAATTGCGGCGTGAATCTTTGACATAAATATTCTAATTGAAAATAGATCTGATGCTGTCAATGAACTTAGACTCGATCATATCTCTTGAAAATAAAACCATATTTTTAATGGCCTCAGGTGTCGAAATACCGTGGCCAATAATGACAGGAGCATTTACTCCCAGGATGGGGCTACCGCCGTACTGTTCGTAGTTGAATCGGTCGAAAAAATCATCTTTAAAACCCTTTTTCAACGTTACTACATAAAATGATTCTGCAAGTTTCAAGACGACATTTCCTGTAAATCCATCACAGACATATACGTCTGCATGGTCACTGAACAGGTCGCGACCTTCTGCATTTCCGATAAAGTTAATTTTGTCGTTGGCTTTTAGTAGGGGGTAGGTAGAGGTTGTTAGGATGTTTCCTTTTTCTTCTTCTTCTCCGATATTCAATAATCCGACTTTAGGGTTGGATACATTGAACACATGTTCGGCAAAGACACTTCCCAAGATTGCAAATTGGTTCAACATCTCTGGTTTACAGTCCGCATTTGCGCCGACGTCCAATAAGATCCCGAAGCCTGATTTCAATTTGGGAACGATGGATGCTATAGCAGGACGCAATACGCCTGGGATAGCTTTAACGCTGAACATCGAGCCCACGAGCATAGCGCCGGTGTTACCAGCAGAAGCGAATGAGTCGATTTCTTTGTTTTTTAAATAGTCAAATCCCTTCGCAATACTTGAGTTGGGTTTTTGAGTTATTGCTTTGGTTGGATGTTCACCCATCGCAATAATTTCTGGAGCCTCAACATATTCAAAGTCAGATGAATTTCCTCCGGCTTGATTGATTAATTGTTTTGTCTCTTCAGTTTTACCAAAAAGGACTATTTTTTGGTCTCCAGTAAGCTGCTTTTGTGCTTCAATAGCACCTGTTATCGTTGCTTTAGGAGCATAATCTCCTCCTAAAATATCTAAACCAATCTTCATCCGTTATTATTTAGTAAATCAATAATACGCAAAAAACATCCCAAAGTAAAGCAAATTTCTAAAATAGTGCTTGTCTGGGATGTTTTGGCGTTATGAAAGGTTTACCTTAGACAACAGCTGTATTTTCAATGATCAATTTACCGTTGTAGTACAAATTTCCGTCTACAGTATATGCACGGTGAGGTAAATGAACTGCGCCAGTTTCTTTACATACTGTCAAGCTTGGAGCTTCAGCTTTATAATGTGTTCTTCTTTTGTCTCTTCTTGATTTAGAAGTCTTACGTTTTGGATGTGCCATCTCGTATTCTTGTTTTAGTTATTTTTAATATTTCTCAATGCTTCCCAACGTGGGTCGATAATTTCTTCTTCTTTTTGTTCCTCTGATTCTGGCTCGCTTGTGAATAATGCGAGCATCTCAGGATCACATTGTATGCCTTCTCCTTGCTCTTCACATTTGACGATATAGGGAACAGCTAAATTAATGTATTCATACAATAGCTCAGCTATATCCAACTCATGGTCGCTTTTGGATAAAATTAACACCTCTTCGGTGTTATCTGTCCAATCTTCATCCGTGAATTTGACTAATATCCGCTCTTGAATTGAAATCGGTGACATAAACTCTTTTAAGCAGGTATCACAAGTCAACTGAATTTCACCTTGGATATCAAAATGCAATATCAACAGGTTCTCCTGTTTTTGCAACTCAACTTCTGCTTCCAGATTGCCATCTTTTACAATCGAATGTTCGTAGCAGTCAAAGAACTTTTTATTAATGTCAAACTCAAAATTGTGCTTTCCAGCGTTGAGCCCCGAAAAGGGAATTCTATATTGTTTTAGATGTTTCACAATCTTGCATTTGAGCCTGCAAAGGTATGTATAAAATCATTAGGATCGAAATATTTTTTTAAATATTCTAAGGCCAAGCTTTATACCTACCAATGATAGGGCTTATTCATAATAATTTTTGCCTAACTCTATCTTTTCGCGCCCATTTGCCATGCGCCATTTATTCGTGTCGCGCAGCGAATAAGCGCAGCCGCAATACTCCTGCATATAGAATTTCTCCTTCTTGGAGACTTCCAACATACGGGCCGATCCACCTTTCTTACGCCAGTTGAAGGTCCAATATTCCATACCTTCATGCCGCGAAGCCGCACGTAAGCCGCAATCGTTGATTTGCTCCATATTTTTCCAGCGTGAAATGCCCAGTGAACTAGAAATCACATCAAAGCCATTCGCCGCTGCATACTCCGCTGTTTTTTCAAAACGCATATCAAAACACATCGTGCAGCGAATACCTCTCTCCGGCTCTTGTTCCATCCCCTTGGCTAAATCAAACCAATGGTCTACATCATAATCTGCATCAATAAAAGGAATATGATGTTTTTCTGCAAATCGAATGTTCTCGTCTTTGCGTAAATCATATTCTTTGCGTGGATGAATATTGGGATTGTAAAAATAAATCGTAAAATCGATATCTGAAGCAATGAGTGCTTCCATTACTTCTCCAGAACAAGGAGCACAGCAGGAGTGTAAGAGTAATTTCTTGCCTTCTCCAGGTAACGTCAATGTCTCCCTTACAAATTCCTTATTTTCCATAATCGTATATGCTAACAAAAACAAAGGCAATTTTAATCAAAAAGTAGCGAATTGACAAATATTTCCGTTTTACTTTGAAGGGGCTGCCCTTAAAAGAATCATATAAATTCATTTATTTTCTACATATATTAGTAGATTTGTATGTTTAACGCAATACGCTATTTTTAATAAAAAAAATATGAAATTTTCGTTTCAATCCTGTATTATTATAGTATTCATCAGTATTATAGGTTTTGTTTCCTGTAAGAAATTGGATGATGAACCAACAAACGAAGGACGAATCACGCAGATATCGAGATTGTATATCTCTTTTTTAGATTATGATCCGAATAATTCTTCCCTGAAAAATATGATGATTGTTGATCCAGCAGATACCAACAATTTGGATAATATCTATCAATATCTATCTCCGGCTAAAGGGGGCGGGCCAATTCTCTTTGATGCGAATGCCAAGGCTGTTTTCCAGGCAAGTATTACTCCGCAGGATACATTTATACAGGTTATCCCATTTGCAAATGATATCTATGGTATTCCCGGTACTTCTGGTGCAATTGGATACCGAGGTTTTACAAATGTCAGGGGCTTGGCCTACTACACTTTTTCGCAACAAAATAGTGCTACTTCCGCTACAACCATTCCGTTTCTTTTAGCCGTGACAAACCGTGGAGCCGGTAGCTCCATGTTGTATGCCGTAAGTACGCCTACTGGGAAGGTCGGCTCGAAGGGTGGAGCCCCTATTATTGATAAGCAGATAAATCTGGGAACTGTTGTCCCGAGTTCGCTGACGTTGCTCAATGGCAGCAATAACAATGATAAGTTAGTAGTTATAGGTTTTAATAGTGATGGCTCGAGTAAGGGAAGTGGATTTGCAGTTTATGCCAACCTCCAACAACAATTGATTAATCAGGCGCGTGATACGATTGTCGATTCAGATAAATTCAAGCCTATGATGAAAGTCTATATCAAAGGAAGAACCCAATTGGGCCCCGTATCTTATGCACCCAATAAGGGCTTATTAGCGGTAACATCGGGTAAAGAAGTATTATTTTTTAAAAATCCTGCCGCTTTGTTTAGTGGGACTACAGACAAAGTAGATGTTGAGCCTGATTATGTTGTCGGTGGAGCGAATACTGGATTAGTAGAGCCTTGGGGAGTAACAATTGATGACCGGCGCGACGAAGGAAAGTTTTTTTATGTTTCTGATCTAACGAATAATACGATTTCGCGGTTCCCATTGTTAGAAGAAGGTAACATACAACCAGATATTGCAGCAAAAACATACGGAAATCTGCGTCCAAATTATATCTTTTTGGATGGTCGGTCGACTACAAACTTTTAATAAATAGTTTAAGCAAGCAGTTCAAACAGTGTTTTGATTTCCTGTTGCTTGCTTGAACTTTCATGCTCTTCGTAGGCAGACATCAAATTTCGTAAAGCACGTTTAATGATTGTGACATTATCGCAGGGATAGGTAAACGCGCTATCTGGATATAGGTTCAGTTGCTTCAGAAATGAATTTACATCACTTTTTTGCATTACCTGACCCCGGTTAAATGCATTGATGTAAAATAAAACTTGTTCATTCCCTTCTTCGTCCATATCCATATACGCCAACACAAAATGCTTTGGTAAATTAATCCCATAGATTGGAATGTCCAGTTTCTGTGCAATGATGCTGTAGATGCAGGATAAGGTTAGGGGATTTCCTTTTTTTGTGTCCAGTACCTGGCCAATATAGGAGTTCTGTGGGTGATGATAGTCCTTCGTATTCCCTGCTAAGCCGAAAGACCCAAAAAGAACATGATTCATCAGGTTCACTTTTTCCAGCGGAGTCATGTCGTAATGAAGACCTCGCCATACCTCAGTTTTGAGGTCTTCTATCGCCAAAACAATTTTATGGTTTTCATAGGAAGGATATTGATAATTATTGAGGATAATTAATCCTTCCAGTAGGTTGAATGAGTTGCTCAGGTTCCAGATTTGTAACTCATTTTTGGTCTGATCAAACTGAATTTCATGAATGATATTTTCTAGACGCCCCTGTACATGGGGATCAAAGCTCGATTCCCAAAATCTTTCCAAATGGGGTATGATCTCAGGACCTTGACTTTTTAATTGGTGTTCAACTTCCTGAACAATCTGTTGGTCGGTGTCGTCCAACAGTGATACTAGCGATTTCAACTCTCTCTCATTCATCCTAACGAAGTTAAAAAATTGATTCGAGAAATAATATAAAAAAATCCCCCCAGTAATTTGCTTACCGGGTAGGGATTATTCAGGTTAATTTGGCGTACAATTATTTGAGCTGACCATCCAGCATATTCACAATTCTTTTGCCGTATTCTGCATTCTTTTCCGAATGCGTTACTTGTATGATCGTCACACCGTCATCGTTGAGCTGTTTGAATAGATCCATGATTTCTTCACCCTGTTTGGAGTTTAAATTCCCTGTAGGTTCATCGGCCAGTAATAATTTAGGCGAACCTGCTAATGCACGTGCAATACCGACAATTTGTTGTTGACCTCCGGATAACTGCGCTGGAAATAGGTCTTTCTTTCCCACGATGCCAAAACGATCGAGCATATCGGCCACAATAGCTTTTCTTTCTTTGCTTGAAATGTCTTTATAAATCAAGGGCGTTTCGATATTTTCGTATACAGTCAATTCATCCAAGAGATGATAAGCCTGAAATACATAGCCAATATGGGACTGGTAAAGCTGCGTTCTTTTTTTCGCTTTCATTTCCAATACATTCTCGCCCATAAAAAAATACGCCCCCTCGTCAGGTTCATCAAGCATACCGATAATATTCAGCAGGGTCGATTTTCCAGACCCCGATGGCCCCATGATGGAGATAAAATCGCCTTCAGCAATATCGAGACTTACATCTTTAAGGACGAATGAGCGTGTGCCACCTACATTATACCACTTGAATAAATTTTTTAATTGTATCATTTTTTAATATTGAGATCTTAGATATTCGTATTTATATTTTTTCTAGTAGCCACAATTGGTATTCGATTGCAGCGTATGGACTGGCATTGGTTCTCTTCATGTTCTATTATTCTTCCCGCAGACTGTCTACTGGATTTGTTTTTGCGACTTTTATAGATTGAAAGCTGATGGAAAATAATATCAACATAAATATGCAAAATATTGGAATCAAAAACGACCACCAGGATAGCTGTATATGATAGGCGAAATTGGAAAGCCATTTGTTCATAAGCATATAGGCTATTGGAATTGCGATCCCGATTCCGATCACAAAGAGCTTGAAAAAAGGCTTGTTTAGTTGAACAAACAGTAAGTGTACCGATGCTCCCAGTACTTTACGGATACTCATTTCCTTTTTTCGTAATGCCGCCTGATACGCTGCCATACTGAATAGCCCTAAAGCCGCGATGATAACCGAAAGGGTTGTGAAACTATTAAAAGCAGTCTGCAATTCTTGCTGCTTTTTGTGTTGTAAAGCATATTGCTCATCCATAAAGGAATAATCAAGGGGCAGATCTTTTGCGGCTGGGTTTTTCGCCCATTCTTGTTTGACGGTTTGAATTGCCCGATCGACCATTCCCGATTTTGTTTTGACCATGAGTGTTGCCTGAAAGCGCATACTGCCACATTCACTTTTAAATGAATATATCGTCGGTTGAACTACATTTTCAAAGCCGTAAGCTTTACTGTCTTTGACCAGGCCAACAATTTCAAAGTTAACATCACAGCCCTTAATTTTTACGCCTATGGGGTTTGCAAGTCCTAAATTTTTGGCAGCAGATTCGTTGATGACTGCATAATTCGATAGTGAGTCGCGGAGCAACTGGTCCATGGACAGGTTGATATTCCCCGCTAGATGAGGGATATTTAATGTCTTGAAATATCCAGGATCAATACCGACATGTGCAAATGAAACGGTTTTTTCAATATAGGAAAAATCCTTTTTCGGAGGCTGTTCGTCTTCCCCTGGGATATTTGTCGCTGATGCGACTGAGGCAATACTGGGATCATTCTCTATCCGACGTTTTAATTGTTGATAAGAACCATCGATTTTATTATCGTAATACATACCGACACCTCTGAAATTGACGACCTGTGCAGGTTCAAATCCTTTATCCGTCTGCTGCATATAATTTAGCTGTGCTCGAATAACTAGCATGCCCGAAATAAATAGGATGGCCATACTGATTTGGAAAGTTAGCAATGCGTTGCGAAATGTGCCCTTTTTGAGATTAGAAGTCAGTCCACCTTTTAGGAGATTGACAGATTTGAAGCCGGAGAGTACGATAGCTGGATATATTGCCGATAGAACCGTTGTCATTAGTACGGCAATAGCAAGTTGGGCGATTGTTTCCGAACTCAAAATATAGCCTTTAAGGTCATCATTGAACCATTTTTGAAGGATATTTCCTGTGAGGGCCAAAGCGACGAAACTTAGGCCTGCCGCACTGAATGTCAGAATAAATACTTCGAGCGCCAATTGTCTGACGATAGCCCAGCGGGAGCTTCCCAATATTTTTTTGAGTGCAAGTTCCTTAATGCGTTGATCCGCCTGTGCCATAATCATGTTGGCAAAATTGGCTGAGGCGAGTAAGAGAATCAAAACGGAGAGAATACCAATAATCCACGTGATGATATAAGCCGTGTTACTTCCCGTTTTTGGCCGAAGGTGAAGGTTGGTCAATGGATCCAGATAGATTTTCCCTTTGGCATAACTAGAGGAGCGAATTTTATCTTTCGGTGCGATTTCTTTCTGGTAAAGCGCATTGATGCGACCCGTCAAATTCGCGATATCCGTACCGGGCCGAACCTGAATAAAAGTTTGATACAAAAAAGGATTATTATCGGCAAAGAGATCCTGCGGTTCACGGATAAAAAGGAGATCATAATCAATTATGGATAGACCTTTTTCTTTGATGGTGCCATAAATCGTCTCGTGCACACCTAGAGCAAGGCTTTGAGCTGGAATCGAATGGGGACTGTCGAAATTTAGGCCCTCTTTTTTGAATAGTTGTTCGGCGATATGGCTTTTGACCATAGTCGCTTCCTTTTGTTCCTTGTTTTTGTAGAGTGGCCCAGTTGCATTTTCGATTTGAAAGATGCGTGCCGCAGAGGAGTCAATGAGCGCAGCATTTTTAATAAGGACTGTATTTTCACCAAAAAGGGGATAACTGCCGTAGTTGTAGACTATTTTTCGACCTGCATAGATGATTTCAGGTAAATTTTGTTTTAACAAAGGAGCCATAGCAGGCGAGGTCTCATCTGTAAAAGCGCCTTCGGCTTCCAAACCAATTTGATAGATATCCTTGAAATGTGGATTCCATGTATCGTAACTCGTTTCGCGATTGATGTATTGATACGAAAGGATAAAACCTGTAAAACCAAGGGGCAGTCCGATAATGTTCAAAAATGTGAAACCCTTATTTTTTAAAAGTTTACGCCATGCCAGTTTGAAATCATTTTGTGCCATTTTACGCTGGATATGTATGTTTAAACCAATTCGAACTATTTCACCTAATTAAAAATGCAATCCCCTTGCCATTGTTGTAATTGTTTTGCTATAAGTGTCTTATGTTGTGTTTATCTTGTTTTTGGATGTCCGATTTCGGACAGTTTTCGTTCGCAATCGAACATTCATCCCCCTTTAGCCATTGGCATTGCCCTCCACGCAACAGGCAAGCAATGACCAAGGCAACAAGCACTAATTTTTAAGATCTTCTGACTTTATTCATCTCTTAGACTATCGACGGGGTTGGTCCTGATAGCCTTCCAGGTCTGATAACTAATGGTACCTAAGGCGATGAGGACAGCGCCCATGCCCGCCAGAAAAAAGTATATCCAGTTGATATCTATTTTATAGTTGAAGTCTCTGAGCCATTGGTTCATTGCCCACCACGCAACAGGTGAGGCAATAACCAAGGCAACAAACACCAATTTTATAAAGTCTCCGGACAGCAGTTTCAGTAATCTCATCGTACTTGCGCCAAGCACCTTCCGCACACCGATTTCTTTTGTCCGCTGTTGTGTCACATAGGTGGCTAGTCCAAAGAGACCGAGGGCAGCCACAAAAATGGCGACGATTGCAAAACAGCTGAATATATTTTTCGTCCGTTCAACATCTT
Organism: Sphingobacterium sp. UBA5996; assembly: GCF_002429765.1. NCBI lineage: Bacteria > Pseudomonadati > Bacteroidota > Sphingobacteriia > Sphingobacteriales > Sphingobacteriaceae > Sphingobacterium > Sphingobacterium sp. UBA5996. The sequence goes on from NZ_DJAS01000023.1 coordinate 297,684, forward strand.
GATAAAGGGAAGCAAAGCCCTCATCCAAAAAACTGTAATTGATCTTTTGATTGGGTGAAAATTTATTCCATACACTGTTAATTCCGTTCAGGGTCTCCTGTAGGTTTTCGGGTTTAACTTTAATGGATAAAAGTGAGGGATAACCCCGTAATACCATACATAAGCCAGCGTACCCTTTACCTTTTAGCGACTCAAAAATAAAATCATCCACAACACCAACGACTGTCCAGGTATCGCCATTGGTTATTTTTGCTCCGATGGGATTTTTTAATCCCAGGTCATTCGCCAATTTTTGGTTGATGATGGCAGCGGTGCTGTCTGTGGCCATTTTGGGATCGAAATTTCTACCTTTGGTCAGTTGCAATCCGAAGGTCTCAAGGTAATCCTGATCAATCTCCCAGAACTGTCCCTGTGTGGCCATATCGATCTCCCGTCTGCCCTCATTCCAAAATGGGTTGCCGTTTCTTTTGGCACCATCAATGGGAACTGGAATAAAATCGCCTAAGGAAACGGAACTTACATTTGCAATGGACTTCAACTCATTTTTAAGGCTTGGGATCTGATTCCCCAATGTACCAATACCTCGGAGGATAATGACCTGCTCCTTTTTGAAACCTAAATCTTTTTCAAGGATATAACGTATCTGTTGATTGGTCACCAAGGCACTTACAATAAGGATGATAGATGTAGCAAACTGAAAGACGACAAGGCCATTTCTGAATAATGAAGATTTGGCTCCGGTGGTCTTGTTTTTCAATGCGGCAATTGGTTTAAATCGGGATAGATACAAAGCTGGATAGATTCCGGCCAGGCTGCCGATGAACAGTATTGCCAACAATAATGATGGGAAAAAGTAAGGGGATGTCCAGGGGATGGTCAGCGACTTATTGGCGAGACTGTTGAATATGGGCAACAAAACCCAACTCAGCAATAGACCAACAAGCAAAGACAATACACTATAACAAATCGCCTCGAGCAGGAATTGTCCGATCAATAATGTCCTTGTCGAACCAATTGTCTTCCGGATGCCAATTTCTTTGGCCCGTGTAGCGGCATTGGCGGTCGATAGGTTAATAAAATTGATACAGGCAATCAAAAGAATAAACAATGCGACGATGGCAAAAGTCCAGACCATACGGATATCTCCCCGATTCAATATACTGACTTTATCGTCATCGATATCGGAAGACTTCAAATGGATGTCAAGTGCATTTTGTAAGTTGATTTTTGCCTGTTCGAATAAAGGATTGAGCTTACGCCCTGATTTTTTATATTCAGGTAAATAGTGCGCTTTATAATTTCTTAAAATCTCCTTTTCGGTTTGTTCAATATTAACTTGCGGCTTTAATTTAACGTAGACTGTGTAATTGTTACTGAGCCATTGGTTCTGTTCGCCGGGATAAAAGGGTTCGCCTGCGAGCGACATGAAAAAGCTATAACCTGCTAAAGTGGAGTTTTTGGGTATATCTTCGATCACGCCGGTAATGGTATAGAGTTTGGACCTGTTATTATTCAGATACATGGTCTGACCTATAGGATCATTTTTAAAGTATTTTTCCGCTTTACTTCTCGTAATGACAAGTGTATTGGGTTGATCCAATGCATGGGCAAGAGTTCCTGAAACCATGGGTGTCGGAAACATGTCAAGAATAGATTGATCAATATACACAAAGCCATCATCATAAAAGCTTTGCGGGTTATCATTCAGGGAGAGCTGGTTACTTCCTGCGCCAAATAAAGGGTTAGGGAGTATCCGGCCTGTTTTTTCTATGGAAGGAATTTCAGCTTTCAGTGTCGGGGCAACGGGAGCCGAGAGTGATACCCAACGTTGAATTTTACCTTCAATCGGAAGCTGAACGACGAGACGATAGGTGCGATCCATTGCTGGATAGAACTTGTTGTAGCTGGTATCATGCTTGATATACAGTACGATGAGCATACAGATTGCAATACCAAAAGCAAATCCCCCGATCTTTATAAAAGAATAGAGCTTATTTTTTGCCATGTTTCGGCAAGCGACCTTAAGACTATTTCCTATCATAACAATACATTTTTAACATCTTATTGATCGGTAATCGACCGGTCAATCTAGACATTAGACTGAAGTCAATTGTATTGCCATTTTATTAAATTGCTGTTTTTCAGTGTTTTGTTTTGTTTTTTGGATTTTGTGGCTGTACGATATCGAACAGTTTTTCGTCCAATACCGCACAAATCATCTTATTAAAGGGCTCTAGGAAAGTATCCTAATCCTTAATCTCTTTCAGTTGGAGGTGCTCGCAGAGTTCGAGCATCATTTTGGCCGGATCTGTATCAATGGCCAGAGCAATCAAATACATTTCATCTAACCGTAATTTAGCGGTCTCGGTCATGGTCAATTCATTGATTCTCGCTTTACTTAATCCTGTTTTGCGGGCAATCTGGGATTTATTCACAGATTTCTTCGCTAAAAATTCGCCTAGTTTTGTCATCCTTTTATTTAATAATCTGTCCTTTTGTATAGATAAATATAGATAATGTTATTTTTATTTATACAAATGTTTTTGTTTTTGAAATATTTTCTATTTCTTTGTATCGAAAATCTATATGATTTCAATGTGTGAATGATGAAAACAGCGAAAATCCAAAGACTTATACCAATTATAAACTTTCATTCCCTTTAGCTAAATAATAGTTTGCACTATTTAAATTTCGCACACCTACGGCTAATTTTTTATTATTCATCCCGTAAACTATTGACGGGATTAATGCGGGCCGTCTGGAATATCCGGACAGCAATAATCGTTAACGTCGTCACACCCATAAACAATCCCGTGAAAACAAAGAGAGCAATCGGAACATCGATATGGTAGTAAAAATTTTCCAGCCATTTGTGCGTAAACCACCATGCTATGGGGAAAGCGATTAGAATCGCAATCAGCAAGAGCGCGATAAAGGATCTGGAAATCATATAGGTGATCGTATTTACCGAAGCACCGAGCACTTTACGGATACCGATTTCTTTTACCCGTCGTTCTAGCGTATAAATGGCAATGGCTACGATCCCTAAGATAGCAATCAGCATACTGGCTCCTGTAAAAAATGCCAATTGCTGGTACTGCTTTTTCTCTTTGTTATATTGATGCTGCACCTGATCTTCCTGCCAGTTGAATTGCGCGATCCGATTAGGGAAAAAGTGGTTCCAGGTGCTGTTTACCAAGGCTAAAGCTTCCTTTTTCTTACCTTCTTGCACGCGGATAAGCATGCAGCTGCCTTCCCATTCATTTTGCGATTTAATCGCAAAAGGACCGATCGGAAACTTTAAACTTGCTCCGTTGAACTCTTTAAATACGCCTACAGGTGTATTGTTTAAAGGCTCATTGCTCTTATTAAGTTTTAAAGACAGCCGCTGGGCGGTCTGTTCGGAAACGAGCATATTGGTAAGTACCCGTTGTCCGGCCTGAATCGAATCTGTAAACGGTCTATCCAGCGCATAGTCCGCACTTAAAGGCCGGCCACTAAGGAGCTTTATGCCCATTGTTTTGATGTAATCATAATCCGCATAGACAAATACCACTGGGAGTTCTTTGTTCGGATTGTTAGGGTCTGCTACTGTTTTAAAATCCACACTACCACTAAAGGGCGTCCAGCTTGTGAGACTGACCGAAGAGATGTACGAATGTTTTAATAGCTCCTGTTTGAAGGCCTGATCCTTCCCCTCCCAGGAGGTATAATTGATAGCCAAGAGATTTTTGGGCTCATAGCCAAGATCTTTGTTGTACAGATAGTGCAATTGCGCACGCATGGACATCATACAGATCGCTACGACGATGGCAATGGCAAACTGGAAAATCACCAATACTTTGGTAAATGCCATATTTAGGGGGAGCTTGAAGAAAGAAAGCTGTTTCCGAAGTTCTAGGGACGGATGTGTTTTTGATAGTGACATGGCTGTAGGTAGGCTACAAATCCAGCCCAGAACGATCCAAATAGATAGCAGTCCAACAAACATGAAGAAGGAATGTTGGTAGCTCATGGTCAAAGGATGTTCTAAATAGTGCTCAAATGCAGGAAATATAAGCACGTAACTCAAAAATGCAATCAGAAAAGAGCCGGCAAAGAGCATGGTACTCTCAAGGCCCATCTGTAGGATCAGATTTTTTCGGCTTGCTCCCAGTACTTTGCGGATACCGATCTGTTGTGTACGTTTGAGCGCATGTGCAAAGCTCAGGTTGATGTAATTGATACTGACCAATACAAGGATCAAGATCGCTATTCCTGCTAGCAGATAAATATCTTGCATAGGGTTCTCCCATCCTGTAATACTTCGCAAGTGTATATCAGTGATGGGTTCAATGAAAAGATTGTGCTCTTTCAGCCAATCACCTAGTTTTTGCGTATTATACCACTTGTTTATCTTGTCTGAAAAACTTTTAACATCAGTTGTACTTTTGAGCAACAGAATTTGTGTTTGTAACGAACCACTTTTTTCGGGATTGAATTCATTCACCTTAGGCATCAGCACAAAGGCTTCGGCCTGAAAGGAAGAGTTATGGGGCATATCCTCGATAATTGCATTAACATAGTAAGCTTCGGGTTTCCCTTCTTGTGGTTTATTGTAGAATGTGCTACCGAGCACGTCTTTGCCACCGAAGTATTTTTGTACCCCAGAGGCTGTCAATGTGATATTTTTTGCTCCGGCAATAACGTGTTTCGGATTACCTGCGATGATTTTTGTATCAAAAAGATTGAAAAAACCGCTGTCGATTTCCAGCGTATTGATTTCGGTAAACTGCTTTGAGCCCTTGTTTATTGTTAATTTTGTTGAAAATGAATGGATTGAAGTATAGCCAAGTACTTCTGGGAAATGAGCTTTTAATGTTGCAGAGATACCTTCAGGAGCTCCCGAATTATTGTTTGTGAATCCTTCCTGTATTTCTTTGGGCACAATTCGCATTCTGTAGAGCTCTTTGGAGTTGCTCCATTGTCTGTCGTAGGAAAGCTCATCAACCACAAGCGCACTGATTAGCATAAAAACCAGCAGGGCAATCGTTAAACCAACGAGGTTTGATAGCGAATAGATACGATTGCGCATCAATGTCCGCCAAGCGGTTTTAAGATAGTTCTTTATCATACTGTTTATATGGATTGGTTTCTGACATTATTCATCTCTCAATTTTTCAACCGGATTAAATCGGGTGGCCCGAAATACAATAATGGCAACCAATAAACTTAGTAAACCAATTAATGTTCCTAGTGGTAACAAGTAGGTAAGAACATTGATATCTATGCGGATGATGTAATTTTGAAGCCAGTATTGCATCAATAGATAACTCAGTGGAACCGTCGTCAATGCCGCAAATAGGAATATTCCGTAGTACTCCTTCGAAAATAACACCATTAAATGTGCTAACGATGCACCGAGTACTTTGCGGATACCGACTTCTTTATTCCGCAAATGGATGGAAAGGGATATTAATCCGGTGAGCCCCAATGCCACGATCAGCAGCGAAACGACCGTAGCCAACTGTGATGCACGATGCAGCTGCAGTTCAGTTTCATATAAATTTTTGATGCGTTCATCCATAAATTGATATTCGAAAGGAGCATCAGGCATCAACGTTTTCCATTTTTTTTCGAGTTGTTGTACTGTATTGGAAAGAGAGCCTTGCTTTAAACGGATGCTAAGGTATCGATATTGTAAGCTTTCCTGTACATCTATCCATACGATAGGCGGAGAGGCCTGGTGAAGTGAATTGGCCACAAAGTTTTCAGCAACGCCTAAAATAGTCATTTTGTAACTTGGATCAGCTAGAGCAATCTGCTGACCAATAGCTTGCTCGGCATTTTTAAAACCAAAATCGTCCATGGCTTTTTTATTGATCACAACTGGCCTATTATTCGCATTGGCAACATAGTTTTTAGGGAGAAAAGTTCCAGCAACTAGTGGTATCTCATAGGTCTCCAAAAAGTGACTATCACTTGTAATCCGTTGTACCTGGATTTCTTTGTCGTCAGTCGTCCCGAATGCTGGCTGCATATTGGATCCCAGCAATCCAGGTATTTCATAAGATAAGGTTACTGATTTAACTTCTGGTTGCAAGCTGAGTTCTTGTTGCACAGTCTCCATTTTGCGAACGCCATTTTCGGACCAGTCTCTGGGTACTTGGACAGTTAATAAATAGTCTTTGTTGTAACCTAGATTGCTATGGAGAAATAGATCAACTTGTTTAGAAATAATTAGCGTACAGACAAGCAGGAGCAAAGCTACCCCAAATTGAAAAAACAAAAGAATTTTTCGCACCAGCTGTTTGCCTCCTAGCGTCGAAAATTGATTTTTGACTGCAGGAAGTACCGCTATATTGGAAAGTTTAATGGCTGGGTAGAGCCCGGCCAGTAGGCCAATGAATAACGTCATTATACCCAATAATCCAAAAAAGTAAATCGGCAATTCCACTAAGGTGGGCAGCTTTCGCATCAAGATATGCTCAAAAATTGGACTTGCGATGATATAAAGCGGCAGACTGATCAATGCTGCTATGCTCACGATTAGGATATATTCGGTCATCAATTGCCTGATAAGCTGTATTCGAGATGATCCCATCATCTTGCGAACACCGATTTCCTTTAATCGGGTAATGTGCTGAGCGATACTAAAATTGATGAAATTGATGATAGCCATAATCAGGATAAAAATGGCCGTCCAAATCAATGTCTGTATCATTTTACGCACGGCCCCTTGGTTGTCATCCAAATAATAGGTTTTCAATGGTTTTAGATCAGGGCTATATTCACTGGAAAATTCCTTATCGGTATTTTTTCTTACCAACGTTTCAATGGCGGCATCTACGCGATCCAAGCTTACACCTGGTTTCAATTCGATATAACCGGCAATATAAGGGTTATTCCAATTGTCTATAGATCGACCAAAGAATTCCTCATTGATGATCGGTAAAAATATGTCTGCATGCATATTCTTTGTGAGATCCATAATGGCATTTTGGACGTCGGATCTAATGATTGCTGTAATTTCAAAATCGTGTTTTTCACCCTTGAAATTTTTTATCTGTAGCGATTTGCCGAGTACATCCACATGCCCGAAATATTTTATGGCAGCTTTGTCACTGATGACAACTGAAAAGGGATTATTTAAAGCCGTATTAGCATTGCCCGCCAGCATATGGAATCCGAACATCGTCAATAGGCTGGGATCTCCGAGAGACATCCCTTCTTCATGGATTGTCGAACCGTTGGCTACGATACCTGTCAATCCATCAATCCGATAATAATTAGAGACCAGATTGGGATACTCCTCATGTAAGGCTTTAGGGAGCGCCCCTAATGTGGTTAAGTTAATACCAAATCCTTCTTTCTTATACTTGCTTTGCAACAAAAATTGCCGGTCAAGATTTCTGATGCTGCTATTCACTTGATGTACATCCCATATATAGGCGCCTACAAGTAGGAGAAAAGTAATACCGCAGGTCAATCCAATTAGATTGATCAGATTTTGCACTTTTTTCTTTCCGATATTTCGCCAAGCAATTTTGAAGTTTGTAAAGTTCATTGTTTTATACTAAGAATTTATTCCGGTCGTGGAGCTGCTAATAGCTTGTGTGCTCCACTTAAAAAATTAAAAATACAAATGTTTGGCCAAGCAATTATCCTGTTGATCATTAACGGGTTGCCTTCCTCATTCTTTTACTTGCTGTTCGATATCGGACAGTGCTTTGTCCACCGCTGAACAGACAAGTCTATTTTATTCATCGCGTAGACTGTCAACAGGCTTTGTTATGGCCGCGCGTATCGCTTGTGAACTTACAGTAATTAAAGCAATAAAGACGGCTAGAGCTCCTGCTAGCACAAACATCCACCATTGCATCTCAATACGGTACGCGAAATTCTCTAACCATTTGTGCATTATCCACCAAGCTAGGGGAGAAGCAATGATAATGGCACTGAGAACGAGTTTGACGAACTCAATGGAAAGCATGAGTGTGATATCTGAAACTGTAGCCCCAATAACCTTTCGGACCCCTATTTCTTTTCTGCGTTGATTGGCGGTGAAAATAGCCAAGCCGAATAAACCAAGGCAGGCCACAAAAATAGTCAGTCCTGCAAAGATGCTCAGTAATTTACCCGTTTTCACTTCTGCTTGGTAGGTTTGTGCGTATCGGTCATCCAAAAAGGAATAGCTGAATGGAATGTCTGTTGGAAAGGAGCGATAGAGAGACGCTAATTTTTGAATGAGCTTATCCATATCGGCTGTTTGTATTTTGAGAATCAAACTCCCGGCTTGATCGCTAAGAACCATCACAAGCGGGGAGATCTGCTCATGTAAAGAGCGAAAATGAAAATCCTTAACGACACCAATAACACGATAGCTTTTGTTGTCTTTATTGGTCAATATTTTACCAAGGCTATGATCGTTCCAACCTAGATCTTTTGCTGCGGTTTCATTGATGATGACAGAAAGGCTGTCACTACCAAATGTTTTTGCGAAATTTCGTCCTTCTTTAAGCTGCATACCCATAACCGGAATATATTCTTCATCTATATCGTAACGAATCGTTTTGACCCATTGATCAGTATTGCCATCTGGATAGATGAAAAAATTGTTGTTGTTACTTTCTCCGGCAGGGAGATAGGACGAATGAGAGACATGCTTGATTCTGCTATCTTGCAGCAATAAATTATAATATGTCTTTTCGTTTTTCCCTAAAGGCCAGCTCGGTATAATAAGGACATTATCCTTGTTATATCCAAGTTTAATATGACGCATATAATCCAGCTGCTGAACAACGACCACGGTTCCAAAGATAAGTCCGACGGAAATGATGAATTGAAATACAACAAGTCCACTGCGTAAATTAAGGCCTTTAGTCGAACGACTTATTTTCCCTTTTAATACACGAAGTGGATTAAATGAGGACAGATATAACGCGGGATAGCTGCTGGAAAATAGACCGACGACTAAACCAAAAGTTAGCAGGAAGGGAATAATTTTAAAAGCGTCAAGTTTTTGAATTTCAATCTCTTTTCCTGAAATTTGATTAAATAGAGGAAGGACAAGTAAAACAATTCCCAAAGCTATTCCTAAGGCAATATAGGTCAGGAGGACACCCTCCAGCATAAACTGTCGCATCAGGTTTTGCTTGTCGGCACCCAATACTTTTCGTACGCCAACTTCTTTACATCGTTTAAAACCACTTGCTGTAGATAGATTCATGAAATTAATTGTGGCAATCAATAGCATAAAGAGCGCAATAGCGCTGAAAATGTAAACGTACCTTATATCCCCTGGAGCGCTGAGGTCGTAGTTGAAATTTGAATGTAGATGGATATCTGTTAGCGGCTGTAGGTAAAGCCCGATCTTATTTCCCGTCTTCTTGTATTCTTGGTAACTCATGCCAAAACCTGCCATAAATTGTGTGGCAACATGTTTGTCGAATAGAGTGGCTAAGTTTTTTTCGAGCTTTTCACGTGAAGCATTTTTCGAAAGCAGTGCATAAGTATAGTATTCGGAAGTCATCCACGAATCTGATCGTGAATCTTCAAGTGCATCCAAAGAGGTAAACACATCAAAATGAAAATGGGAGTTTTGAGGGATATCTTTGATTACTCCAGTAATTTTGAGGATATTTGGACTGTCTTTGATGATGAGGTCTCGACCGACAACATCGTTTGTGCCGAAGTATTTTAAGGCGGTGGATTCGGATATTACTGCAGAATTTGGGGAAGAAATAGCTGTAGACAAATTTCCTTTGATAAAAGGGAGCGTGAAAATTCTGAAGAAAGAAGCATCCACAAAAGCCATTTTTTCTTCGTGAAACACTTTATTATTGACGACAAATAGGGGAGAGCCACCGATTCTTAAGCGCGTGGTTTCTTCAACTTCGGGCAGCTCCGCCTTCATGGTCGAAGCAACAGGTGGCATCACATGTGCCTCATTGATTGTTCCACCCTTAACAGTTCCTCTGAAAACGACACGGACAATGCGATCTGCATGCACATTATAACGATCAAAGCTAAATTCATCGCTTACGTATAAACTGATTAGCAAACAGGTTGCAATCCCCATCGCTAACCCCGTTATGTTGATCAGTGAAGTGGATAAATTTCGGGTTAAATTCCGCCATGCTATTTTTAAATTGTTCTTGATCATATGGATGACGCTTAATGCTTTTATAATATAACTTACTCATCACGCAAACTATCAACGGGATTTACTAAAGCTGCTCGTATTGTTTGGATATTGACGGTAATGATACAGATCAAAAACACGACAAGAGCAGCAAGGGTAAAGTACCACCATTGTACCCCCACATTGTAGGCATAATCTTCGAGCCATTTTTTTGAAAGATACCACCCTATAGGACTGGCAATAACAATAGCGAGGGAGGTTAAAATGAGATAATCTTTTGAAAAGAGATGCGATAGGTCCAGCACTGTTGCGCCTAGGACTTTGCGAATGCCAATTTCTTTCGTTCGCTGTTCAAGATTTTGCATAATTAAACCCGTAATACCCAATGCAGAGATCAATAACGCCAATGTACTGAATAAAATAAATAATTGCACTTGCTTGCCCTCTTTTTCATATTGCTGTGCAATTAGCTCATCGATCCATTGATAAGACAGGTATTTGTGAGGATAGGTATGCTGAAAAATTTTAGATACCGATTGAAGGATATGTTGTTCTTGTCCTTCCCCCACTTTTATCAGTATATTGCCGCTTCCATTAAAATCTTTAGCCAAAATCGCCGTCGGTACGATCTTGAAACGAAAAGACTCACTATGAAAATCTTTAATGATGCCGACGGGGATAATCTGAAGGTCTTTATACAGGACACCGAGTCTGTCTATGCCAAGCATTCTTGCTGTACTTTCGGTTACAAGAGCATTGTTGACTCCGTCCTCTACCAACCCCATTTCAACATGTGTGTAATCTTTGGGAGTTAATAGTCGTCCCTTAACCAATTGGATTCCCAATGTCTTGGAGAGATTGATATCACCGCCGATGAAACTGACTTGGATTTTTTTTTCAGGACTATACTTGTCTGCGATTGTCTTGACAAGATAGCCTGAACCAATTGTCGGTGTCCAGTTAGCTATGCTGACCGATTCAACACCAGTGAGTTGGCTTATTCGGTCTTTTATATCTGTATTTTGTGTTCCCGTGTTGAAATAATCGATGTTGAGCACATTACTGACCTCGATCCCCAAGGGTGCTGATTGCATATAGACAAGTTGTGATTTGATTGTTATAAGTCCAATAATGACGATAATAGTGATGCTAAACTGTATTGTGATAAGTATTTTTTTAATAAACATTTCAACATTCGGAATTTTGGATAGCTTATTTTTCAAGGCATCCGAACTCTTAAGTCCAGAAACCATCCATGCGGGATAAAAGCCAATCAATAGACCAAGAGCGAGCGATATCGTCAAAAAGGACAGTACCAATGGAAGCTGTATGGACCTTATATAAGCGAGATTATAGCCTATAAAGTTTTCCAGTTGGGACAATCCAAGTTTAAAAAGAAGTAAGCTACATAATGCGGAAATAAAAAACAGCAAGGTTGTTTCAAATAGCATTCCTCGAACCATCTGGGGGCGGCTGGCTCCCATGATCTTATGGATATGCAGCGTTCTTAATTTTTTAACGGTTCTTACAGCGTAGATATTAATAAAATTTATGAAGGAAACAATAAGGACCAAAATGGCAACGCCTACAAATATGTTTGTTATTTTTTGGTCGCCACTGATTTCTACACTTCCTAATGGCTCCATATAGATATCCTGAATAGGCTGCAGGCGAAAGGAAGCCACATGTTGTGTGTTTGGAATCAGGTATTCTTTATACCAATGATTGAGTTTCTGTTCAAGCGTTATCCTTGATGTCCCGGCTTTTAGCTGTACAAATTGTTCTGTGTAGTAGCCTGAGCCATCTTTACTTAATTCCATCGATATTTTTGGAACTAAAGCAATGATGGAAGCTCTGAGCGTTGAATTATAGGGAAGATTATCCATGACACCCGTAATGATATATTCGGAAGGCTGATCAGCATAGGGGTCGGCACTTTGGATAATCTTTCCAATGACATTTTCGTTCTTAAAGTACTTTTCTTTAAATTCTTTGTCAATGAGTAAGTTTGTTTTTCCTTGAACGAGTTGCTTCGGATTGCCTTCAAGAATCTGGATGCTCAGCATGTCCAAAATACATGTTTCCGATTCCAAAGCCTGTACTGCTATGGGCTGTGTGGTGTTGGAATCCGGTTTTAGATAATATTTTCTAGATTCTATACGAGCTTCATTTCGAATTTCTGGAAATACTTGTTTTAATTCTGTACTTAAATTAACCAACGTTCTCGACATTTGTCGTTCAAGACCAGCAGTAGAATCTATAGTAACAATACGGAAAAGATGATCGGCATTTTTCCAGGTTCTGTCATACGAATTTTCTTCAATAACCAGGGCAAACACCAGAAGACACAAGGAGAAACCCATGCTTAAACCTAAGATATTGATCCAAGTGTATTGCCAGTTTTTAATAAGGCTGCGGAGGGCAAGTTTGAACGAATTCATAGTCATCTATCCGGTATAAAGCTATCGAAAAAAATAATGGTAAACGTTAGGCTACTCATCACGCAAACTATCAACGGGATTCACTAAAGCTGCCTTAATCGTTTGATAACTTATAGTAGCCATACTGATTAAAATTGCCATCAATCCAGCAACGGCAAAGTAATACCAATGGATCGCTATTCGATAGCTATAATCTTGCAACCACTGGTCCATTGCCCACCAAGCGATAGGCGTTGCTATAAAAATAGCGATAACGACAAGTTTGATGAAATCGATAGAAAGTAAAGACGTTACTTGGACTACACTTGCGCCAAGAACTTTGCGAACAGCAATTTCTTTCATGCGGGTTTCCGCCATGTATGCGATCAGTGCCAGTAAGCCTAAACAGGAAATAAAGATCGTCAATCCTGCAAAAACCATCGCTAATGTACCTATAGCCTTTGTTTCCTTAAATTTTTGTTCATAGGTTTTGTCAATGAACTGATATTCAAATGGGTAATCTGGGTTGAATTTTTTAAAGATAGTTTCAATTGTCTTTAAGTTGTCTGCGATGTTATGGTTTGTATTTAAACGATAATGAATCGTTGTAAACCAAGCCTTTGGACCCAATATCACCATAGGTTTTTTGTCCCCAAAAGGCGATCCCATAATAAAATCTTTGACAACGCCAACGACTGTCCATTTGGTGCCATCGCCATCCACAATGCTATTTACAGGATTTGTAAGATGAAGACTTTTAACGGCAGATTCATTTAAAATTAATGCAGTACTGTCTGTTGCAAATTTATATATATCGATGTCACGTCCTTGAATCAAAGTGAGACCAAGATTCTTTACCGCATCAGCGTCCGTACTAAAGCGGTTGTAAGAAATTCTTTTGTCCTCTTCGGTCGGTGTACCGGAGGTAAATCCCCAACCATTGCTATAAAAGTCTGTTACTGGCGACATGTTCTTCGATACAGAGACTACAGCATTGCTGGCCAAAAGCTCGTCCCGGAGGATTTTATAATTCTTCTCCAGGTCACCTTTAATACTGCTGTAGAGCAAACCATTTTCATTATAGCCGCGGTCGCGCTGTTTAGTGTACTGGATCTGTTTTGCCACAATGACTGTAGCGATAATCAATATAATAGCGAGGCTAAACTGTATAACCACGAGTATCGAACGGATGTTCAACCCTTTAGTCTTCGATACAAATTTTCCTTTCAAAGTTTTGATCGGTTGAAAAGAGGAAAGGAAAAAGGCCGGATAAGTACCCGCTAATATCCCTGTAAACAGTGCGAACGCAAGTAGAAAAAGCCAGGTTTGTAGACTTAATAAGGAAAGACTGAGATTTTTTTCAACAAGGTCATTAAAAAAAGGCAGCACTATAAAGACAAGTAGAGTTGCGAGAACCATCGCAATTAAGCTAATTAGTATGCTCTCAACGAGAAACTGAGCCATTAAGCTTGTCTTACTGGCACCAATTACCTTACGGACACCAACCTCTTTTGCGCGACGCTCAGAACGTGCTGTGCTTAAGTTCATAAAATTGATGCTGGCTACTAATAAAATAAAAACACCGATCCACGCAAAAAGCTTGACAATATCAATCCGTCCCGATGTATAATTTCCACCTTTACCATTGTTATACAGAAAAGAATCGGGATAAGGAAAGGCAAAAATCTCCCCTGTATTTTTCGCTGATAAGCGACCCTCTGCCTTATTGCTGGCATTGATATGATCCCTTAAATAGGTCTTGATCTTACTATTAAATGCTGTTAAAGAAGCACCATCTTTTAATAAGACATAAGTACTTATTGAATTATTGCTCCAGTTGTCATCCACATAGCCAATTATTTTTGCATATTCAAAAGGAAGGAGCATGTCAAATCTGAAACTTGAATTACTCGGGATATCTTTGAGAACAGCCTGTACATCAACTTGATTGACCGAATCTATTCTAACCGATTTGCCTATTGGATCCTCATCGCCGAATAGCGACTTAGCATATCTTTCGGTAAGAACAACACCTTTTGGGTGATCAAATTTAACATTCTGTTCGCCTTTGATAAAAGGAAAAGAGAACATCTTGAAAAAGCCGGGATCGACAAAAACTGTGTTTGCAATAAGCTTCTTTTCTTTAAATGTCGTTAAAAATTCATGTCCCTCGTTGTATCGTGTAAACGCTTCGATATCTGGGAAATCAGCGGCCAATGAGGGGCCTAATATTTTAGGTGTATACGCCCAGGCCGATTTATCACCCTGAAATTCATCACGATTACTCAATACATGCAGACGATTCCCCTTTTCATGAAAGCGGTCCATCGTCATCATGTTCTGTAACCAAAGCACTATAAGCAATGCTCCGGCCATGCCTATTGCCAACCCAATGATGTTAGTCAGGGAAAATGACTTATTCTTCATTAGGTTGCGCCATGCTATTTTGATGTAGTTGCTTATCATAATTATCTTTTTTCTCTATTTGTTTTTAAAGTTGGTTTTAAGGCCTAATTTTATTTATTAACCTGTAATTCTCCGCTATTCATCTCTTAATGTCTTCACTGGATTACTGCTTGCGGCTCTAATGGCTTGGCTACTAACAGTAATGAGAGCGATCAGTATGGCGGAAGCTCCAGCGAAACCAAATGTCCACCACTGTATTTCAATGCGATAGGAGAAATCCTGAAGCCATTTATTCATAGCCCACCACGCAAGCGGAGATGCAATTAAAATGGCAATGACGACAAGTTTGACAAAATCTCTAGATAACATTGCTGTGATTCCCGAGACGGATGCGCCAAGTACTTTACGTATACCAATTTCTTTTGTTTTCAATTCGGCCATATATGATGCAAGTCCAAATAGACCTAAACAGGAAATTGATATGGCTAATAGCGAGAAGATAAATGCTAACTTTGCCGTCTGTTGTTGATCGCCGAATTTTGAAGCGAACTGTTGATCAACAAATTTGTATTCAAAAGGATAAGCTGGATTAAATTTCTTAAGCGTCTTTTCAATTTGATTCAACTGATCGCTAAACGATGATGTAACATTGACCCGAATAACCATGTTTAGTAGCCAATTTTTGTTCGCATATATCAGCAATGGAGAGACGGGATTATAGGGAGATCCGCTAATGTGATCATTGATAACACCAACAATCGTATATGTCTTATCGCCCCATTTTAAGTAATTGCCAACCGGATTTTTGAGTTTCATTTCTCTAATGGCAGCTTCATTGAGCAATATTGATGAACTATCTGCTAGCATCCTACTATAATCGATATCGCGGCCTGCTATGAGTTTTAATCCTACAGTCTTTACAAAATCACTTTCTGTTTTTCCAAGATTGAAGACAATTTTATTGCCTTGTTCAGGAGTAGCACCCTCCCATAAAAAACCTCCGCTCGTATTCGATGCATTTTGTGTAATAGACCAACCGGTGCGTGTCACCGATTGCGCTATGTTGGCGCTAATCAGCTCCGATTTAATTGCTTCGTAATTTCTTTCCATGTTACCTTCCATTGGTATTTCGATGAGCTGTGAACTGTTGTAACCGATATCACGTTGCGCAGCATAATTGATTTGCTGTCGTACAATCATCGTTGCTATAATCAGTATGATCGCGATACCAAATTGGAAAATGACCAGTAGCTCTCTGAAATTCAATACAAACTTGTTGGAGCGGCTTAGCGGTTTCAGTGTTTTAACTGGTTTAAATGCCGATAGGACAAAGGCAGGGTATAATCCGGCCAATGTGCCTGTAAAAAATGTGAATCCAGCTAACGATATCCATATGATTGGATCTGTTAAGGAAAATGATAAAGGCCTGTCTAATATTTTATTAAATAAGGGCAATATACCGATAGCCAGACCAATAGCGATTAGTCCAGAAATAAGTGCTAATAAGACAGATTCAGTAAGGAATTGGGCAATCAGGTTGAAGCGTTGGGCGCCCACCACTTTGCGAACCGCAACCTCTTTTGCTCTTTTCTGACTTCTTGCCGTACTGAGATTGACAAAATTGATGCAGGCGATCAGCAGAATTAATAGGCCGATACCGCCAACCAGTTTGACCTGGTCTATGTTTCCCCCCACAGGTATTCCCTGTTCGAATTTGGAGTAAAGATGCATTTTTGACAAGGGATATAGGAAAAGTGATCCCTTCGAGACATTGTTCGTTTTTTTTGTGATAAAACCGACCAGTTTTTTATTGAAAGCTTCTATATCAACACCTTTTTTCAGCTGCACATAGGTGTAAAATGAATTGGAATTCCAATCCGGCGAGTAATTCTCCGGTTGAACCAAGGGGATTAAATAGGTAAAATCAAAATTTGTATTACTCGGCAAATCCGCGATTACGGCAGTCACTTTATAAGGCTCTTTATCGTCGAGCATAACTGTCTTATCCAAAGGGTCAACGTCGCCAAAGATATTTCTTGCAAGGCTCTCTGTGAGAACAATACTTTTCTTGTCTCCTAGCGCATTGTTGTTATTTCCCCTAAGGATTTTGAATTCAAAAATTTGCATAAAAGCGGGGTCAACTTCGTTTCCTTTAGATTTGATTTTTTTCTCATCGAAAGACAATAATCTATTGGAGCTCCAATAGATTCGTGCAGCGTGTTCTACCTCTGGATATTCAGCTTCCAGTGCCGGTGAGGCGAGGCCCGAAGTAACTTGTTGAAGATTAATTTTTCCCTCGTCTTCATATTTGTTCCAAAGTTTGTAAAGACTGGTATTATTGCTATAAAAATTGTCAAATTGAAATTGATTTTGTATCCATATTCCGATAATCAACACCGCAGTCATGCCAATGGACAACCCAATGATATTGATGGCGGAATAACCTTTATTTTTCCAAAGGTTACGCCAGGCTATTTTGATATAATTCTTAAGCATTTTTTGTTTAGGTTATCGATAAATAGCAAAACAAGAATTTACAAAGTCTCCCGCGTGTTATCTATCGGATGCATTAGTTAATTAGTCACTTTAATAATTATTCGTTTCGTAAACTCTCAATAGGGTTAACGATTGCTGCTTTTACAGTTTGAAAACTGATGGTTATAAATGATACCAGCAATGCGCTGATTCCAGCCAACATAAATACCCACCAATCCAACGTAATGTGATAGGCAAAATTTTCTATCCAGCGATGCATAGCATACCATCCCAATGGTACACTAACTAGCAGGGCAGAGCAGACTAAAATCATAAAGTCAAAGCTTAATATCTTGACAATTTTGATTGTTGAGGCACCTAATACTTTACGTATTCCTATTTCCTTAAAACGTTGTTGGACGGCGTAGGCCGATAATGCAAATAGTCCCATGCAGGCAATAGCAATGGTAATGATAGAAAATAACTGCATGACGCGCGTGGTTTGTTGATCCTTGAGATAAAGCTTGTCATAATCGTCGTTGAGAAAGTGATACTCAAAGCTATTTTTTACGTCAATGTCTTGTACGACAGACTTAACCTGAGCTAGCGCATCTTGAACAGGTGTACTTGGGTTGATTCGAATAAAAATATTGCCGAAATAATCATATTCTGGAAAGAGTACGATCGGCTTAACCTCACTATGTAGCGAAGCAAAGTTAAAACTCGCTACGACCTGTTTAATACTTCCTTTACGCCCGTTTAGGTTGATTTTCTTTCCAATCGCTTGTTGAGGTGTGAACCCCATAGCGGATGCCGCTAGCGTATTGACAACAAAACCATATTCAGGTGAGACTGTATCCTGTGCACGTAAGATATCCGTGTCTGATAGCGGTTCGCCGGCAACAGACTGAATGTGAAAAACAGAAACAAAATCCTTTTCAATCGGGATCGCAGTAACATCCATATCAAAGTCATTGGGTTGACCTTCTACCTCCCTAATGCTATATCCTCCTTGTATATTGACTGGATTATCGTAGGAAGCGGTGACACCCTCGACACTGCTAAGCTGCATCAACTTTTCTTTTAGTAGTTGCCTTTCTTTATCCTGCCATCCTCGGCCGTCAATGACCAACATCCCTGCACGATCAAGGCCAGTGTTTTTAGACTGGATGAAATCCATCTGCCTACCTGCGAATAAGGTGCAGATAATAAAAAATATAGAGATACTGAATTGAAAAGTTACGAGCACTCTGCTCAGGGATATACCACTTTGTTTTTCAGTCAATTTTCGTTTAAAAATTGAAATAGGTTTTGAGCTAGCTATGGAATAGGCTGGCCAACCGCCAGAAAGCAATGTTATTAATACTACAAATACAGCCAAAACTGCATAAAAACGGGGGTCGTTCCATATGGTCAATTTTATCTCGGCGCCCATAAACGAACTAAATACCGGTAATAAGAGTACAGTTGTCAGAAGACTAAAGCCAACAGCTAGAAAGACCATCATACTACATTCAAAGAAGAACTGAAAGAATATTGTTTTCTTTGCAGCACCCAGCACTTTCTTGACACCGATTTCCTTTTTACGTTCAAGCGCATGTGCTAATACCAAATTTGTAAAATTGATACAGGTCAAAATAATAAGCGCAGCACTTAATGCCATTAAAATATAGATATAAGTGATGTTTCCGGTCCCTGCTGCTTTGGAGTGAAGATGGATATCGGTCAGCTTTTCCAGGACGAATCGAAATTGATAGCCTTGTTTTGTTGCTTCGGCGAATTTTGAATTAGTCATTTGATCCAATTTCTGTTGGATCAAACCGAACTGATGTTTGTTTTTTAAGAGCGCTATGGTTACATCATTTGCGGATGACCAAGCCATTTCTTTGTAGCGTTCTAATCCCTTATTGGAAAGGAGTGCGGAGAAGTTCAACTGTGTATTCGTGGGCAAGTCTGCGATAATGCCTGTGATTTTCCAGTTGACTTTGTCAATGGATAGTGTTTGACCAATCGCCGACTGATTGGGAAAATATTTCTCTGCGAGTTTTTTCGTCAAGACAATCTGATTTGGTTCCGCCAGGGCTGATTGTGAATCACCTTCGAGAAAGGTATAACCTAAAGTTTTAAAGACATTCTGATCAGCATAAAGTAGGCCTTTTTCAGTTATTACTGCCTCTTTAGATTCTATTTTACCGCCTTTGGAATAACTGTAGAATCTGGTTGCCTGTTCTACATCTGGAAATTCAGCCTGCAAAGTAGGCGCTAGCCCTGTTGGCGTAGCCGAAGAATTAACTTCTTCAGTGCTATTAGGTGATTTATAGGTGAGGCTAATATAAGCTAGGCGGTCTGCGTGGGGAAGGAAACGTTCATAGCTGGATTCATGATATATATACGCTGCCAACAATAGAAAACATGTTATTCCGATACTTAGGCCAAACATATTTAAAAGAGAAAATCCTTTGTTTTTAATGATATTCCGCCAAGCGGTTTTAAAATAGTTTTTCAACATGATACTGCGTATTTACATAATTAATTAAGCTATATTGTTGTCAATAAACACGCTTTAGTAGAAAGCATTGTTATTCGAAAAATAGCAAAGTCAACCAGTTCAATTGGTTTGCCATAAACGTAATGTATTGATTTTTAGGTTTTTGATGTGTTTTTGTGGTGGTTTTAAATGTTCGGAAACGGACAGTACAGTGTCCGTCCCCGAACAAATTAATATTATTCGCTTCTTAGGGTTTTTACGGGATTTGCTAATGTAGCTTTAATCGCTTGGTAACTAACGGTTAATAGGGTAATGAGTAATGCGGTTAAGCCTGTGATAGCAAACACCGTCCATGTAATTGATATGCGGTAGACATAGTCTTCGAGCCACGATTCCATCAACAAATAAGCCAGGGGAGATGCAAGCATAAAGCTGATGCCCGTGAGCCAAACGTATTCCGTGGATAGTAATCGCCATAAGCCGACTTCTGAAGCACCCAATACTTTTCGAATACCGATTTCCTTTTCACGTTGCTCCGTAAGAAAGGACACTAAGGCGTATAGACCGAGACAAGAAATGAGAATGGCGAGACCTGTAAACAGACTTGTCAAACTTTTGATCATCTCCATCTGCTGAAATTCTTTAGCATATTCCTGATCAGTAAATGCATAATCGAAGGTAAAATCCGGATCGATTCGATTGAAGGCTGTAGCAATGGCTTTTAAGTCCTGCTTAAGATCTTGACCATCGTTCAATTGCAGCGTGATCTTGTTTTTCGGTAAAAATTTGAGGAAATAAGCTGTCGGCGTAATCGATTTAAAAGGGGATTCGGAAAGTGTATTCTTGATAATCCCAATAATTGTATAATTGATACCTCTTTTAGACAATTGTTTACTGTTGAGGTCTGTCACTCCCATAAATTGAGCAGCGGCCTCATTCAAAATAACAGCGGTTGAATCTGTTTTAAAATCTTTTGAAAAATTACGGCCCTGTATAAAATCCCATTGTACAGTCTTTGCAAAATTGTCATCAACGGTAAAGATCCCCATAATAGCACCATCTTTGCTGTCATTTCCCTGCCAATTAAACCCACCTCCTGTTAACGAAAGTCGGTTAACAAAGTTAGACGAAAGGGCAGCGTCCTGAATTAATCGCTGTTCGATTAGTTTTTTTCGGAGGATAGCGAAGTTGTTGACGATCGTGGGATTGGAGGAGGTAATATTCACCAAATTGGAACTCTTATAGCCTATAGGACGTTTTTTTGCATAATGTAATTGCTGGATCACTAGATAGGTGGATATCATCAGAAAAATGGAAATGGCAAATTGGACAATCACCATCGCTTTTCGCGTTTGCGATCCGCCTTTTCTACTAGTGATCTTACCTTTCAAGGCCAGAATAGGGTTGAAACCCGATAAAAATAAAGCTGGATACATACCCGAAAGGATACCTATGACGATTATTCCCAATAGCGAGAAACCATAAAAACGAAAATCGGCAAAAGGTATGTGTAGCGTCGTATGCGTGATTGTATTGATCCAAGGAAGGAGCAAGGTTGCCATTAACACAGCCATCAAAAAAGCACAACATACCGCCATTGTCGATTCAACCAGAAAACCCGCAATAAGCTGTCGGCGGTTGACGCCAACAGATTTTAAAACCCCGATTTCTTTTCCTCTTTTTAGACTTCTTGCAGTACTTAAATTGATAAAGTTTATACTGGCCAGCAACATAATGAATATACTGATCCACCCAAACATCCATACATATTGAATTTGTCCACCTACGTTCTTCCCATTTTTAAAGGAATCGTATAAATGCCATTTCGACATGGGATGTAAGAGGATCTCAGGTTTTATATCCGTTAGTTTTTTGTTGATAATATTTGTCAGCTTGTTTTCCAACGCGGGAATCGATGCCGGATTATCAACCTTAACGAACGTGCTAAAGAAGCAGCTAGACCAGCTATCTGCAATACCTTGATCTTTAGTGAGGTAATCGGCAAATGGCAATACATAGTCCAAACCATAAAACGTGTTGTTTTCAGGAATATCTTTATAAACACCTTGAATAGTATATTGTTCCTTCCCATTGAGCTGAAGAATTTTTCCGATAACATTGGCGTTTTCGAAAAGCCGTTGTGCTAACGATTCCGAGACAATGATGGTATATGGGGCAGTTGGCGTACTGCTGGCCCCCTGTAAGGATTTAAAGGAAAATAATTCAGCGAATCTTCCCATGGCATAAAATCCGTTTGCATTCAACTTTTTATCCCCTACTTTAATCGTATTACTTTCAATCGTAGTAATCAGCGCAGCTTCTGGCATTTCATTTTTGAAATCCGTTGCAATTGTTTTGACCAAAGGAATAGGCGTAGAGCGATCAGTAGATTTTTCATCGTTGAAAGTTCCGGTCATCATGACCTGATAAATATGTTGATAATTGGAGTAATGCTTATCGTAAGAAAATTGTTTCAGCACCCATAACGTACTGATCAGAGCAACAGTAAACCCCAGTGCTAATCCCAAAATATTTATTGTCGTATTTAAGGGACTGCGCTTTAAATTTCTAAGCGCTGTTTTTAGAAATAACTGAATCATTTTATTGCTGTTGTTAGGTATTTAATTATAAGCTACTCATTATTTATCAACTGTTCTATTCGTCCCTTAAACTATTTATTGGATTTGCTTTTGCTGCAAAGACACTTTTGGTTGAAAGTACAATACTCGCAAATGCAATCAATCCCACGGCGGAAAGCCCAAAAATCCAGGGACTGATTGTCGTTCGGTAGACAAAATCATTAAGCCAATTATGCATAAAATAATAGGCAATTGGAAAAGCTATTATACATGCTATCGCAACCAGTGATAGCAAATTTCGAAGCAGTAGGAATGTGATCTGGAAAACAGATGCCCCCAATACTTTACGGATTCCAATTTCTTTTGTGCGTTGATTTGCCGTGAAGATGGCAAGTCCGAATAAACCCAGTCCAGCGATGATTACAGAAAGTCCCACTGCCCAGGATAAAAGCTTGGAAAGCTGCTTTTCTTGTGAATAGAAGTTTTGGATAACCTCGTCCACAAATCGTAGATCCAATTCATCATCGGGGAAAACCGATTTATAACTAGACGTTATTTTATCGATCGCATTTTTCCAGTTTTCAGGATGCGATTGATCCAATGCAATATGGAGTACATAACCTTCTTTGCTACCCATATAAACAACGGGTTTAACTCCTTGTCGCGCTGAAGCAAGATCAAAATCTTCCATCACACCAACAATGATGTTATGTCCATTTTCGAAGGTTTTACCAATGGCATCGTGTGGTTTTTTGATATGTAGGAGTTCAAGGCCTTTTCTATTGATCAACATTTCACTGGTTGAATCCAATAGGCGTATATTCCTTCCTGCTAAAAGCGGAATCTGATAAACGTCTAAATAGTTATCATCACCCGATCGACTATCAAAAGTCAAGGATTCCTTGTCGGGCGATTGATCGTAGGAGATTGCAGTGGTCATCCAGCCGTTCATCGCTGGAGCGATGTTCCCAAAACTGATTGCTTTGACATCTTTTAACTTCTTAAGCTCGTTTTTGAGAATGACGCCTTTAGCGGAATTTTGAAAAGCTCCCGGAATATAGATATTAACAATGGCATCTTTCTGAAAGCCCATATCTCTATGAGTGGCGTAGTTGATTTGGCGAACAACGATAAGTACACATATAAGGAACGCTTGGGCCATGATAAATTGAAAGATGGTCAGCGCTTTACGTATCCATGCACTTCGGGAAAGGTTGGTGTTTTTCCCAAGTTGATTTTTGAGCGCCAGCACCGGCGCATATCCTGTCAGTACCCAGGCAGGGTAGAATCCTGCAAGTAAAGTGACTAAGATCAATTGCCCCAATAGGAACAAAACAATAACGGTCTTGTCCAAGCGTTCTATGCTCAGGTTTTTCGGAATAAATCCTTCGAAGACATGTAAAAACAAAGGAAGCAATAAAATAGCAAATAATGTTGCCGTCAAACTTATGAGAAAAGTTTCGATCAAAAACTGTTTAATCAATGTCGTTTTAGAACTGCCCAGGGTTTTGCGAATACCCACTTCTTTCGCTCTTTCGATGGATTGCGCAGTGGATAGATTGATGAAATTTACCGCGCCTAGCGCCAGGAGGAACAAGGCCAGTAGAATGAGGTTGCGTAGTGCTTCGGGATGGGTCGCATCATAATTAAATCGCGTATCAAAATGTACCTCTCCTAAGGCTTGCAATTCCATCTTATCGCTGATCTTT
Source organism: Sphingobacterium sp. UBA5996 (assembly GCF_002429765.1). Classification (NCBI taxonomy): domain Bacteria; kingdom Pseudomonadati; phylum Bacteroidota; class Sphingobacteriia; order Sphingobacteriales; family Sphingobacteriaceae; genus Sphingobacterium; species Sphingobacterium sp. UBA5996. Next base: position 321,884 of record NZ_DJAS01000023.1, read on the forward strand.
TCTCCTTCTTTGTATTTATATTTTTTAAGAAGATTTGCAATATTGTGCTCCAGTAGATGCGGATTGCTGTGGGCTTTTGTTTTGATAAGTACTTGATGGGAGTCGGATATGCTATTCCAGGCTTCCCAGTTATATATGTTCTTTAAATTATTGTCAATAGGGATCGTCGCATCAGCAATGAAACTTTCAAAATTGAAATCCGAATTATGTTGCGGATTTTCAATCACTCCAGCGACTTGAAGCGGGATACTATCCGCATAAATAATCGTTCTACCCATTACATTGGATGGAAGTTCTTTGCCATAAAACTTTTCTAATGTTGTCTGTGTAAGAATAATATTGCCCGAGGAATTTAAAGCTTGTGCGCTGCCAGCTAACCATTTCGAAGGGAAAATATCGAAATATTGACTGTTGGTAAATACCATCTTCTGTTCTTTAGGGAAAGTCTGGAATTGATTGGTTGCCAAAGAAACTTTAAGTTTTTGGATATGGCTGCGGTAGATCGGGGCTACCGTTTCTACGTTTGGGAGTTCTGCTTCCATCGTACGAACCAATGGGACGTAGACACCAGCATTTTTAAATTCGCCATTGTTAACCACACGATATACTCGTTCTTTACCTGGTACATGTTTATCAAAACTATAGTCGTATTGAATCATGAGGAAAATAACCAACGTAGCCGTAATTCCAATAGCGAGACTAGTAATATTGATGAACGTGATCAACTTATGTTTTTTTAAGAAACGATACGCCGTTTTAAGTGAATTTACAATCATTGTTATTTCTTTTTTTAAACCCCAATTTGATAATCTAGTGTTGTTATTCGTCCCGCAAACTATTTACAGGATTTAGTAATGCAGCTTTGAACGTTTGAAACCCAATGGTAATAAATGCCACAAGGGTAACTGTCATTATCGCGACCCCGTAGGCCCACCACGGCATCTCGATATGGTATACAAAATTAGCTAGCCAACTATTAAATAGGTAATATGCAATTGGTCCTGCAATAAGAAATGCTATACAGATCAATTTGATGTAGCTGGCAGACAGTAAATGAATAATACTGCTGATACTTGCACCTAAAACTTTACGGATACCGATTTCTTTACTTTTTGATTCAGCTGTATACGCCGCTAGTCCTAGTAAACCTAAACAGGCAATAAATAGGGTCAGAAAAGAAAATAGCGTCATGATATTGGACGAGCGAATTTCATTTTCATATTGATCCTGTACATGTTGATCTAAAAAAGAGAAGTCAAAAGCGGCGTCAGGGACAATAGCTGTATAGATTTTTTTTAACTCCTCGATATAAGTTTGCAAATCTGTGGTTTTATAACGTATTAATAAATTACGGGGTGATTCAGAAGGATCATTCATGGTATAATAGGTATATCCGCCGATCTCAGATTTTAGGTTAGCATAATTAAAATCTCGGACAACACCGGATATAATGGAGTTAGTCGCACTCATCTCTGTGATGATATGCTTTCCTATCGCCTCTTCGGGTGTCTTGTAACCTAAAAATTTCATTACTTTTTCGTTGATCAATACATAACATGTTGAATCAGTACCGCCGATAACATTTGGTAAATCCGCTCCAGCAAGTAACTTTAGCCCTAAAGTATGGATTGTATTACCGAAAGTAACACAAGTTGAAGTTGGTAGTCCCTGTTTGTCGGTTGTTAATCTGTAAGTTGTTTTTCCGCTTTCATTGAATCCGGGTATAGATTGTGCGAAAGTAGTGGAAACGGTATTGTTCAGGCTGCGAACTCGCTGCCCCATTGCATGTAGCTTTTCTTTATTTTTTATAGATCGAATTGAAATGGATACAACATTTTCGGGCTCATAACCCAAATCTTTGTTGCGGATAAAGTTCATTTGTGTGAGCATAATGATAATACCGATAATGAGTACGATCGAGATAGAAAACTGGCATACAACCAATACTTGCCTAATGAATATTGTTTTTCCCTGTTTATTGTATCCTTTGTTCATTAAAGATATCGATTTGATGTTCGAAAGAAATAGTGCAGGATAGCTACCAGCAACAAGTGTAATGATCAACCATGCCAGTGCCAATATCCCAAGCATATCCCAATGAAGTAGATGTTGAAGGGTGATATCGGTCTTACCGAAAAAATTGAATACAGGGATAAGTATAATGGCGAGGATTACCCCAATGAGCATTGCAAAGAAACTTATCGTTGCCGTTTCCACAAAAAAGCGGATAATAAGCTGTCTACGCGTAGCACCAAGTACTTTATTGACACCTACTTGCTTCGCATTCTTCTGCGATTTTGCTGTTGCTAGATTCATGTAATTGATACATGCAATCATAATGACTAAAAAAGCAAGAGCCGATAGTGTCTTGATATTGTTTATATTTCCACTACGTGTTGTCACTCCACGCGTCAAATCGGAAGAATAGAGGTGTACTTTTGATAAAGGTTGGAGGAAAAATTGCGTATAATATTGATTGTCTTTTTCGACATACTTATCAATCAATTTAGTAGCTTCTTGCGCAATGGAGCCTGGATCTGCGCCTTTTTTCAACAGAATATAGGTTTCGTAACTCGCATTGGTCCAATACACATCTTTCCCCATCCATGAATCCATTATATTCATGACCATGTTACAGTCTAATGTGCTATTGGCAGGGAAATCTTTAAATACCCCAGTTACCTGAACGGTATCTCGTTGATTGATAGTGATTATTTTTCCTACAGCTTCCTGTTTACCAAATAGCTTCTCTTTCGATGATTGAGAAAGAACAATGCTCTTCTTGTTTGAAAAAGCGGTATGCGCATTTCCTTCAATAAATTGAAAATCGAATAGGGAAAACAAAGAGGAATCTGCGAGATATAGTTGCTTTTCGGAGAAATTCTCATTGTCGGTGCGGAGAGAAGCCGTCGCACCATAGCCATCTTTTACAACACGTACCATATTATCTACCTGTGCAATGTCTGCCTTTAAAGCTGGGCCTACCGCATTCGGTAGCGTGAGCATTTTTTCCTCATTATATGCTGCGGATAATTTCATGTACACCCTATAGATATTATCTGCTTTAGAATACATGGTGTCAAAACTTAATTCCTGCCGGATAAAGGCAAATAAAAATAGCGATACACAAATACCTATAGCCAGTCCACTAATATTGAGGATACTGAAAAATCGGTTTGCTATGATCGTTCGCCAAGCTGTCTTCATATAGTTCTTTAACATGATCGTATGGGTTTTTCTGTTGCTGATGTATATAGTGTTGTTCTACCAAATATGCTTTATTTATACTATTTATTCATCCCGTAAGCTATCTACAGGGTTGGCTCTTGCGGCCTTCAACGTTTGATAGCTCACCGTTACTAATGCGATAATGATTGTAGCAAAACCAGCAAAGACAAACATCCACCACTGTGGATCAATATGATAAGCAAAATTGTCCAGCCACTTTTTCATTGCCATCCAAGATAGGGGAGTTGCGATGAGCAGGGCTACAGCCAACAACTTGATAAAGTCCGAAGAGAGTAGAAGGATTAAATGATAGATGGAAGCACCGAGGACTTTCCGTACGCCGATTTCTTTGGTACGCTGTTGGGCTGTATACGTAACAAGTCCCAATAAACCTAAACAGGCAATAAAAAGTGCCAGTCCGGAAAAGGCTGTAAAAAGTCTTCTAAAATTAAAATCCGCTTCATATTGTCGATTGAAATTGTCGTCAAGAAAGCTATATAAAAATGGACGGTTTGGTACAAGTTCATTCCACAGCTTGCCGATTCTGGCAACGGTCTCAGGCTGGTTTACATGTTGGATATTCACCGTTAAATACCGGCTGCTGCTTGGTTCAAGTCGCAAAGCTAAAGGCTCAATCTTACGATGTAAAGAAAGGTAATTGAAATCTTTCACTACACCGATAACCGTTCCTTCTCTTCCCCATTGACGAAATTGTTTGCCAATAATATCTTGTGGATTTGAATAGCCCCATTGTTTTGCAGCAGATTCATTGATAACAAGTGAATGGGCCGTATCCGCTGGGAAATCTCTGGAATAGGCACGCCCTGCGGCCATTTGCAGACCAATATTAGGAATAAAGTCAACATCGACTTCATATAAAAAAGGAGCAAATTGACGCATTGTTCCGTTTGATGACATGATTTCTGTTCCTGCATTTGGAAAAAATGTTCCCGGTACCGTACGTGATGCAGTGACAGACAAAACATCTTTATCTTTTGCTAGTGTAGATTTTATCGCTTCCAGATTATTGTTTACCTTATCATCGAAATTATAATCTATCACAAGCCGTTGATCTTTTTGAAATCCAAGATCTCGTTGCTGTAATTGATCTAGTTGAGAAAAGACGACGACTGTACCTGCAATGAGCACAATAGAAAGGCAAAATTGAAAAACCACTAATACCCGACGTAACGATGTACCCCCTTTGCTGTTGCTATAACTTCCTTTAAGTACTGCAATCGGTTTGAAATTTGCTAGAATCAACGCGGGATAGCTGGCAGCAAGAAGTCCTGTAAGAAGGGTAGTGAATAGGAATATTGCCCAGGTCGTCCCATTTTGCAGGGACGAATAATTAAGATGTTTGCCCGAGAATGCTTCCAAAAAGGGGAGAAAGGCTATAACAAGCATTATCGCCAAAATACTACTAACGAATACAAGAACCAATGATTCAGACATAAACTGAAAGATCAGATTGCTTTTGCTCGCGCCTATCGTTTTTCGGACGCCGACTTCTTTTGCTCTTTCCATTGACCTTGATGTAGCCAGATTCATAAAGTTCACACAGGCGATCAGTAATATGAATCCGCCAATAATGCTGAATATGTATAAATTCTGATAGCTTCCATTGGTGCCGGGCTGACGATCAGCAGACGAGTGCATGTAAGCCTGTAGAAGTGGTTCAATATGGAAATTGTATTTTGCGTTGGCGTTTTGGTTTGTTGGGATATGACGCTTGAGAAAATCGGGTATCTTTTGATTGAATTTAACAGGGTCAAAGTCTTTTGAAGCCAGAAAGTAGGTGTAGAAGTCTACATAATCCCAACCTTCTTTGTCAAAGACTTCCGGTCTTGCTTTTCGAAATGTACTCATCGAGAGCAGTGCATCGAATGTAAAGTGCGAGTTGGGAGGTACATCGGCTATTACTGCTTTTACCGTATATAAACCGGCTTCGGCACGGCCCGCGGCTAAGCCCCCTTCAAGCGTTTTGCCAATGGGATTTTGATCGCCGAAATATTTCTTAGCAGTGCTTTCTGTCAATACGACAGAATAGGCATTATTTAAGGCTGTACGCGGGTCGCCGGCTAAAACCTTCCAACTGAAGACATCAAAAGCAGTAGAATCCATGAAAAATACATTTTCCTCTTGGAATCTTTTATCGCCTTTTTTGAGTAGGATAGACGTTTGCCCTGAAAATTGAACGACCTTCTCTATTTCAGGGAAATCAGCCTTGATAGCATCACCGACGGGTGCATTGCCCCAGATCTGATGCTGCTCTGTACTGCTTACATCCTTATAGTCATGGACGATGCGGTAAATTCGATCTTTATTCGCATGATAATTGTCATAAGACAATTCGTTTTGTACATAAAGAGTTATTAATAGGCAACAGGCCAATCCTATTGCTAACCCAATTATGTTGATGGTCGAATATCCTTTATTTTTGGAGATATTGCGCCAGGCTATTTTTATATAGTTCTTGATCATAGCTCAATTTCTTAAATTGCAGTTTGTATAACAATCAATTAGTTTCTTCTATTCCAGCTTTTACTCATCTCTTAAACTATCAACTGGGTTTGCACGTGCCGCTTTTATGGATTGGTAGCTCATCGTAAAAAATGCAATCAGAAGGGTCGCCGCAGCTGGAATCGTAAACATCCACCAGGTTAGATCTATCTTATACGCAAAATCATCCAGCCATTTGTGCATCATCCACCAAGCAATTGGGGTAGCGATCAATATAGAAATGAGTATAAGTTTGATATAATCTTTTGATAATAAACCAATAATTCCCAGTACCGTACTTCCCAACACTTTTCGAATACCAATTTCTTTTGTACGTTGTACCGTGGTGATGGTAACCAGGCCGATCAATCCCAAGCAGCTGATGAGAATTGTCGTCGATGTAAATAGATTGATGATCTTCGAGAATTTTAGATCACTGCTATAGAGTTCTTTAATTTGTTGATCATAAAAATCATATTTGAAAGGCGCTTTTGGGTAATACTTTTTCCATTCTTTTTCAACCTGCTTTAATGTTTCGGTCCAGGTCGCTGAATTACTGTTGAGTTTGATAATCAGTCTATTTAGTTCCCATTTTTTTATGGAACTCAGCATGACGACAGGTTGAATGGCTGCATGGAGATTTTTGGTGTGGAAATTGTCTGTTACACCGACAATTTGCCGCTGTTTGTCTGTAAACGTAATAAAGCTCCCAACAGCATTTTCAGCGGATTTGAAACCTAATTTTTCCACGCTGGCTAAATTTAAAACAATGCCTGTACTCGTATCAGCCAACTGCAGTGGGCGGCCTGCAAGCATTTTAAAATTAAAGAGCTTAAAGTTGTCCTGGTCGACAAATTTCATTTGTACGTCTGCTTGTACCTGGCCCGTATCACTCTTTGAGAACACTGCATTACCCCAATGATCATTACTCATGGGCAGATGACCCAAAGAAGCCTGCTCTACGCCTGCGATGTGTTTAATCGCCTGTTTGAAAACAAATGGATCAACATGGCTATCCTGATAGCTTTTACTTGGAAAACGTAGGGTGACAATAGCGTCCTTATCAAAACCAGGGTTGTTCTGAAGTGCATGTTTCAGCTGTAAACCAATGATGCAAGTTGAAATAACAAAGAGTTGCGCAATCAAGAATTGAAAAATAATGAGCATTTTTCGAAAAGATAGATTGCCAAATTTGAGACTTTGCGCGTGTGAGATTTTAATGACTTCAACAATCTTGATTTTGTTTGTTAATAAGATCGGATAACCCGCGGAAATGAAAGTGATCGTAATTGTAAGTATTGCTAGAAAGAGCGAAACGCCCCACGGATCGGGATACAACTTAAGTTGATCCGGAATATAGGCGGATAAAATTGTTTGAACTACGAGCAGTAAAGGCCAAGATAAAAGTACCGAAAAAGCGGTGATACAAAATGTTTCTAGTAAAAAGAACGTTGTAATTCTCTTTTGACTTTCTCCTAAGGTCTTTCTGATACCAATTTCCTTAGCGCGTTGTGGAATTTGCGCGGTAGCAAGATTGATGTAATTGACACAGGCAAGTAACAGCAGGAATACACCAATACCAATAAGACCATACATTATTTTCTTATCCACGTTATTTTGAGCGTAAGATGTAAAGTGTAAGTCTTTTAAAGGGACGGTATTGATGTGCATTTTAAATCCAAACTTATCAAATTCAGCATGTGTCATCTCATAGACTTTTTTGTCGGCTGTTTGGATCATGTTTGGGAGAGAAGCAGATGATTTTACTTTAATAAAGAGCTGCCAATTTGAATTTGAATTGTTCCAATTTGTACTCTGCGATTCCTTTTCTGGAATCCGGATAAACTCTTTAGCCAAAAAGCTGCTGGGATGAGCTAAATCTTTTACAACACCAGCGACATTGTACAGTGTACTATCGTAGGACAATGTCTTTCCTACGATTTGATCTACGGGCATATTTGGAAAATACAATTTCGCACGCGATTCCGTCAGGACGACTTCATGGCTATTTTGTAGTATATTTCTTGGGTTGCCAGCTAACCAAACATAAGGTGTCATTTTGAAATATTCTGCTGTGGTGCCAATGATTTCGGACTGATCTTCAAACTCTATTTTCTGGCCACCACCCTGATTACTGACCCGCTCGAAGTATTGTTTAAATATAGGTACTGTCAGTTCGACATTGACAAAGTTTTCCTTGATATATGCCGGTAACGGTGCAGGAACACCATCGAAATGATCTAATTTATCCTTTTCTTCATAAGAGGTGTGAACCTTGTAAATCTGCTCGCTTTCCGGGTGATGTTGGTCAAAACTAAATTCATAATTGACGATGCGGAAAATAAGCCAACAGGCACTTATTCCGATGGCAAGTCCAAATACATTTAAAAATGTGAAAAGACGGTTACGCCATAGTTGTCTAAAAATTAATTTAATCGTACTCATCATCTATAGGTTTTTTATGTCAATTTATTCGCTATATCATCCTTGTCTTACACCGAAGTGGTTTCCATGATCACCTGTCCATCCAACATGCGGATCACTCGGTCAGAAAACTTGGCATCGTGTTCACTGTGTGTTACCATGACGATAGTTGTGCCGGCTTCGTTCAATTCTGTCAGGAGCTGCATGACTTCGTTACCATTATTGGAGTCTAGGTTACCTGTAGGCTCATCCGCCAAGATCAGTTTGGGATTATTAACAACGGCACGGGCGACAGCAACACGTTGCTGTTGACCACCGGAAAGCTGTTGCGGGAAGTGATTGCGACGGTGCATGATCTGCACTTTTTCCAATACTTCTTCGACCCTTTTTTTGCGCTCTGCTGCTGGAACATTGGTATAAACCAAAGGAAGTTCCACGTTTTCAAATACAGTGAGTTCATCAATCAAATTGAAGCTTTGGAATACAAAACCGATATTATGTTTACGAAGATCTGAACGACCACGTTCTTTGAATTTGGCTACCTCGATGTCGTTGAACAGGTAACTTCCTTCATCCAGATCATCCAATAACCCAATAATATTGAGTAAGGTCGATTTTCCACAGCCTGAAGGCCCCATTACAGCAACAAATTCTCCTTCTTTAACATGGATATTTAGGTTGTTTAAGGCTACGGTTTCAACTTCTTCTGTGCGGTAATACTTTTGAAGGTTGGTGATTTTGATCATATTTTTTGTGCTCATGGTTTTTATGTTTTGGATCCTTGGCAAAATTGCTTTGGATGTATACTGTTCTGTTATTAAATTCTTTTTAATTTTTTACTGATCTCTTAACGTTTTAGTCGGATTAGCTATCGCTGCTTTAAATGCCTGTGAACTGATGGTCAATAAGGCAATGACAATAGCTGTCAAACCGCTGATGATAAAAATGGTCCAGGAAATATCAATATGATGTGCATAGTTAGTTAACCATTTATTCATGATCACCCACGCAATAGGAAACGCAACGATGCATGATATTGCCACTAGAATGACGAATTCACGATTGAGCATTTGGATGAGTTTCGAAACTGAGGCACCCAAAACTTTCCGGATGCTGATTTCCTTGGCACGCTGTTCGGTGGCGTAGGCCGCCAGACCAAAGAGTCCCAAACAGGAAATAATGATGGACATGATGGCAAATACGCTGGATAGTTGTTGTACAAAAAGCTCGGCTTGAAATTTAGTGTTGAAGCTATCGTCCAAAAACTTGTAGTCAAAAGGAAAACCAGGATTATTTTTGGTGATGATCTTCTCGATTTGCTGAATTGCATCCGGTAAATCGACTCCAGCCTTTGTCTTGATGGTCATGATGCCATTATCTCTGTTCATCGGCAGAAACAGCATTGGCTCAGGATCAGCATACACATTGTTATAAACAAAGTTCTTAACGACACCGGCGATGGTGAATTTTTCCTCACCGTAACTGATGATATTACCGGCCACAAGGCCATCTTTTTTGATCATTTTTGCAAATGCTTCGTTGATGACAACCGAGGTGCTATCACCTACAAAATTTTGATGGAAGTTTCTACCGTCAAATAGCTTTAGATCTAAAGCGGGAATGAGTCCTTCGTCCGAACGTAACATGCCAATTAAAATACTGGCATTTGGATCTTTTCCTTCCCAGCTAAAACCCGAAGTATTGGAGTTGATATTGAGAATACTCATGTCACTGACACCGATTCCTTGCACAACTCCTGTTGCTAATAATTGATTCTTAATGAGCGGCAGATGTTTGGCCATATCACCTTGTAGCGCTGTAGTCAACACCTGACTCTTGTCAAAACCGAGATCCCTCTTCTTGTTGTGCTGAATCTGTTGGTAGATGATAATGGTACAGATAATTAACACAACTGAGGCTGTATATTGTAGGATGACCAACCCTTTACGGACGAAACTTCCGCTACCGGCCTTCTGTTTTGCCCCTTTGATCGTTGAAAGCGGCTTGAATGCCGAAAGGAAAAATGCAGGATAGCTACCTGCAAATAATCCACATGCTAATGTTATTGTCGTTAAAAATAGCAGGTGTGAGGGGGCTAAAAGATTAACCTGAAGATCCTGGCCTATCATGGTGTTGAACGGCCTGATGAAGATATAGATTAGTAATATAGCAACAAGAGAGGAAATAATTGCCAAAACAACGGATTCTCCCAAAAATTGCATAATGAGCGATTTGCGACTTGCACCAACCACTTTGCGCATCCCAACTTCTTTTGCTCTTTTTTCTGATCTTGCGGTTGCGAGATTCATAAAATTGATGCAGGCAATTAATAAGACAACCCAAGCGATAAAGGTAAATAGCCGAATATTCTTGATACCACCCTCTTTTTCAATACCACTGTTATCAAACTGATTGTAGGTAATCCAACGTTCCATTGGATAGAGAAAATTCTGTGAGAAGGTGACTTCACCATTGGTCTTGTTTTTGACAAAATCCATCATCTGTTTGTTGATCCGATCAACATTGGCATTATCTTCGACCTGAACCAATGTTTGTACACCATTGTTTCCCCAGTTTTCCAACCAATCCTGACCAGCTTCAAACTTTTTGAAAGGAATCAGCCATTGAAAATCATAGCTGCTATTTTTGGGTAGATCCTTGATTACGCCTGCAACAATAAATGGTTCAGTATTGTTTGTTTTGACAGTTTTTCCCAATGCCGGGCGGTTACCAAATAATTTCTTCGCTGCAGTTTCTGATAATACAATGTTATTGACTTGATCAAAGGCTGTCTTTCGGTCTCCTTCAAGAAATACTAAGGATAGCACATCGGCTATGCTCCCATCGGCATATACACCATTTTGAAATATATTATTGTCTCCGACGGAAAATAGCATGGGTGAATTCCAGCTTATGCGCACGGCATGCTTGATGCCTGGGATCTCTTTCGCTATGCTTTGAGCGAAAGGCCCCGGGGTTGATTCAAATACATAGGTGGCCCCATCGTAAGTCTGTTTTGATTTGACAATGTAGATATCCTTTTTGTTGGCAAAGTTATCGTTGTAGCTCAACTGGTTTTCAACCCATAAAAAAATCAACGATGCCGCCGCAATCCCGATCGCTAGTCCAAAAATATTGAGAAAGCTATAACCTTTGGTTTTCCAAAGGTTGCGGATTGCGGTTTTAATAAAGTTTTTGATCATGATTGTAATCGTATGATAAAAGGGTGTATCGGCATATTTATATTCCCGATACCCCCTTTATAATGTTACTTTTTAATATTCAATTCTTGAACCTTATCGTAGGTCTCATAGCTCGATACAATAACTTTATCTCCCGGTTGTAGGCCTTTGATAACCTCATAATATTCGGGATTCTGTCTTCCAAGCTGGATATCTACACGATATGCTGTACCCCCATTCTTATCCAATTTGAAGATCCAGTTACCACCGGTCTGTTGGTAAAATCCGCCTTTTGCCAACAGCAACGCTTTTGTTTCATCACTCAGTGCTAGACGTATTTGTAGGGTCTGACCGCGACGGATTCCTTTGGGGACATCATTGACAAATTCCATGTCAACCTGGAACCGACCATTGGTAACTTGTGTATAGACTTTCTTAATACGAAGTTTGTAGGTTTTGTCACCGATAGAAAACTCTCCCTGTAAATCAGGGAAAATTCGGTTGATATAGTGTTCATCAATATCCGCGCGAACTTTAAACCCTGTTAAAACGTCGATTTGTCCCAATCGTTCACCTGCATTTTTGTTTTGTCCAATTTCTGCCTCGAAGGAAGTCAGCTGTCCGTCAACGGGTGCCCTAACAATTAAGTCGCCAATTTTCCTTTTCATCAGTTCCAAAGCACTTTGTGTACGTTGATAGGTTTGTTTATCCTGATTAGTTTTTTGTGCGTTGGAAATTTCGTCTTGTTTGAGAATCTGTTTAGTCAGGTTCACGCGCTCTTTTTGATAATTATATTCGTTCTTTGATTTTTCGAATTCCTGTGTACCGATGGCTTTTTCCGCCAGTAATTTTCTATTTAAGGTATACACACGTTCAGCCTCTCGGTAGGCCTGTTCGACATCAGCCATTTGGTTGCGGTTGTTAATGGTAGCTTGCTGAGCATTGGTCTGTGCAATCTGAGATTGTGTCAATAAATTGAGCACTTGTGTTTCTTGTTGTACCAAGGTAAGCTCCTGATCCGTATTGGATAGACGCATGATAGCATCCCCTCTTTTTAAGATAGCGCCGTCTTCTACGAATTTTTCTTCTACTCGTCCACCCACAGAAGCGTCAAGATATATACTGCTAATTGGAAGTACTGTACCGTTTATGGGGATAAATTCTTGAAAGTTACCATTTTTTATTTCGACAATAGAGATGCGGTCGGCTTCAACATTGAGTTTGCTTTTACCAGATGTAAAATAGAAACTGGCGCTGATTAATCCAACTAAGCCAGCAACCCCTACAATGGTCATGATACGTTTGCTATTCCACTTCTTCTTTTCTAAAGGTCTGTCCATAATTTAATATCAATTTGGTATGTAACTATGAAAGCTGTGCCAATAATTTAATGTATTGATTTATAGATTTTTATTTTGTTTTGTCGAGTCTTCGGTGTTCGATAGCGGACACTTCTTGTACGAAGGCGTACAACGGTCTTTTTTTTCTGTCTATGGTGCTAACTGAAACGTTTTGAACAAAAATCAAACATAACTATAGGTTGTGTTTGATTCAGTAACATTTCATCCGACGATGTTGTTGCTGGCTTTGCTCAAGAGATGCAATATTTTCAATGGTTTATTGCGTTTTCAAACCTATTTAAGTAAAGGAAATTCCGAATCCACATTATACCATATTCGTACTTTGCTCGGTGCTTGTTCGGTACTTGTTCGGTGCTTCTTCGGAGTTTCTTCGGTTGTAACCGAATAAACTCCGTGCGAATACCGATGAATATCCGTAGAATAAACGAGTAAAGGGCGAACTTGATCTTCATCATGTTCCTATTTATATGCTTGTGGATTTTAATTGTCCAACTACGCACACCGACTGTTCATTAACGAACATTTTTCAAAAGTCACTTTTTATATCATTTTGATATTTAGTGTTTTATTTGTTTGGCATGGCGATGGTCAGCAAGAAAATAAAAAATGGATATGAAGAGAGTCTATATATATACTACATTATGCTTTTTATTGAGTTATGCAAAGACCGAGGCGCAGCAGACTGAGCAACGGCTACCAGAGAAAGTGGCGCAAACAACAACAGTAACAAGTACTGACGATAAGCAAATTTCCAAACGGAGTTTAGCTGAATGTGTTCAGTTGGCAATAAAGGCCAATCCAACCTTATTGCAGAATGAACTCGATGTGAAGCGTGCGGAGGTGAATTTAGCCCAGGCTAAAGCAAATAGATTACCCGATGTAGATGCAAATCTGCAGCACAGCCTAACTTCTGGAAGATCTCAGGATAATTCAACCCTTCAATATATTTCATCAAACAATTCGACAGGGAATTTTTCTTTGGGCGCAAGCCTGCCTATATTTAGAGGGTTTCGCTTATTTCACGATATACGGATGCGCGCCGACGCGAAGACCGCCGGTAAATTGACTTTTGATACGCAGATTAATGCCTTAAAACTGGATGTGATTACTGCTTATATTCAAAGTTTAACTGCTCAGGATATATTGCGGCAATCGGAAATGCAGACTGAAGTAACCCGAGAACAGGTCAGACGTGCGGAGAGTATGCATAAGGAAGGTGCAATTAATCCTGGAGATTACTTTGATTTGAAAGGACAACTGGCAAATGATGTCAATACGATTGAAAATAATCGTCAGTTACTATACAGTAGCCGTGTGAAGCTTGCAGCCTTACTCAATATGGATGAAAATCAATTGGGCGAATTGGAGAATCTTGGAATAAAAGAGAGCGGGCAACGACTGGACGCGAAACAGCTCTATGAAATGGCTGTTGATCAATTGCCCGATATACAGGCCCTGGATTATCGGATCAAAGTGGCGGAGCGGGATATTAAGATTGCGAAATCATTCTATTATCCATCCTTGAGTCTGAGCGCCGGTTTAGGCTCAAATTATTCTAAAGTGGGGATTCAAGGAACATATTGGTCACAAATGCGTAATAACGTAGGAAAGTATATATCGCTCAATCTTTCTGTTCCGATTTTTAATCATCTGCAGGTTTACAATAACGTTCGTCTGGCAAAATTAGATCTACAGTCAGCTAAATTTCAAAAAGAGATTCAGCAAAATATTTTACGATCGGCAACTTCTAATGCTGTTTTCAATTTGCAAAATGCGAGTAACATGATTACACAGCTCCGTAGTCAAAATGAAAATTACGCGGAGTCTTTTCGTATTGCCAAGGTAGTTTTCGAATTGGGCAACAGTAATTCAGTGATTTTTTTGACTGCAAAAAACAAATACGATAACAGTCAGATTCAATTGCTGGTAAAACAATATGAATGGCTGCTGCAAAAATATATCAATGATTATTACGCAGGCTCGTTGAATTTATAGTTATCTTAGTATCTTCAATGAAGTCAGGAAGTATGAAAAAAGCATCTATTTTAGTCGTGGATGATGACCAGGATTTATTAACTGCGGCAAGAATCTTGCTTAAACCTAAAGTTAGTCATATTCAAGTTGAGCCCAATCCGGAGAATCTTATCGCACATCTAGATAAGAGCCCTTATGATCTGGTGCTTTTAGATATGAATTTTAAAAGTACGATTAATACTGGTAATGAGGGATTATACTGGTTGTCGCGGATCAAAGAAAAGTTTCCACAGGTACATGTCATTATGATAACCGCTTATGGAGCTGTTGATCTCGCTGTAAAATCATTGAAGCAGGGTGCTGCGGATTTTGTGGTGAAACCCTGGGAAAATGAGCAGCTGCTCGCAACAATAGAAAGCACCCTTGCCGAATCAAAAAATAGGGAAAAGAAAAGTAAAAGCTCATTGCTGAGCAGCACAAACAGTCCTGATATGATTGGTAATTCCGTTGTGATGGATGAATTGCAATACAAGTTGGAGAAAATCGCTCCTACGGATGCCAATATATTAATACTTGGTGAAAATGGAACCGGTAAAGATCTTATTGCCCAGGCCATTCAACGAAGATCTTTACGTTCAGATCGGACTTATATCAAGGTTGATGTTGGGGCATTAACAGAAACATTGTTTGAAAGTGAACTTTTTGGCTATAAAAAGGGGGCATTTACGGATGCACGAGAAGATCGGCAAGGGCGATTCGAAGCAGCAAATGGGGGAACATTGTTTCTTGATGAAATCGGCAACATATCGTTGCAACAACAGGCGAAATTGTTGACCGTATTGCAGAATAGACAAGTGACGCCGTTGGGTTCTTATCAGCCAATTTCAGTGGATATACGCTTAATCTCCGCAACAAATGTTCCGTTGAAGCAGCTTGCAGATGAAAGCCGCTTTCGAAAGGACTTAATTTATCGGATCAATACCGTGGAAATTCAGGTACCGCCCTTACGAGAGCGAGGGGGGGATATCAAGCTATTGGCCGAGCATTTTCTAGATATTTATTCAAAAAAATACAATAAACGGATTGAAGGCTTTGAGTCGGATGCGGTTAAGAAGATGTCCGCATACCATTTTCCAGGAAACGTACGCGAACTACAATACAGTATTGAGCGCGCTGTTATTATGGCCGACCAGCTTAGTATTGCTGGTAACGATCTTTTCTTCTCGCCAATTGAACAGCAAATGGAGAGCCGTATCGTTGAATCTAGCCCTGGCAGTCAAAATTTAGAAGAACTTGAACGTAAAGCGATCAAGTCAGCGATTGAGCGTTATAATGGAAATATCAGTAAAGCAGCAAAAGAATTGGGGCTAACCAGGGCCGCGCTTTATAGACGTTTGGAAAAATATGATATTTAGTCGATGCGGAACGGAAAAATTCTAAATGCGATTAAGATTGTTGTACTGCTGATAGCAGCTCTTCTGAGTGCTTATTTGTTACTAAAGCGTGAATATGTGCAGGCTGCTTTGATCTTTTGTGTCATGCTTTATTTAGGTTTTAATTTATATGCACAATATAATTTTTTAGCCCGACAATTGATTGAATTTTCTGAAGCTGTCAAATATCGTGATTTTACAAGACGTTTCCTGGTGAAAAATACCAAATCTGTGGAAGGAAAGCTTTTCCTTGCTTTTAACCAGATCAACGAAACCTATAAGGATATCAGCATCAAACAGGAAATTCAACATCAGTACCTGGATCGTGTAATCAATATGTTGAATTCTGCAATCATCTTCTATGAAAGGGATAGTGGCAAGGTGATGTGGGTCAACGATGCATTTAAACAACTATTCCATTTGCCGCATCTTGGAAATATCTCCGGACTAAAGAAAAAAAACAGCGATTTATATGAAAAGACTATGTTGCTTGAAAATGGACAGCAACAAATGGAATCCGTTCAGTCGAGTAAAGGGAAAATCAAATTATTGATCCAAAGCTCAAGTTTTGAGGCCCAGGATGCTGTATTTAGGATTGTTGTCTACCAAAACATCAACGAAGCAATCGATGAAACAGAGACAAAGGCCTGGCATAAATTGTTGCGTGTGCTAACGCATGAAATCATGAATTCCATTGCACCTATCAGTTCACTTGCCGAAACCCTAAATGGCCGTTTGGATCACTTTAAGGGATATGAGGATATAGAAGATCTAAAAATTGGTATTTCCACCATCAAACGCCGCAGTGAAGGGTTACTGCATTTTGCAAAAAGTTATCGTATGATCAATAAAGTGGATCAACCTCAACTTGCACCGATTCAGATTGCACAGCTGTTTGAGCATATTTATCAATTGCTTGAGCCTACATTGATCCAGAAAAATATTGACGTCGACATCATCCTAAAAAATACGCGACTCATGCTGTCTGCGGATGTCAACTTGATTGAGCAGGTTATCATCAACTTAATGTTGAATGCTATCGATGCGGTTAAGCATAGTGAAGACGCTTATATCAGTTTATCTGCCCTGGAGGTTGATGGTAAGGTGCAGGTCCGAATTGAAGATAACGGCGCAGGAATTCCTGCTGATCTTCAGGAGCAAATCTTTACCCCGTTTTTTACAACGAAGAAAACGGGGACAGGTGTAGGCTTGACTTTAAGTAAGCAGATTATGCTGTTGCATAAGGGAACCATTTTTCTGAACAGCACCGAAGGGCAGGGGAGTGTTTTTGTACTCCAGTTTTAGTACTTTTTATCTGGCGCCAAAATTCTTTTTTGGGTTGAGCAGTCCTGCCGATTGTCCAAATAAACCTTGATGTTCCATGTGAAAAATCATAAAATTTAGCGATGTTTGCAGCGAAATGAACTACCGGCTTAAGTATTGGCGGCATTATTTTGTATCCCATAGTCGCCATGGGACCCATTCTCCTTTTGTGTATAAATTGGTTGATGAAGTGATCTATCGGAAAGAACTTATTGACAATCTGTCAGCATTCTCTGCCCCAATACGGAAAGCAAAGAAAGTGGAGCAGAAGAAATATGCATTGGTCAATAGGTTATTAAAAGCATTTATCTACGATCAATTTAGTTATTGGGCCCATGAGCCTCAGGAGAGTTACGCAAATCTCCTACAGCAGCAATGTGGGCATTATGCCTATCGACATATCTATTATATTGATCGCGACAATCTTGAACTGAATTTTTTGAACGATATTCGGGACCGCGATATGTTAATTATAAACGAACCTCATCAGTCGGAGAGCAGGGAGGCCTACTGGGATAAGATCAAAAAAGATGATCGGGTTGTGGTGACGATTGATTTGTACCGGATGGGTTTGGTTTTCTTTCGGAAAGAACAGCGCAAGGAGAATTTTATGATAAGATTCTAATCTACTTTTGTACCGCTTATCTGGCAACCTGTTGGACTATGTTCATTGTATCCTTTTTGGGCCTAAACTAATGTTTCTAAACTGATAAGATTGGAGGGTAGAGCGGATAGGAACAGGTGTGTGGTCCAATAATAATAAAAAAGAGCATCTATAATTTCTAAGTTATCGATGCTCTTTTTTATTAAAAAGCTTCACTTAAGGATAGATAGAATCCCGATTGTCGCTTTTCTCCAGGTCGTTGTTCGCCAAAGGAATAATCGAAGCGAATACTGCTGTTGTGTTCAAGACTAAAGAAGTAACGTAAGCCACCGCCATAGCTTGCAATATATCGACTACTATTTGCTTTAGAGAAGGTAGATCCTATGCCTGAAAAACCAACGATACCAAAGCGTGGATGAAAGCGATAACGCAGTTCAGCCTGTGAAGCCAGGTAATTTTTATCGCGATAACGTCCGAGGTAATAACCGCGCATCATCATGTCTCCACCGAGCTCGCGGTAGTTGTAAAATGGGATGGTTTTACCAAATGTGGAACGAAAGATTCCCTGTAAGGCCAGCGTGACTTGGTTGTGCAGCGGAATAAAGCCGCGGAGATCCACATCGAGGTTTGCCCCCGTAAAATCAGTACGTGTCCATAGCTTGGGCGCATAGGCAAGGCGCAACTTAGCATAATAGCCCGTTGTGGTATAAGAAACATTGTCCCTGTTGTCAAACAATTGCGATAGCCCTAGGAGTAATTGTTGTCCGCCAGTTTTTCCAATAAGGTCGGACTGATTGAAAATGCGATCGGCTGTATCGCTACGAATGGTAAAGTTGTCGTATTGAATATTGAGACCCGAGTAAAGGTTATTGCTGATTTTCTTTTCAGCTTCCAGTTTGATGCGAAATAATTTTTGATCGATGCGCTCTTCATTTGCTTTCCAGGTGTCCATACCCACCCCATAATAGTTAAAGGGCCAGTTTCGGTAACGTATTTCACTGATTAAATGGTAGTCGTTATTTTTGGTCCATAGATCTGTCTGCAGTTTGAAGTTCGATTGGCTGTTGGATGTGAAAGTTCCCATGACCATGACCGTTGAGGTCCGTATTTTGGGGTCAGATTTGTCCAGATAAAAATTATAGGTGCTGGCTAGGCCATATTCGACACCTGTTTCCTGTGCATAACCAATCGCCGGCAACACCATAAAACTGCCGGAACGCGTGGAGTCTCTTTCGGAAGAAAGAAATTTTTTACTCAATTTTTGAATAATATTTTGAGCCTTCAATTCAACTGATCCCATCAAAAGCACCGTGACAAGTGTCGAGTATGGGATAAGTTTAGAAAGTGATTGCGGTAAAATTTGCATGCCCAAAGATAGTATATTAGGTAAATAACCAAAACAGGCAAATAAGCATAGAAAAATTATTGTGCTGCATATCAGTATCATTGACCAAAAGTGTGGTTTTTTTTTGATAAATATTTTTGTAAAGTGAGTTTTGTGTCTATCTTTGCATCAGCAAACAAGGGAACAACGGTTCAAAACAACGAAAGTTTGCTTAGTTCTTTAAATGAAAAAAAATAAAAAATAAACTTGCAGAAATCAAAAGTAAATTCGATATTTGCACTCGCTGAAAAGGTAGAAATGCTTGGTCAGACGTTGATAGAATGTAAGTTTTAAAAAAGATATTAGAAGCCTCTTTAGCTCAGCTGGTAGAGCAACTGACTTGTAATCAGTAGGTCATTGGTTCGATTCCGATAAGAGGCTCTAAATGTAACGCGAGTTACAGGTCTGGAGGGGTTCCAGAGCGGTCAAATGGGACGGACTGTAAATCCGTTGCTTCGGCTTCGAAGGTTCGAATCCTTCTCCCTCCACACTTTTTTTTTAATTAGATGATTAGATTATTCTAATTTCTGATTGTTAAGCGGAAGTAGCTCAGTTGGTAGAGCGATAGCCTTCCAAGCTATAGGTCGCGAGTTCGAACCTCGTCTTCCGCTCAAATTTTTCAAGTATTAAATTTAGTCTCTATCTTCTTTGATAATAATGTATCTAAAGGTGGGGGCATTAATACGTAAATAAGGTTTTTTAGTAAGCCGAAGTAGCTCAGGGGTAGAGCACTTCCTTGGTAAGGAAGAGGTCGTGGGTTCAAATCCCATCTTTGGCTCGTACTTGTAAAAGTTAAGCAAGAGTATATAACAAATAGAAATAATTTATAATTACTAATTCGCATAAACATGGCAAAAGAGAAATTTGACCGTAGTAAACCACACTTAAACATTGGTACTATCGGTCACGTTGACCACGGTAAAACTACAACTACAGCTGCTATCACTAAAGTATTGGCTGATAAAGGTTTGTCAGAAGCTCGTTCATTTGATTCAATTGACTCTGCTCCTGAAGAAAAAGAGCGTGGTATCACAATCAATACTGCGCACGTAGAATATTCTACAGCTAACCGTCACTATGCACACGTTGACTGTCCAGGTCACGCTGACTACGTTAAGAACATGGTAACTGGTGCTGCTCAAATGGACGGTGCTATCATCGTAGTTGCTGCGACTGATGGTCCTATGCCTCAAACTCGTGAGCACATCTTGTTGGCTCGCCAAGTAGGTGTTCCTGCGTTAGTAGTATTCATGAACAAAACTGACTTAGTTGATGATCCTGAGTTGTTAGACTTAGTTGAAATGGAAGTTCGTGAGTTATTATCATTCTACGAATTCCCTGGTGATGATATCCCTGTAATCAAAGGTTCTGCTTTAGGTGCATTGAATGGTGAGCCTGAGTGGGTTGAGAAAATCATGGAATTAATGGATGCTGTTGATAACTACATTCCAATTCCTCCACGTTTGACTGACTTACCTTTCTTGATGCCAGTAGAGGACGTATTCTCGATCACAGGTCGTGGTACAGTTGCTACAGGTCGTATCGAAAGAGGTGTAATCAACTCTGGTGATCCAGTTGAGATCTTAGGTATGGGTGCTGAGAACTTGAAATCTACAGTAACAGGTGTTGAGATGTTCCGTAAAATCTTAGATTACGGTGAGGCTGGTGATAACGTAGGTTTATTGTTACGTGGTATTGAGAAAACTGATATCAAACGTGGTATGGTTATCTGTAAACCAGGTTCAGTAACTCCTCACGATCATTTCAAAGCAGAGGTTTACGTATTGTCAAAAGCTGAAGGTGGTCGTCACACACCATTCTTCAACAAATACCGTCCTCAATTCTATTTCCGTACAACTGACGTAACTGGAGAAATCTCTTTACCAGAAGGTACAGAAATGGTTATGCCAGGTGATAACGTTACAATCAGCGTGAAATTAATTTCTGCGATTGCAATGGAAAAAGGTCTACGTTTCGCTATCCGTGAAGGTGGTCGTACAGTAGGTGCTGGTCAGGTAACTGAAATTATCTAGTCTTAAATAAGGATCTAGAATCACATAGAATAAGCTAATCGACTCAGGTTGATTAGCTTATTTTTTCGATAAGCGATTTATCGGATTAGAATAAAAAAAAGTGAAAAAAGATTTGCAGAAAGTGGTTTAAAACACTATATTTGCATCACAAAATAAGAAATACACGGGCATAGTTTAAAGGTAGAACGAAGGTCTCCAAAACCTTTGGTCTGGGTTCGAGTCCTGGTGCCCGTGCTTATAAAAACAGATAAACTAAAATGGCAAAAGTACTTGATTTTTTTAAAGACTCTTATGTAGAGATCACTGAGAAAGTGACTTGGCCTACATGGTCTCAGTTACAAAGTTCAGCTGTTATTGTGCTTGTTGCTTCTCTTCTTATTGCATTGGTAGTCTTTGTAATGGATAAAGCTTCAAGTGTAGGGTTAGAATTCTTGTACGGTATTGCTTCTTAATTTTTCAATCGTATTTATTTATGGCAGATCAAGGTTTAAAGTGGTACGTAGTTCGTGCTGTAAGTGGTAAAGAAAAGAAAGTAAAGCAATATATTGATGCCGAGGTTAGCCGTTTAGGTATTGAACACTTGATTCCTCAAGTGTTGATTCCAATGGAGAAATACTATTTAATGCGCGATGGTAAGAAAGTTGCTAAAGAACGTAACTACTATCCTGGTTATGTTTTGTTAGAAGCTGCACTTGATGGTGAGTTAGAGCACGTCATTAAAAATATCAATAGCGTAATTGGTTTCTTGGGAGATAAAGCTGGTAATGCTGTCCCTTTACGCCAAGCAGAGGTAAATCGTATCCTAGGTAAGGTTGATGAAATGGCAGAGCAAGGTGAAACCATTAATGTTCCTTACTACGTGGGTGAAACAGTCAAAGTGAATGATGGTCCTTTCAATGGATTTACTGGAGAGATCGAAGAAGTTCACGAGGATAAAAAGAAATTAATCGTGATGGTGAAAGTATTCGGTCGTAAGACGCCACTTGAACTAAACTACATGCAAGTAGAAAAAGAGTAAAATTAGTAATTAACGATAGAGAAAAGCTTTTCATGAAAATTGGAAGGCTTTTTTTGTATCTTACTGCCGATGAAAAAGCCAGTAATTTATCTATTTCTATTGTTATACTTCTTTACATTGATAAGCTGTACAAGTGTAGCGAAGTATAATCGATTTATTCAGACTCCACTGTCCGTCAAAGCCATGCTGCAGGATATCAACTATGTTGAACGTAATCTATGGAACATGCATCCCGACCTGTTTCTTTATGTGCAGCAGAATCAGTTGAAAGCTAAGTTTGACAGTCTTCGTTCCACCATTCGTCAACCGTTATTGCCCAACCAGTTCCAGCTGGCATTAGCGGCCGTGCTGGCTCAAGTTCGGCAAGGGCATATGACTTTAAGTCCACTTATTTTTAAATTTGATCCGAAAGGTAAGGATAAAGTCCGCTACCAAAAAAGCAAGGGCCCCCTTTCCCAATTAGGCTTTCATTGGACAGAAAATACACTCTATCTCTCAAAAAATGGGACCTCAGATTCAACTTTGCTTGTCGGATCCAAAATACTTGCTATTGAGGGAATACAGCCGCAAAGTTTATACATCAAGTATCGCCCCACCTTCACTTCAGACGGCTATAATACAACATTTATAGATCGGGCTTTTGAGCGTTTATTACCGCGCTACTATCCTTTGGAGATAGGTTATCGCGACTCGGTTGTGATCTTGCTTTCTTGCGCCGATAGCACCTATCAGCGAACTGTTTTAAGAAGGTTCGCATCAGCTGAGCAAAAGGGTAAGGCGGGAGTGAAGCAGGCTGCTACTGAAAAGAAAGATAAGCCTGCGGAAAATAAGGCTGATACGAAAAAGCAACGCAAGATATTCGGTTATAATGTCAACCTTAAGCAGATCAGCAAACAGCTTTCTTTTCCGGTAAAGGAAGATAGCACTGTTGCTTTACTAAAGATGGCCGACTTTTCTTATGGGCGGCCAAAGGAAGCCTATAAGATGATTTTTGATCGTCTAGATCGTTGTTCGGTACAGCATCTGATTCTTGACCTTCGTGGGAATCTGGGCGGACGATTGTCCGATGTTTGCGAGCTATATAGCTATTTGGTGGAAGATGATCAATTCCAATTTGTTTATCCAGCAGTCATCACCTCTAAATTCAACCTGCCTTTTTACCAGATGAAAGGACTTCCGGGCTGGTCTTATCCAATTTTATCGCCGTTTATTATACCGAGTGCTGTTGTAACTTGGGCAAAGACGTTTTCTAGAGATGGCATAGATTATACTCATCTTACAGGGAGTAAAGTCAAACAATCAAAAGCAAACCGGTATCGGGGCAATTTATTTGTATTGATCGATGGGGGAACTTTTTCTGCAGCGAGTTTAATTGCTACAAATCTAAAAGTTGCGAAGCGGGCTGTTTTTGTCGGAGAGGAAACCGGCGGTGCTGCCAATGGGACGGTGGCAGGAATCCTCCCTGTGCTAAAACTCCCGAACTCCCATTTACGTTGGCGTTTTGGTTTAATGGAGGTGAGACCCTATTATCAAGTTAGTGAAGAGGGGCGGGGTGTCATGCCAGATGTTCCTGTCGTACCAAGTGCTGATGATGTTGTTAGCGGAAGAGATCCTGCCATGGATTGGGTGCTGAACTGTATTACTGACGTTAAATTTTAAAAATAGTAATGAAATACTTTTTTAATATCCAGGCCGACTTTAGGTTTGGATTTTAACAAAAGTTATAAATTCCTGAAAAATTAAAAGTTAGATACTTGCAGGAGTCAAATCTTCTTATTAACTTTGCACCTCGGTTGGGGTGTTACGTCCTGGCCGATGAATGTTACGTTATTTGCTTCCAACTTACTAACAGACATTTAACAAAATTAAATTCAAAACAAAATGGCAAAAGAAGTCAGTGCGTTAGTAAAATTACAAGTTAAGGGCGGAGCTGCGAATCCTTCACCTCCAGTAGGACCTGCATTGGGTGCTAAAGGTGTGAATATCATGGATTTCTGTAAGCAGTTTAACGCTCGTACGCAAGACAAACCAGGTCAAGTATTGCCTGTTGTCATTACAGTTTACGCTGATAAATCATTTGATTTTATCATCAAGACTCCACCGGTAGCGGTTCAGTTGAAAGACGCTGCTAAATTAAAAAGTGGATCTGGCGAGCCTAACCGTAAAAAAGTTGCGGCTATCACTTGGGAACAAGTTGAGACCATCGCTAAAGATAAAATGCCTGATTTAAATGCATTTACTGTAGAGTCTGCTATGAAAATGGTAGCGGGTACAGCACGTAGTATGGGTATTACCGTGTCAGGTAATGCTCCTTGGAACAATTAATTAAGAAATCAATTTAAGAAAAGTGGCTAGATTAACAAAAAATCAAAAAGCGGCACTATCCAAAATTGAAGCTGGTAAAGCATACTCTTTGAAAGAAGCTTCGGCTTTAGTTAAAGAAATCTCATTGACCAAATTTGATGCTTCTGTGGATATCGACGTTCGTTTGGGCGTAGATCCTCGTAAAGCAAATCAAATGGTTCGTGGTATTGCGACATTACCTCACGGTACTGGTAAAACTGTTCGTGTTTTAGTTTTATGTACTCCTGATAAGGAAGAAGAAGCTAAAGCGGCAGGTGCAGACTACGTAGGTTTAGATGATTACATCAGCAAAATTGAAGGTGGTTGGACTGACGTTGATATCATTATTACTATGCCTAGTGTTATGGCTAAAGTTGGTAAATTGGGTCGTATTTTAGGTCCAAGAAACTTGATGCCTAACCCTAAAACTGGTACGGTTACAACAGAAGTTGGTAAAGCTGTAACAGATGTAAAAGGTGGTAAGATCGATTTCAAAGTTGACAAAACCGGTATCATCCATACTTCTATTGGTAAAGCGTCGTTCGATGCAGATAAGATATATGATAACGCACTAGAGGTATTACAAACTCTAGCTCGTTTGAAACCATCTGCAGCTAAAGGAACTTACTTTAAAAGTATTCACATTTCCTCAACTATGAGTCCTGGTATTCATATTGAGACTAAATCAGTAGCAGGTATTTAATCATGAGAAAAGAAGAAAAACAAGAAATTGTTCAAGCTTTGGCCGAACAGATTAAATCTTACGGTAACTTCTATATTGCCGATACTGCTGAGTTGTCCGTTGAAAAAGTGAATAACATTCGTCGTAAATGTTTTGAACAAGGCATCGAGATTAAAGCTGTGAAAAACACTTTAATCAAGAAAGCATTAATCGAAGCTGGTGTTGATGAAGAAGATATTTTTGGAACGCTTAAAGGTGCGTCTACAATGATGTTTTCAGAAGTCGCTAATGCGCCTGCGAAATTAATCAAAGAATTGCGTAAAACTAATGAAAAACCGTTATTAAAAGCGGCTTTCATTGAAGCAACAGCATTCGTTGGAGATAATCAATTAACTGCATTAGTTAATCTTAAATCTAAAAACGAGCTTATTGCGGACGTTATCGCAGCCTTGGAATCTCCTGCGAAAAATGTTATTTCAGCTCTTCAATCAGGAGGAAATACGGTTGCAGGTTTAGTAAAAGCTTTAGAAGAAAGAGGTTAACGAGTCCTCTAGAACAGAAACATTCGTTACAATTTAATTAACAATTTTTATAAAGTACATTCAAAAATTCAAAATAAAATGGCAGATTTAAAACAACTTGCTGAACAGTTAGTTAACTTAACAGTAAAAGAAGTTAAAGAATTAGCTGATATCTTAAAAGACGAGTATGGCATCGAGCCTGCTGCTGCTGCTGTTGCTGTAGCTGCTGCTCCAGCTGAAGGTGGTGCTGCTGCTGCAGAAGAGAAAACTTCATTTGACGTTATCTTGAAAGAAGCTGGTGGTCAAAAATTAGCTGTAGTTAAATTGGTTAAAGATTTAGCTGGATTAGGCTTGAAAGAAGCTAAAGATTTAGTTGACGGAGCACCTAAAGAATTAAAAGCTGGTGTATCTAAAGACGAAGCAGAAGCTTTGAAAAAACAATTAGAAGAAGCTGGTGCTGTTGTTGAGATTAAATAATCTCAACTAATTAGCCCGAAAAGGTTTAGACTCTGACGATTTTTCGTCAGAGTCTATTCCTATTTATATCAATACGCCACTATGCTGTGTATATGCTGGGCACAGTGGACACGTGGTTTACAGCATAAGTGTAAGCGCAGTTTTTTTAAAACTAAAATTCATATTCCCTTGGCAAACAATAATATTCAACAAGAAAGAATAAACTTTGCAACAAGTAAGAAAGTATTGGAGTATCCAGATTTCTTAGATGTGCAATTGGAATCTTTCAAGGAGTTTTTTCAATTAGAAACTACTTCTGACAACCGCCATCAGGAAGGGCTGTTCAAGGTATTCTCGGAAAACTTCCCTATTTCTGATTCAAGAAACATTTTTGTGCTAGAGTTTTTGGATTATTTCATTGATCCACCACGTTATGATATCCAAGAGTGTATCGAGCGCGGCTTGACTTATAGCGTTCCTTTAAAGGCTAAGTTAAAGTTATCTTGTAATGATGAAGAACACGAAGATTTCGAAACTATTGTTCAGGATGTATATCTAGGGACTATCCCTTATATGACTCCTAAAGGTACTTTCGTGGTAAATGGTGCAGAGCGTGTTATCGTATCGCAATTACACCGTTCACCAGGCGTTTTCTTTGGTCAAAGTAGACACACAAATGGTACTAAACTTTATTCTGCAAGGGTAATTCCTTTCAAAGGATCTTGGATCGAATTTGCGACTGACGTAAACAATGTCATGTATGCTTATATCGACCGTAAAAAGAAATTCCCAGTTACTACCTTATTGCGTGCTATCGGATACGATTCGGATAAAGATATCTTGGAATTGTTCGATTTAGCGGATGAAGTAAAAGTTAGTAAATCTGGTCTTAAAAAATATGTTGGTCGCCGTCTTGCGGCTAGGGTATTGAAAAAATGGGTAGAAGATTTCGTGGATGAAGATACTGGTGAAGTAGTATCCATCGATCGTAATGAAATTATCCTTGAGCGTGAAACTGTTCTAGAAGATGATCACATTGATTTTATTATCGAAGCTGGCGTTAAGTCTATTATCTTAGCGAAAGACGATGAGTCGAACAATGCTGACTATTCTATTATATATAACACTTTACAAAAAGATACGTCCAACTCGGAGAAAGAAGCTGTAGAACATATCTATCGCCAATTACGTAACGCTGAACCACCAGATGAGGAAACTGCGCGTGGTATCATCGACCGTTTATTTTTCTCTGACAAACGTTATGATTTGGGCGATGTAGGTCGTTACCGTATCAACCGTAAGTTGAAGTTGGATACTCCGGATGATACGAAAGTATTAACCCGTGAGGATATCATTGCAATTGTGAAGTATTTGATCAATTTGATCAACTCTAAAGCAGAGGTTGATGATATTGACCACTTGTCGAACCGTCGTGTACGTACTGTAGGCGAACAATTATATGCTCAGTTTGGTGTTGGTCTATCTCGTATGGCTCGTACAATCAGAGAGCGTATGAATATCCGAGATAATGAGGTATTTACACCGACTGATTTGATTAATGCACGTACACTTTCGTCGGTAATCAATTCGTTCTTCGGTACAAACCAATTGTCTCAGTTTATGGACCAAACTAACCCTCTTGCTGAAATTACGCATAAGCGTCGTTTGTCAGCTTTAGGTCCAGGTGGTCTTTCTCGTGAACGTGCAGGTTTCGAAGTTCGTGACGTTCACTATACGCACTATGGTCGTCTTTGTACAATTGAAACACCAGAGGGACCAAACATCGGTTTGATTTCCTCTTTGGCTGTACACGCAAAAATCAACCACTTAGGATTTATCGAAACTCCTTACCGTAAGGTAAAAGACGGGGTAGTTGTCGTTGACGAGCCTGTCGTATATTTATCTGCTGAGGACGAAGATGGTAAAACAATTGCGCAAGCGAATGCTTTGTATGATGACAAAGGTAATTTCGAAGATGCAAAAGTGAAAGCCAGATATGAGGGTGACTTCCCAATTATTGAGCCTAATATGCTCGATTATATGGACGTTGCTCCTAATCAAATTACATCTATTGCGGCTTCGTTGATTCCTTTCTTGGAACATGATGATGCCAACCGTGCTTTGATGGGATCAAACATGCAACGTCAGGCTGTGCCTGTATTGCGTCCACAAGCTCCTATTGTAGGTACTGGTCTTGAAGGGCGTGTTGCGAAAGATTCACGTACGTTGGTCAATGCTGAGGGTCACGGGGTAGTGGAGTATGTAGATGCTGATGAAATTAAGATCCGTTATGACAGAAACGACGATGATCGTCTTGTATCATTTGATGATGATGTCAAAACGTATAAGTTGATCAAGTTTAAGAAAACCAATCAAAATACATGTATGAACTTGAAGCCTATCGTTAAGAAAGGTCAACGAGTTGAACCAGGACAGGTATTGTGTGAAGGTTATGCAACTGAAAATGGTGAATTGGCATTGGGTCGTAACCTAAAAGTGGCATTCATGCCTTGGCAAGGATATAACTTTGAGGATGCGATCGTAATTTCTGAACGTGTAGCGAAAGAAGATTGGTTTACTTCTCTTCACATTGAGGAATTTGAACTTGAAGTTCGTGATACAAAACGTGGTGAAGAAGAGTTAACTGCTGATATTCCTAACGTTTCTGAGGAAGCAACAAAAGACTTGGACGAAAATGGTATTATCCGTATTGGTGCTGAAGTTGGGGGTGGTGATATCCTCATCGGTAAAATCACACCTAAAGGTGAGTCTGATCCTTCTCCAGAAGAGAAATTGTTGCGTGCAATCTTTGGTGACAAAGCTGGTGATGTAAAAGACGCTTCATTGAAAACTCCGCCTTCATTAAAAGGTGTTGTTATCGATACGAAGTTATTCTCCCGGGCGAAGAAAATGTCTAAAGAAGTTGAACGTAAAACTTTAGAGAAGCTAGAAGTTGCTCATGATAGAGCTGTTAAATCGTTGAAAGAACGTTTGGTGGAAAAATTATTTACAATAGTGAATGGTAAAACAAGCCAAGGTGTCTACAACGTATATAAAGAGTTGTTGGTTGCTAAAGGTGCTAAGTTTACACAAAAAATCTTGGCTGAATTAGATTACAACAACATCAACCCGATGGGATGGACAACTGACGAAGATAAAAACGAGTTGATCAAAATGGCCCTTCATAATTATAACATTAAAATTAATGAAGAGCTAGGTTCGTTTAAACGTGATAAATTTGCAGTATCTGTCGGTGATGAACTTCCATCCGGAATTGTGCAGATGGCTAAAGTTTACGTTGCTAAAAAACGTAAGCTGAAAGTAGGGGATAAGATGGCTGGGCGTCACGGTAACAAAGGTATCGTTGCACGTATCGTACGTGATGAGGATATGCCTTTCTTAGAAGATGGTACACCAGTTGATATCGTGTTGAACCCACTAGGGGTACCTTCACGGATGAACTTGGGACAGATCTACGAAACCGTATTGGGTTGGGCAGGTCAGAAATTAGGGGTTAAATTTGCTACACCTATCTTTGACGGTGCTGAAATGGATCAGGTACAGGATTGGGTTGCGAAAGCAGGTTTACCAAAGTCTGGACGTACATATTTGTATAACGGATTGACAGGTGACCGTTTTGACCAACCAACAACAGTGGGTGTAATCTACATGCTGAAATTAGGTCACATGGTGGATGATAAAATGCACGCACGTTCAATCGGTCCGTACTCATTGATCACACAACAACCTCTCGGTGGTAAAGCACAATTCGGTGGTCAACGTTTCGGTGAGATGGAGGTTTGGGCATTGGAAGCATTCGGTGCGTCTAACATCCTTCAAGAAATCTTGACTGTGAAATCGGATGACGTGGTCGGTCGTGCCAAAACTTACGAAGCAATCGTAAAAGGTAACAATCTTCCGACACCATCGGTACCAGAATCGTTCAACGTATTGGTACACGAGTTGCGTGGATTGGGTCTAGATATCACATTGGATTAATTAAGCAATTAGGGCTTTGAAGGGCTCGGTCCTTCAAAGCTTCTTTATAAAGCTTTAACTTTTGAATAAGTATGTCTTACAAAAAAGATAATAAAATTAAAAGCAACTTCACGTCGATTACGATCAGCTTGGCTTCTCCAGAAACTATTCTGGAACGCTCAAGTGGTGAAGTTACAAAACCAGAAACGATTAACTATCGTACCTACAAACCGGAACGTGACGGTTTATTCTGTGAGCGTATTTTTGGTCCCGTAAAGGACTATGAATGTCACTGTGGTAAATACAAACGTATCCGTTATAAAGGTATTGTATGTGACCGTTGTGGTGTCGAAGTAACAGAGAAGAAAGTACGTCGTGAGCGTATGGGACATATCAACTTGGTAGTTCCTGTTGCGCACATTTGGTATTTCCGTTCTCTTCCTAATAAAATTGGTTATTTATTGGGACTTCCGACCAAGAAATTGGATATGATCATTTACTATGAACGTTATGTGGTTATCCAAGCCGGTATTAAGGAAGAAGATGGTATCAACTTTATGGACTTCTTGACTGAAGAAGAATATTTAGATATTTTGGATACCTTACCAAAAGAAAATCAATATTTAGACGATAACGATCCTCAGAAATTTGTCGCTAAGATGGGTGCTGAGGCATTGGAGGATTTGTTGAAACGTATTGATTTGGATCAATTGTCATACGATTTACGCCACCAGGCTGCTAATGAGACTTCTCAACAACGTAAAAATGAAGCGTTAAAACGCCTTCATGTGGTTGAAGCTTTCCGTAGTTCACGTGAGAATATCGAAAATCGCCCAGAATGGATGATTGTGAAAATTGTTCCAATCATTCCACCTGAATTGCGTCCTTTAGTGCCTTTGGATGGTGGTCGTTTTGCGACTTCGGATTTGAATGACTTATACCGTCGTGTGATTATCCGTAATAACCGTTTAAAACGTTTGATCGAAATCAAAGCTCCTGAAGTAATCCTACGTAACGAAAAACGTATGCTTCAAGAAGCGGTAGACTCTCTATTTGACAACTCACGTAAAGTGAACGCAGTTAAAACAGAAGGTAACCGTGCACTGAAGTCTTTATCTGACATTTTGAAAGGTAAACAAGGTCGTTTCCGTCAAAACTTGCTAGGTAAACGTGTGGATTATTCGGCTCGTTCGGTAATTGTGGTAGGTCCTCACTTGAAATTACACGAGTGTGGTCTTCCTAAAGATATGGCTGCTGAACTTTACAAACCGTTTATCATCCGTAAGATGATCGAGCGCGGTATTGTTAAAACAGTAAAATCAGCTAAAAAAATTGTTGATCGTAAAGATCCAGTGGTATGGGATATCCTTGAAAATGTATTGAAAGGTCACCCTGTATTGCTAAACCGTGCACCTACGCTTCACCGTTTGGGTATTCAGGCTTTCCAGCCTACATTAGTAGAGGGTAAAGCAATTCAATTACACCCTTTAGTGTGTACAGCGTTCAACGCCGATTTTGATGGTGACCAAATGGCGGTTCACTTACCGCTAGGTAATGCCGCAGTATTGGAAGCTCAAATCTTGATGTTAGGCGCGCACAATATTTTAAACCCTGCGAATGGTTCTCCAATCACAGTACCATCTCAAGACATGGTATTGGGTCTTTATTATATTACTAAAGGCCGTAAAACCGCTGGCGATCATATCGTAAGAGGTCAAGATATGACTTTCTATTCCGCTGAAGAGGTAATCATCGCTTTAAACGAGAAGAAAATTGACCTGCACGCTTGGATCAAAGTAAAAACAAAAGTTAGACAAAAAGATGGTAGCATCGTTGATACCTTGTTAGAAACAACAGTAGGTCGCGTGATCTTCAACCAAGTTGTTCCTGAAGAAATGGGATTTGTCAACGAATTGCTTACGAAAAAATCGTTGCGTAATATCATCGGTGAAATTGTGAAGACTACGGGTATGGCTCGTGCGGCACAGTTCTTGGATGATATGAAAGAATTAGGATATCAGACAGCCTTCAAAGGAGGTCTTTCTTTCAACTTGGAAGATTTGAATATCCCTGCTGCGAAAGCCGAATTGATTCAACAAGCAACTAACGAGGTTGAAGAAGTAATGAACAACTACAACATGGGTTTCATTACGAACAACGAACGTTACAACCAAATCATCGATATCTGGACGCGGATCAACAACAGATTGACTGCTCACGTTATGGATATTCTTTCGAATGATAACCAAGGTTTCAACTCTGTTTATATGATGTTGGATTCTGGAGCCCGTGGTTCGAAAGAGCAGATCCGTCAGTTATGTGGTATGCGTGGTTTGATGGCGAAACCTCAAAAATCAGGTACTTCTGGTGGTGAGATTATCGAAAACCCGATCTTGTCAAACTTTAAAGAAGGTTTGTCCGTATTGGAATACTTTATCTCTACCCACGGTGCGCGTAAAGGTCTTGCCGATACGGCATTGAAAACAGCGGATGCGGGTTACTTGACTCGTCGTTTACATGATGTAGCGCAAGACATGATCGTTGTGGAACAAGATTGTGGTGGTTTGCGTGGTATATATACAACAGCATTAAAAGATAATGATGACGTTGTTGAACCATTATTCGATCGTATTTTAGGTCGTACGCCACTGCATGATGTACTTCATCCGGAAACTGATGAATTGATCGTTTCTGCAAACGAAGATATCACGGAGGAAATTGCTGAAACTATTGAAAAAGCAGGTATTGAAGGAATTGAGATTCGTACGGTATTAACATGTGAGTCTAAGCGTGGTGTTTGTGCGTGTTGTTACGGACGCAACTTGGCGTCAGGTAAGCGTGTTCAGTTGGGTGAAGCTGTCGGTGTTATTGCCGCGCAATCCATTGGTGAACCAGGTACACAGTTAACACTTCGTACATTCCACGTGGGTGGTACGGCATCCAACATTGCTGCTGATTCAAGTATCATTTCTAAATATGATGGTAGAATCGAATTTGAAAATGTACGTACAGTTTCGCAAACAAACGATAATGGCACGCATCAGGTGGTCTTAGGCCGTTCTGGTGAGGTCAAAATCATTGATGCACATAATAAAATTGTTTTCCAACAAAATATTCCTTACGGTTCGCAGTTATTCGTTGAAGATGGTGCCGCGGTATCAAAAGGAGATAAATTGGTAGAGTGGGATCCATATAACGCGGTGATTATTTCTGAATTTGCCGGTAAAGTTGAATTTGATGCTATCATCGAAGGTGTTACCTTCCGTGAAGAATCAGATGAGCAGACTGGTCACAAAGAGAAGGTAATTATTGAGACACGGGATAAAACGAAAAACCCATCTATCAAGATTTTAGATAAATCTGGAGAAGTTATTCGTACATACAACATTCCGGTTGGAGCGCACGTTTCTGTGGCTAATGGTGTCACTGTGAAAGAAGGTGGTATCTTAGTTAAGATTCCTCGTTCTACAGGTAAAACGCGAGATATCACGGGTGGTCTGCCACGTGTAACGGAATTATTCGAAGCACGTAACCCATCTAATCCTGCTGTTGTAACAGAAATCGACGGTGTGGTAACATTAGGTGGTGTGAAACGTGGTAACCGTGAGATGTCTATCGAGTCTCGTGATGGTCAAATCAAGAAATACTTGGTGCCACTTTCCAAACACATCCTTGTTCAGGACAATGACTTTGTGAAAGCAGGTATGCCATTATCGGATGGTTCGATTTCTCCAGCGGATATCTTGTCGATTAAAGGCCCTTCAGCTGTGCAACATTACATTGTGAATGGTATCCAAGAGGTATACCGTCTGCAAGGTGTAAAGATCAACGATAAACACTTCGAGACGATCGTTCACCAGATGATGCAAAAAGTTAATATTGAGGATCCGGGAGATACTCGTTTCTTAGAAAAAGAAGCAGTTAACAAATGGGATTTCATGGAAGAAAATGATTCCTTGTTTGACAAAAAGGTCGTTGTTGATGCAGGAGACTCTAATACGCTACGTCCGGGACAAATTGTTTCTTTACGTGGATTAAGAGAAGAGAACTCTAGTTTGAAACGTCGTGACTTAAAACTTGTTGAAGTTCGTGAAGCAATTCCGGCAACGTCAAGTCCATTGTTACAAGGTATTACCAGAGCTTCATTGGGTACGAAATCGTTCATCTCTGCAGCCTCTTTTCAAGAGACTACAAAAGTGTTGAACGAGGCTGCTATCGCAGGTAAACGTGATAACTTATTAGGTTTGAAAGAAAACGTAATTGTTGGTCACTTGATCCCTTCTGGTACAGGTATCCGTCAATACAGCAACTTAATCGTCGGTTCTCGCGAAGAGTACGATCAATTGTTGGCTTCGAAAGAAGAAGATTAATCGTTAATCGATTATTTTATATAAAGGGTCCAAGTGTATACTTGGACCTTTTTTGGTTTATGTAGAATGCGTTATTAGCACTATATCGACAAATATCCCACAACGACTGGAAATCGTTGTCGGTTACTTGTCGATATTTCTTGGTAGATCTGTGCTTTTTCATTTGATTTTACCCCTCTTATCTTTCTTTTTTCATTCTCTTAAACAGGAATAAAAAGAGGTGTTTTTATGATTGTAACTTGTATTTCAAGTCTTTTATAGGTGTACTTATAACTGTTATACAAAAAGAATCTCCCATCTTTCCAGGTAGTTATGCCCAAAATGAAATA